>CAUJFL010000306.1 GCA_963169165.1 Myxococcota bacterium | reverse complement strand
CTCGGCGCCGTGGGCCGTGGTCTGGGACGAGGACGTCGCGGACGCGTTCGTGCTCGCGTGGGAGCGGCGCGCGGGCGGCGCGTTCAACGTCGCGGCCGAGCACCCCGAGCCGCCCGCGTCGCTCGCGAAGAAGGCGGGCATGCGCGTCGTGCCGATGCCCGCGCGGGTGCGCGACGGCCTCGCGAGCGCGTTCGACAAACTGACGCCCATCGTGCGCCCGCCGGTCGATCCGGCGTGGATGCGGCACGCCGACGTCGCGGTGGTGCCGTCGTCCGACAAGGCGCGCCGCGAGCTCGGCTGGAGCCCTCGGTACCGCACCGCGGCCGACGTCGTCGCTCACTACGCCGAGGTCGCGCCGCGCGCAGCGCCGCTCCCGCTCCAGCTGGCGCGCTGGGCTGCGACGACGGTGGGGCTCGGCCGTTGAAGAGGCGCGCGGCCCTCTGCGCGGCGGCGCTCGCGGCGAGCGGCTGCGTCGTGCTCCCGCCGATGCACGCGGCGCCCGACGAGCGCGCGCCCCACGCAGACCTCGAGCTGAGCTCCGTGTACGACGCCGCGCTCGGCGCGCAGCTCGATCAGCGGTTCACCGTCGACGGCCTGGAGGTCGCGCGGTCCGCCGCGCGCGATCCCAGCACTCGCGAGGTCCACCCGACCCGCGCGAAGCCCGGCGCGCGCGTGGTCGGCGTCAGCGCCGCGTTCTTTCACGTGGTGTGGCGGACCGAGCGCCGCGCGCGCACCGAGACCTACGTGTGCGGGACCACCCGCGTCGGAAGCACGACGACCAACCAGACCTGCACCCGCACGGTGTACGACGACGTGCGCGTGTCCCAGCGCGTCGACGACGGCGCGTGCGCGGCGTCGATGCGGGTGCCGCTCGAGGACGGCGCCACCTACCGCCTCGACTTCGCGTTCCAGGGTGATCGACGCTGCTCGCTCGCGTGCCGCGCGCGCGTCCCGGTGCCCGACGGCGCGGCGCCGGTCTACACGGCATGCGAGGGCGCGAGCGCACCGTGACGCGTCACCCCGGCTTGCCGTCGACGCGCGGCGTGAACACGAGCGGCACGATCGCGACGACGAAGAGCCCGAACGCGGCCGCCCAGAGCGTGCCGGCGACATAGACCGAGGTGCGGTACGCGCTCTCGCGCACGATCGGGGTGACCACGCGGACGAGCGCCGCGAGCGTCAGCAGCACGAACGACGTCGTCATCGTGGGCGTCGCGATGATCATCCGGCCCGTGTGCCCGAGGGAGACCCGCGACATCATCCCGAGCGTGAGGCAGCCGATCGCGCCCACGGTGAGGGCGTGCGTCGCGAGCACGGGCGACACGAGCCCGCCGAGCGACGAGGCCGCCCTCAGCGCGAGCCCGATCACGATCCAGGCGTGCCCGACGTGCAGGATCCACAAGAGCGGCACGCGCGCGGCGTGACGCGCGCCCCATCCCCACGCGCGCGCCGCCACGAGCGCCGCCGTCACCGCGGCCAGCGCGCCGCCCGCCCGCGCGTCGGAGACCGCAGCGTCGGCGAGCGTCGTCGCGAGCATCGCCGCCACGGCCGCGCGATCGAGCCTGGGGTTCCCCGCGATCGTGCTCACGCCGGTGGCGTTGCGCGTGAACATCGGGAAGACGCGGGCCGCCATCACGATGATCATCAGGATGATCCCGTCGATCGCGAGCGAGAGCGCCCGCCCTCGCGCGCCAGGCAGCAGCCCGAGCGCGTCGGCGTGCAGCGCGAGGTTGCCGAGCCACATCGCGAGCACGAGGCCGACCATGCCGAAGTTGCGGGTGTTCTTCGTGGCGAGGATCGGCCGGCCGATCGCCAGCGCGACCAGCGGCAAGAACGCGAGATCGATCGCCGCGACCGCCCACGAAGGCAGGCCCGTCGGCAGCGTCATCACGATGCGCCCCGCCACCCAGACGACGCCGAGCGCCCCGAGCGGCGCGCCGACGAGCGTCTCGCGGCTCGTCCAGTTGCTCACGGACGTCAGCAGAAACCCGGCGATCACGGCGCTCGTGAAGCCGAACAGCATCTCGTGCGCGTGCCAGGTCATCGCGTCGAGGTGCCGCGCGGGCGCGAACCTGGCGGACAACGTGAGCAGCCACGCCGGCAGGAACAGCACCGCGTGGACGCCTGCCAGCAGGAAGAACAGCCGGAAGCCCTTCGCGACGATCGGCGTTCTGCGCGGCGCGGCCGCGGACGGAGCCTCGCCCACGAGGCGTCTTTTGTTCGCGGAGGACGCAGGTCCTGCGGGGCTGGGGGCGGCGGTCACGGGCAGACCGGTCGAGCGGGAGGCCATGCGCGCGCGAGAGCAAACGTCGCACCAACCGATCCCGAGCTCATCGCAACCTCGGCCGCACCTCGTCGACGAACCGCCGCGCCACCTCGACGATCGAGGACGGCGGACCGTGGACGGCGAGGTCGACCATCGTCACCCCCGCGTCGCGCAGGCGCCGCAGGTTGTCGGCGATGACCTCGGCGGGACCGACGAACGGGAGCTTGGGGTTGGCGGCGTCAGCGAACGCGAGCGTGTTCTGACACAGCAGCTCGAACGGTCGACCCGCGTCGCCGCGCCTCGCTCGAAGCTCGCGCAGCGTCGCGAGGCGGGAGACGATCGCGTCGACGCCCGCGCCCTGCCCTCTCCCGAGCGCGATCGCCCAGCCGTCACCCACCCGCGCGGCCCGCTCGAGCGCCACGTCCGAGTGACCGCCGATGAGGATCGGGATCGGCCTCGACGGCGCAGGCGCGAAGCCAGCCTCGGGCCAGCGGTACAGCGCCCCGTCGAACCCCGACGGCGCCTCTCTCCAGATCGCCCGCAGCGCGCCGACGATCTCCTCGAGCCGCGCGCCCGGACGCTCGAACGGCACGCCGAGCGCGTCGAACTCCTCCCGCATCCAGCCTGCTCCCAGGCCGAGCACGAGGCGACCGGGGGCGAAGCGCTCGATCGATGCGAGGATCTTCGCGAGCACGATGGGGTGGCGGTACGCGGAGATCAGCACGCCCGTGCCGAGCTTGATCCGCGAGGTCTTGCCCGCGAGCACGCCGAACAGCGCGAGCGGATCGAAGATCGGATCTGTCGGGGCGATCGGGTAGCTGCGCGCATAGGGATACTGCGAGGACAGCGCGACCGGCGTCATCAGGTGGTCGAACGCCCAGACGGCGTCGAAGCCGAGCGCCTCCGCCGCGAGCGCGACCTCCATGATCCCCTCGGCCGTGGCGCCAGGCTGCGCGCTCGGCAGGTGCAGTCCTATTTCCATCGCGCGGCGTTGTGCCACCGACCGGCGCCCGCTGGCAAACGTCGCCGCACGGGCGACCCACGACGACAGCGACGCGTGTTGTAGAGTCGCTCGGTGCGACGACGACTCCTCGCCTTGCTCGGCCTGCTCTCGTTCCCCGCGCTCGCGGCCAAGGCCCCGCAGGCGCCCCCGCACAGACCGCAGGCCCGCGCGCCGCGCGTCCCCGTGCGTCCTGCGACCGACGCGCGCTGGACCGCGGCGACCCCCGACGCGATGATCGACCAGGCGGCGAAGCGCGCCAAGGCGGGCGGGCGCGAGGGCTTCGCGGCGCTCACGACGATCCTCGCCCTGCACGAGCGGGGTCAGGCCGGTCGCGCGCGACGGAGGCTCGAGGCGCTCTCCGACGAGCGCGGCCCGATCGGCGACGCCGCGCGCCTCGCCGCCGCCTCGCTCGAGCCGATCCCCGATCGAGCGGCGCCGCCCGGGCTCGTCACGGGCGTCTCGGTGCTCGGCCCCTTCCACGATCCGTCGGGGCGCGTGCGCGAGCGCGATCTCGACGAGGCCGATCCGAAGGCGTGGGCCGACGCCGCGCGCAGCCATCGCTGGGGCGTGTTCGACGTCCGCTGGCGCCCCGTGCTCGAGGGCGTGACGGCGCGCGGGGTACCGCTCGATCTCTACGTGCACCCGCGCAAGGAGAGCTGCACCTACGTCGCGTCTCGCGTGACGACAGAGGCAGGCCCGCTCGTGCTCTCCGCGGCCGCGACCGGCGCGGCGCGCCTGATCTGGGACGGACAAGAGCTCGCCACGAGCGATGAGCTACACTCGGACGCCCTCTTCGATCGGCTCGCCGCTCGCGTCGAGGCGACGCGAGGCGATCACCTCGTCGCGCTGCGGGTCTGCTCCGGTGCGCTCCCCGCCGCGGGGCGCGCGCGCGTGCGGCTCGCGCGCCCCGACGGCTCGGCGCCGCGATTCACCTCGTCTCCCGATCTGTCGCCGCTCTCGGCCATGACGTTCGCGAAGGTGAAGGCGCGC
>CAUJFL010000305.1 GCA_963169165.1 Myxococcota bacterium | reverse complement strand
ACCCTCGACAGCGCGCGCTCGAGCTCGTCTCGCTCGCCGACGACGGCGGGCCACACGATCCGAGCGACGGCGCCGGCGAGCCCGAGCGGGCCGTCCGTGTCATCGAGCACCTCGAGGGCCGCCCGACCGGCGTCTACCTCGCCCCCAGGCCCGAGCTCGAGGCCTAGCCGCTCTAGCTCCGCGAGCGCCGGAGGCTCACCGCTCGCGAGCGCGCTGTCGATCGCCTCGCGGCGCGCCCGGCGATCGTCGGGCGCCACCGCGCGCCCCGCCCAGGCGAGCATCGGCGCGGCCGCGTCGGGGTGCGCCGCGTGGGCGGTACGAAACGCCTGGAGCGCGGTCTCACGCTGCCCCGCGCGCCACGACAGCAAGCCCGACTCGAGCGAGAAGCAGGCGGCGAGCGCGCGATCGTCGACCGCCGCGGCGACCCCGTCGAGCACCGTCGCCGCGTCGGAGAGTCGCCCCGCGTGGCGCAGCGTCGACGCGTAGAACGAAGCGACCAGCAGGTTGGAGGCGTCCGACTCGAGCAGGGCGCCGAGCCGCCGAGCCGCCCCGTCGACGTCACCCGCCGCGAGCGCGCGGCGAGCGGCGACGACCTTCAGCGCGTCAGCCAGGGCAAGCTCGGGCTCGACGGCCGCGAGCGCATCGAGCGCGTCGGCGTCCAGCCTTCGAGGCCCGTCTCCCGACGACAGCGCGGGCAGGACGTAGGCAGAGAGAGCGCGCGCGAGCCACTCCCCTCCCGGCGCGCTGGCGAGCTGCTCGACGGCCTTCGCGGCGCCCTCGAGCTCGCCGCGGGCGAGCCGTCCGCGCACGAGCTCGAGCCACAGCCCAGGCGCCTCGGCCTCGGGTGGGCCCGCCGCGAGCAGCCGACGCGTCGCCTCGTCATGCCACTGCGGGTCGCCCGAGATCTGCGCCAGCAACCGACCGATCCGCGCGAGCGTCGCGTGAGGAACCCCGAGCAAGCCCGCCTGCGACAGCGCCGCCTTCGCCCCGGCCGCGTCCTTGGCCGAGACGGCCCACTCCCACGCGGCCCGCAGGTAGGCGCGCGCCTTGGAGTCGTCCGCGCCGAGGTGGTCGGCCGCGGCCTCGAGCGCGGCGGCGAGCGTCGCGTGATCCGCGCCGTCGTCGCTCAGCGACAAGAAATCGAGGTGGAGCACGCGCGGCAAGAGCGACGCCGGATCGGCGGCCACCGCGGACGCGAGCGCGGCGAGCGCGGCGTCTCGATCGCCGCGGCCGGCCGCCTCCTCTTCGATGCGCATCCAGAGCGAGGCCGCCTCGTCACCTGGCGCGCCACGCTCGATGAGGACGCGCGCCAGCTCGGCGCTGCTCGCGCCGTCGCCCTGCGCGTCGCGGACGGACAGCTCGAGCATCGTGAGCGCGAGCTCGTCTGGCAAACGCTCGCGGGCCGCCGCGAGGAGCGCCGCCGCGCCGTCGAGGTCACCGAGCCGCTGCTTGCACATCGCAGCCCGCGCCCACGCCTCGGCCGCGAACGTCGACGTGCGCGCGTGGTCTGGCACCCCCGCGCGGGCCGCCGCCTGCGGGTCGTCGAGCGATTCGACCACCAGGTGCGCCTGAGCCTCCAGCGCCTCGGCGAGCGCGGCGTCGTCGCGCGGACTCCGCGCCAGCTCGGCCAGCACCGTGAGCGCGCGAAACCTCGACGGGCCATCGATCGCGATCGCGGCCCGACAGCCCGCGAGCGCCGCGCCGTGGTCGCCCGCGGCGTGGTCCATCTCCGCGAGATCGAGCAGCAGCAGCGCCTTCCACGCCGGCGGCGCCGCGAGCGGGACACGCGCCGCCAAGGCCTCTCTGCGGCCCGCGCCGTCGCCCATCTTCCCGGCGAGGATCTCGAGCTCGAGCCACGGCGCGAGATCCGACTCGCGCTCGGCCGCCGCCTCCCGGAGCAGATCTCTCGCGAGGTCGAAGCTGCCCTGGTGGTCGGCGACGAACGCGGCGCGATCCAGCTTCGCGCGCGACAGCTCTTCGGGGGACATCGCGGCGCTCTCGAGCGCCTCGAGGAGCTTGCCGAGGTTCTTGACGGACTTGCGACGGGTGAGCAGCGCGACGAGCGCCTCGAGCGGCTCGCGAAAATCGGAGTCGGCGTTGAACGCGGCGAGAAAGTCACGCGCGGCGCCCGCGTCATCGCCGAAGCGCTGGAGCAGCGCGGCCCGCTCGTGCAGGAGCAGCGCGCGCAGGCGGTCCTCGGGCGCCGCATCGAGCTCATCGGTGAGCCAGGCGGCGGCCTGGGTCTTGGTCGCGTCGGGGGGGCCGCTCTGTTTCGGGGGCAAACTGGACGTGGTCATGCGCGCGGTCGGGTGGCTCGCGTGCAGCCCCGCCAAGCTGGCCTGGCACGGAAGGATGTCGCGACGCGAGACGAGCCGGACCGCGAGCGTAGAAGCAAGAGCGTGTCCAAGTCGAGCGGGAAGGGACCGTCACGACAAAACATGGTTGAACAACGCGCGCGCTTGTGGCACTCCTCGCCGCCGCCTCGCGGGAGACAGCGCGAGGGCTTGTCAAGGAGAGGTGGCCGAGTGGTCGAAGGCACA
>CAUJFL010000304.1 GCA_963169165.1 Myxococcota bacterium | reverse complement strand
TCTCGTCGGTCGAGCCGTCGTCGCAGACCCACACCTCGAAGCCACGATGCGCGAGGCCGCGGACCACCTCGGGGAGGGTCTTCGCGGCCTCGTACGCGGGGACGACGGCGACGCGCCGCCGAAGGATCACTTGTCGGCTTTGACGTTCGGGCCGACGGCGATGGTCACCTCGAGCTTGGCCTCGGCCTCGTTGGTGTCGAACTCGAGGTTCTTCTTCATCCAGTCTTCCATGCACTTCACGACGTCGTCGGGCACCTTGCCGTCGACCTTGTGCGCGGCCTTCTTGAGCTTGCCGTCCTTGTCGAGATCGAGCGTGAAGGTGATCTTGCCGTCGGCGGCGGCGTCCTTCACGCACTTGTTCTTCAGGATCATCGCGCGCGACTTCACCCGCTTCTCGGGGTTGTCGACCTTGCCCTTGGTGGCCTTCACGGTCTCGACGTGAAGCACGGTCGGCCCCGCCGCGGCGCTCGACGCGGCCGGGGCGGCGCTCGACGCGGCGGGCGCGTCGTGCGACGCGGCGGCGGAGGGCGTCGCCGCGGGGGCCGCGTGGGCTGACGTCGCGGCGGGCGCGGGGGTCGGCGCGGGCGAGTCTTTGCTGCAGCCGACGAGGCCGAGGGCGAGGCCGCTGAGGCCCATGGCGAGGACGAGGAGGGCGCGCTTTTTCATCTTGCGGGGCACGCTACTCGACCCGCCGCCGTCCTCGCAACCGCGAAGCCACGCGCCCGTCGCGGCCCGTCGCGGAGGGTGGTAGCCGTGGGCGCGATGACGATCCCGCTGCCAGGCCCTCCGCACGCGATGTTCGCGTGGGGGGCGCTCGCCGCGGCGTCGATGCTCAACGCGCGCTGGCCCCTTCGTCCCACGATGACGATCGGGACGTTCAGCTTCTTCGCGGGGTGGCTGACCGGAGAGCTCGCGCTCCACCACGCGATCCTCCACGTCGTGGCGCTCGGGCTCGGCGGCTGGGCGGGCGCGGTCTCGGGGCCGTGGGGCCTGGCGGGCGCGGGGCTGACCGCGCTCGCGATCGTGGGGCTCCTCGTCATCCACTCGCGCGGTCGGCTGGCGGGCGAGCGCGCGCGTGACGCGCTCGCGCCGCTCGGGATCGAGCTCGGGCTCGCGCCGGTCGGCCTCGGCGAGGTCCTCTCGCCGTTCACGCAGAAGGAGCGCGGCGTCGTCGTCGAGCGCGGCCTCCCGATCGCGACCGTCGACGGCGTCACGCTGCGCGCCGATGTCTTTCATCGCGCCGATCTGCCGCAGGGCGCGCCCATGCTGGTCTACGTGCACGGAGGCGGCTGGGTCGTGTCGTTCCGGCGCTACCAGGGCAACCCGCTCTTGTCGGCGCTCGCCGCCGCGGGGTGGGTGTGCGTGCGCGTGAGCTATCGCCTGAGCCCGCGCGCCACCTTCCCCGAGCACGTCCACGACGTGGCCCGCGGCCTCGCGTGGGCCAAGGAGCACGGCGCGCGGTGGGGCGGGGATGCGTCCTGGGTCGCGCTCGCCGGCAACAGCGCCGGCGCGCACCTGTCCTCGACGCTCGCGCTGGGGCGCGACCTCGAGGGACTGTTGCCCCACGAGCTCTGCGCCAAGGACCTGACGGTGAAGGCGTGCGTGGGGCTGTATGGAGTCTACGATTTCTCGAATCGTCACCGACACTGGCCGGGCCTCGGTCCCGTTCCCTTCCTCGAGCGCGTGGTGATGAAGGCGAGCCTCGCGCGGCGGCCCGAGCTGTTCCACCTCGCGTCCCCGGTCGAGCTCGTGCGCCCGGACGCGCCGCCCTACCTGCTCGTGCACGGCGACCGTGACTCGCTCGCGCCGGTGCAGGAGAGCCGAAAATTTCGAGACGCGCTCGACGAGGCGTCGACGCAGCCGGTCGCCTACATCGAGGTGCCGGACGCGCAGCACGCGTTCGAGATCTTCCATTCGGTGCGGGGGCGCTGGGCGGTGCGCGCGGTCGTCGCCTTCCTCCGGGCGATGCGGGCCCGCCCGTGATCCCTCGCGCGACGGGCCCGGGTCACGCGCTCGCGCGCACGCTGCTCGGCGTGCCCGACCGCGCGCTGCGAGCCGGGTACGTGCGGGGCTGGCTCTCGGAGCGAGACGTCGCCGACGCCGCGCTCGCGCTCGACGAGCTCTGCCTCGGCGCCGAGGCGGCCGACGGCTCCTGTGGGGAGGCGCTCGTCGCGGTCGTCGAGGCGCTCGCGGATGCGCGCGTCGAGGAGCTAGTCGACAGGCTGCGCGAGGAGGCGGCGGGGCGCGCGCTCCTCGGTCTCGCGCGGCTGCTGCGACGACCGCTGCGCGCGGTGACCCTCGCCGCGCCTCGGCGACGCCCGCCCGACTACGGCGGGAGCCGCCCGCTGACGCTCGGCGAGCGCAAGGCGCTGGCGCGACGGCCGACGCGCGCGCACCTCGAGAAGCTCCTGCTCGATCCGGATCCGATGGTGCTCGAGGCGCTGCTCGGCAACCCACGCCTCACCGAGGACGACGTCCTCGTCGTCGCGGCGAAGCGCCCCGGCGATCCCGAGCTCCTCGCGACCCTGGCGCGAAGCGGGAGGTGGAGCGTGCGCGCGCGCGTGAGGCTGGCGCTCGTGCTCAACCCGTGGGTGCCCGCCGAGGTCGCGGTGCCGCTCGTGCCGCTGCTCTCGCGCGCCGAGCTGCGCCTGGTCGTCGAGGTCACCGACGCGAGCCCGCCGGTCCGCGTCGCCGCGAGCGAGCTGCTGCACCGTCGTCCGCCGCAGCTCGACGCGCGCCGTGACGATGACGTGGAGCCGTCGTGACGCCGGCCTCGCGCCGCGCGCTCGCGCTGCTCGGGGTGGTCGCCGCCGGGACGCTCGCGCTCTCCTGGCTCGCGCGCCCGCGCGCCGCTCCGAGCTCGGTCGCCGCCGAGCGCGCCTCGAGCGCGACGCGGGCGGAGCCCCCCGCGCCGCCGCCGAGCGCGCCCGCCGCGCCGCCGCCGCGGATCACGAGCGCCGCGCCGCGGGGCGATCGCGCGCCGCTCGACGCGGCCGTGCGCTTCTCGTTCGAGGGTGAGGTGGACGAGGCCGCGGTCGCCGCGACGTTCGCCATCGATCCGCCGGTCGACGGCGCGCTGTCGTGGGAGGGCGCGACGCTCGTGTTTCGCCCGACGCGCCTCGCGCCCGCGACGCTCTACAAGGCCGAGGCGCGCGCTCACGCGGGCGCCGAGCCCGAGCACGCCGCGTTCCGCACGCTGTTCCCGCCGCCGGCGATGATCACGCCCGGCGAAGACGGGCACGCCGTGTTCACCTTCGACGACGGCCCGCGCACGACGTCCCAGGCCGTGCGCGTGCTCGACTGGCTCGCGCGCAACGAGGTGAAGGCGCTGCTCTTTCCGAGCGGCCGCTGGGCGCGCGACCACGCCGAGCTGCTCGCGCGCGCGCGCGCCGACGGCCACCTCGTCTGCAACCACGGCACGAACCACCTCAACCTCACGCTCTTGCCCGACGCGAAGGTCGAAGAAGAGCTCCTCGGCGGCGCAGGGCACGGCACCTGCGCGCTCTTTCGCCCGCCGCTCATGGGCTACTCGCCGCGCGTCGAGGCGGTCGCGACGCGGCTCGGCTACCGCTCATTCCTCTGGGACGTCGACACCCGCGACTGGGAGGGCCTGCCGGCGGCCGACCTCGAGAACCTGGTGCTGACGCGGGTGTTCCCGGGCGCGGTCATCCTGTTTCACCTCCACGGCGCGCACACCGAGGAGGCGCTGCCACGGATCGCCAAGCAGCTGCGCGACGCCGGCTACAAGCTCTCGTATCCCGTCGACGCGCGAGGCGAGCTCGACCTCACGCGCCTCGGCCCCGGCGCGACGCGCCCCCCCGACGAGCTCACCGCCCCGCGCAAGGTGGATTCTGGGCGCCCCGCGCGATAACACTCACCGCGTGGACGACGGCGCGCGCGCGAAGAAGGAGCTGTTCGAGGTGCTCGACGATCTCGAGACGCTGCTGAAGCACCCCGATCTCGTGGGCGAGCTCGCCGCCGCGCGCGTCAACACCTCGCTCGCGCTCGTCGCGGCGATGGGCCTGCGCGCGTACCTCTCGGGCGATCGCGCGGCGGCGATCGAGGATCTCTCCACCGCGGCGGAGGAGATCGCGTCGAGAGGGGCGCTCGACGCGTGAGCCGCGCGCGCGCCGCCGCTGCCCTCCTCGCGCTCGGGCTCGCGGCGGGCGACGCGGGCGCGCAGGTCCCGATCCTCGCGCGCGGCAAGACGGTCGACGTCGTCTACGACACGCGCGATACCGGCCACCCGACCGAGGCGTACGTCGCGCGCCTCTTCGTCCCCGCGCAGGCGCGCGGCGCGCCGGCCGCGCCGAGGCCGCTGCTCGTCTTCCTGCACGGCGTGAACGCGTCCCACGTCCGGTTTCACTGGGCAGGAGGCAAACCAGACAAACCTGACATACGCATCGTCGTCTCCGAGCTGATCGAGCGCGGCGTGTTGCCGCCCATGCTCGTCGCGGCGCCGTCGTCGGTGGTGTCGTCCGAGACGCCCGTCGCGCTGTGGCCCGGCTTCGATCTCGATCGCCTGGTCGAGCGTACGGTCGTCGGGCTGCGAGGGCACGCGAGCGTCGATCTCGAGCGGGTGATCGTCGTCGGTCACTCGGGCGCGGGGTGCAACCCGGCGGGCGGGCTCGCGAGCGCGATGGCGACGACGACGCTCCCGGTGCGCGCGTTCCTGTCGGTGGACACGTGCATGACCGAGGCCGACGCGCGCGCGTTCGGCGCGGCGCCGCGCGGGGCCGCGCTGTTCGTGTCCTTTCAGACTTACACCTGGGAGCGCCCGTTCGCGCGCTTCTCCGAGGTGTTCGACGAGGTGACCCGCGGCCGGTCCGCGCCGCGCGCGGTCGACGAGCTGAGGCCCAGCGAGGCCGCGGGGGCGCACGCGGCGCTCGTCGCCATGTCGCTCGAGCGCTGGGTGCCCGGCGCGCTCGCGCCCAAGTAACCGCTTCTTCGCGACGCTGCCGACGCCGCTGACGCCAGGCAGCGTCTGGGCGCCGAGGATGTCGTCGAACACCGCGTCGAAGTCGCCCGCGTCGTCGAGCTCGCGCGACCTGGGATCGTCGCTCGCGCCGAGCGCCGCGAGCCGCTCGGCGACGTCGCGGAAGTTGGGATCCGTCTGCTGCACCTTGCGGAAGAAGTGCGTCGCGCGATCGTCCTCGCCCTTGGCCTCGTGGATCGCGGCGATCTCGTAGAGCAAGCTGAGCTCTTGCTCGACCGTCCGGTGCTTGGCGCCGAGCGCCTCGTGAAACGCGGCGATCGCCTGGTCGAGGCGGCCACGTTCCATCTCGATCACGCCCACCATCGAGAGGCACACGCAGGTGCGCCGCGGATCGTTGCCGGCGGTGCGGAACTCGCCGATGGCGTCGTCGACGAGCCCCATCTCCTTGTAGGCCACGCCGAGATCGTAGTGGGTCTGGCTGTCTCCCTCCTCGACCTGGCTCTTCACGCCCTCCTTGAACTTGGCGAAGACGGCCTCGACGTCGACCTGATCGTCGGCGCCCTGCATCTGCGGGCGGGCCTCCTGCACGGGCTCGAAGGCGTCGTCGAGCGCGTCGAGCGCGTCGCCGAGATCGCCGTCGGCCGACAGCAGCAGCGACGGGGCCGCGTGATCGAGCGGATCGTCCGCCGCGGCCTCGGCCTCGTCGATCTCGCGGAGCTTGTCGAGCAAGAGCGGGTGGTTCGGCGCCCGCGCGAGCTGCTCGTTCAGGACCGAGCGCGCGTCGTCGAAGAGCCCGCGCCCGAAGAAGAAATCGATCTCCTCGAGCCCCTCCTCGAGCGAGTCTCCGCCCTGGAACGCCCGAAGATCGCGCACGTTCGCGTTGACGGCGTGCGACTGGCTCCGCGCCTCCGGGACGACCTCGGGCGGCGCCGGGGGGAGATCGTCGAACGGGTTGTCCTCGTCGATCTGGAACGACGGCAGCGCGTCGCGCACCGCGACGGACGGCTGCCGCGGGCGCGGAGGGCCGAGGTCGAAGGGATCGTCGGTTTCCTCGAGCGGCGACGTCGCGGGCCGCCCTCCGGTCGCCGAGAGCACCTCGATCGCGCCCACGTCCTCGAGATCGTACGTCGGCAGCGGGTTGCCTGGATCGTAGGCGTCGAACGCGGTCTGCGCGCCCTGATAGCCGAGCTCGTCGTCGGCGACCTCGAGCCCCCCGTAGCCGAGCTGCCCGAGCAGCTCCGTCGCGCGTCGGTGCCCCGGGATGATCGCCAGCACCTCTTGCAGCTCGAGCGCCGCCGCGCCGGTGTCTCCCTGCTCGATCAGGATGGCCGCGAGCGTGATCATCTCGCCGACCGCGCCCTCGGTGTCTCCCGCCTCGAGCAGCGCGTCGCGCAGCGCGATCCGCATATCGGCCGACGCGGGGACGACCTCGATCGCGATCCGCAGCACCTCGACCGCCTTGTGCGGCAGGCGCGCCTGACGAAACGCGGTCGAGTCGGCGATCGCCTGAGCCGCGAACAGCTCCGGTGACACCCCGCTCGACGCGGGCTCCTGAAAGTCCTCGGCCGCCTCGATCGACGCGGACACGATCACGCCGCTCGGCGCGCCCGGGCCAGGTCGATAGCTCCGGCT
This sequence comes from Myxococcota bacterium, assembly GCA_963169165.1. Classification (GTDB taxonomy): domain Bacteria; phylum Myxococcota_A; class Polyangia; order Polyangiales; family Polyangiaceae; genus JADLFU01. The sequence continues at coordinate 17,233 of CAUJFL010000304.1, read as the reverse complement.
CTGCTTCAGCTCGAACGGCGCCTCGTCGACCGCCTGCGCCTCGAGCGACTCGATCTCCTCGAGGGAGATGTCGCTCGACGCGACCGACACGACCGACGCCTCGCGCGGCGGGGGCGCGACGCTCGGTCCGCCGCGGCGCAGCGCGCGCACCTCGGGATCTCCGCCGGCGACCTCCATCAGGTACTGGGTCGTCTCGTCGAGGGTCGCCTGATCGCCGAGCCTGCGCGCGAGCCGCGCCAGCTCCTTCAGGACCTCGATGGCCTTCGGGTGCTGATCGATCGCGTCGAACGCGTTGGCCAGGAGGCGCAGCGTCTCGGGATCCTCGGAGTTGGCCTGGAACGCGACCTGGAGCCTCGCGAGCGCGAGCCGCCCGTCGTTGGGCTGCCCGCGCGCGAGCAGGATCTGCGCGGCCACCTTCGAGAACGCGGGATCGGGGCGGATCTGGATGAGCCGCTCGACGACCTTCAGCGCGTCGTCGCGTCGCCCGAGCTCGATGAGCAGGTTCGCCGCCAGGGAGAACTGCGCGATCGCCCCGTCGATGTCCTTGATGCGGGCCTGGGCCTCGGCGAGCCGCAGGTGCGCGAGCGGGTTCTTCGGATCGATCTCGACGATCTTCTTGAAGACACCGAGCGCCTCCTTCTCGCGCCCGCCCTTGATCAGCCGCGCCGCGTACTCGTCGTACGCGTTGATCGCGTCCGACTTCATCCCCATCTGCTGGTGCAGCTCGGCGAGCCTCGGCAGGATGTGGCCGTAGCGCTCCTCGCCCTGCGGAAAATGCCGCGCGATGATGTCCCGCACCTGCTTGTAGACCGCGACGGCCTTCACCGCGAAGCCCTGCTGCACGTACAGGCCGCCGACGCGCTCGTAGGTCTCGATGGCGGCGGGGTACGCCTCCATCTTCACCTGGTAGTCGCCGATCTTCAGGAGCGTCCGCGTGTCCTTCGGATCTTCCTGGATGATCCGCTGGAGCTCGGCGATCGCCTTGTCGTATCGCTTCTTCTCCGCGAACTTGGTCGCGGCTTGAAGCACCTTCTCGCGGTCGATCGCCAACGGTTGCCTTCCAGCTTCGAGGTTTTAGGGCCCGCGCGCCCCGGCGGTCAAGGCTGCCCGCGCGCGGCGCTTGCATGCGCGACAGAAATCGTTGCGCAGCTGGCGTGGTTCACCCTAAAACTTTTGCATCGTGAGGCGCGTTCTCGTGGTCGACGACGAAGAGAACATCCGCGTCGTCCTGCGCACGCTGCTCAGGCGCGCCGGCTACGAGGTCGAGCTCGCCGAGAACGGCGAGCGCGCGCTGGAGCTGGTCGGCGGCTTCGATCCCGACGTCATCCTGACCGACGTGCGGATGCCGAAGGTGAGCGGCCTCGATCTCCTGGGGACGCTCAAGGCCAAGGGCTCGCAGGCGACCGTGATCGTGATGAGCGCGTTCGGCAGCGTGGATCTCGCGCTCGAGGCGATGAAGGCCGGCGCCTACGACTACGTGCCGAAGCCGTTCAAGAACGACGAGATCATCCTCGCGCTGAAGAAGGCCGAGGAGCGCGAGGCGCTGCGCCGCGAGAACCGCGCGCTCCGCGACGAGATCCAGAAGGGCCAGCAGTTCGAGGCGATCCTCGCGAAGAGCGACGCGATGCGCGAGATCTTCAAGACGATCGCGAAGATCGCCGATTTCAAGACGACGGTGCTCATCTCGGGCGAGAGCGGCGTCGGCAAGGAGCTGGTCGCGCGCGCGCTCCACCAGCGGGGCGCGCGGCGCGCGAACCCGTTCGTCGCGGTCAACTGCGGCGCGATCCCCGAGAACCTCCTCGAGAGCGAGCTGTTCGGCCACAAGCGCGGCGCCTTCACCGACGCGTCGCACGACAAGCGTGGGCTGTTCGAGGAGGCCGACCGCGGCACCCTGTTCCTCGACGAGATAGGCGAGCTGCCGCTCGCGTTGCAGGTGAAGCTCCTGCGCGCGCTGCAGGACGAGACGATCCGCCGCCTCGGCGACACGCGCGACGTGAAGGTCGACGTGCGGATCGTCGCGGCGACGCACCGTGATCTGCTCGCCGACGTGAAGGCGGGCAGGTTCCGTGAGGATCTCTACTACCGCCTCAACGTCCTGCCGGTGCACGTGCCGCCGCTGCGCGAGCGAAAGGACGACATCGCGCTGCTCGTCGAGCATTTCATCACGCGCAACAACGCTCGGCTCGGCACCGATCTGCGCGGCCTCGACCCCGAGGCGCGGCGCCTGCTGCTCGCGTACCCGTGGCCCGGCAACGTGCGCGAGCTGGAGAACTCGATCGAGCGCGCGATGGTGCTCGCCGACGGCGACGTGATCGCCGGGCGCGATCTGCCCGACCGCGTGCGCGAGGCCGAGGATCCGATCCAGATGCAGCTCGCCAGCGGAGAGCTCTCCATCAAGAAGGCGAGCCGGGTGATCGAGGAGGTGCTCATCCGGCGCGCGCTGCAGAAGACCCGAGGCAACCGCACGCGCGCCGCCGAGCTGCTCGAGATCAGCCACCGGGCTCTTTTGTATAAAATCAAGGACTACAGGGTGGTCGATCCGTGAGCGGCCGCGCGGCGTCGGCGACGCTGCTCGCCGCGATCCTCGGGCTCGCGTGCGGTACGAGCCAGCTCGCGCAGCAGGCGTCGCGCGATCTGAAGTGCCCCGTGAAGCAGGTCGAGGTGACCGAGGTCGACGAGCTGCGCCAGCGCGCCGACGGGTGCGGACGCACCTTGATGTACCTCTGCGCCCCTGACATGCAGAGCCGCGTGAGCTGCACGCGGGAGCGCCCGAGCGTACGAAAGGCGGCGCAGGACGCGGCCTCCAGGGAATTTCGCTGTCCGCCCGAGCGGGTCGCGCTCGACGACGGCCCCGACGAGCGCAGGTTCGACGCGAAGGGCTGCGGGCGCACGGCGAGCTTCACTTGCACGCCGCAAGGCGACGCGTTCCGTTGCGACCGCGACGGCGGCGCGGCGGTGCTCGACGACGCACCGCGCGGGGCAGCGTCCGCCGGAGCCCCGCCGCCGCGCTGACCCCGACCCGAGCCGCGGTGACACTGGCGGAGGCGACACTGGCGGAGGCACACGGTTCGCCCCTCGAGTCAGTCCGCAGTCGTCCCGGACAAAATGACGAAGGAGGGCGCCCGCGCCGCGGACACCCTCCTCGCGCCGAGCTTCGTCTCTAACTTCTTGAAGACGAGGTGGCCCTTCTTCGGATCGGTCATCGCGATCGTGCCCGCGTCGACGATCTCGATGGTCACCTCGGCCGGGAGCTTGGCCATCGGCTTCTTGCCCATGTCCTTGCCCTCGGGCGTGAGGATGGCCTTGCCGCCCTCCTCGGCGTCGGTCTTCACCTTGAACATGACCTTGTTCACGATGACCTCTTTGCCCTTCTCCTGCGCGAAGGACACCCACCACCAGTTGCCCTTGTCGTCCTTCTCGAAACGCGAGCCCTCGCCGGCGGCCGCGGTCTCGACGTCCTTCATGCAGGCGGCGAGCTTCTTCTCGTCCTTCTTCGACTTCTTCTCGCAGTCGGCGGTCGCCGCCTTCTTGGCGTCGGCCGAGTCGGCGAGCGAGAACTTGAAGGTCGCGCCCGGGATGATCTCCGAGAACTACTTCTTCGGCGGCGGGGGCGGCGGCTCCTCCTTCTTCGGGGGGGGCGGCGGCTCCTCCTTGTGGGCCTCGGCCGTCGACGCCGGGGGCGGCGGCGCGGAGACCGCGGGCTTGGGGGCCTCGGGCGCGGGCGTCTCACCGCCGCACGCCACGATCAAGGCTGAGAACACGACCAACGAACCAAACATCAGGCTGCGAGAGCTCATCGACATCCTCCTGGGGTGCACAAAACGAACGTCTGAAAACGGGCGGCCAGGTACCCGCACTTTGTCCCGTTGTCATCACGATTTTTCTTCAGGGTCGGCCGGGCCGCGTTAGGACGTCGCCGCATGAAGGTCTCGCTTCGGTGGCTCCGCGAGCTGCTCCCGGCGCTGACGCTCGACGTCGACGACGTCCGCGCGCGGCTGACCTCCCTCGGCCTCGAGGTCGAGGGCGTCGAAGAGTTCGGCGAGGGGCTGTCGGCGACGCGGATCGCCGAGATCGTCGCGCTCGAGCCGCACCCCTCCCGCCCGCAGCTGCGGCTCGTGACGGTCTCGCTCGGCGACACGACCTCGCGGGTCGTCTGCGGCGCTCGGAACGTCCCCGCGCCTGGCGGCCTCGTCGTGCTCGCGCCGCTCGGCACGCGCCTGCCGAAGGCCGACATGGTCATCGAGCCGCGCCCGATCGGCGGCGTCGTCAGCGACGGCATGCTCTGCTCCGAGGTCGAGCTGGGCATCGGCGATGACGGCGAGGGGCTGCTGGTGCTCGAGCCCGGCTCGGCGCGCGCGGGCCAATCGCTCGTCGACGCGGTCCCGTCGGCGCACGACTTCGTGCTGGAACTCGGCGTCACGCCGAACCGCCCCGACGCGCTCGGTCACGTCGGCGTCGCGCGGGATCTCGCCGCGCTGCTCTGCCTCCCCTTCACTTCGCCCGCGCCGACGCGCGCCTCGCTCGGCGACGTGGCCGAGCTCACGGTCACGATCGACGATCCCGAGCGCTGCCCCCACTATGGCGCGGCGATAGTGCGCGGCGTCGTCGTGGGGCCGTCTCCGCTCGCGGTGCGGCACAGGCTCCACTCGCTCGGAGTGCGCCCGATCAACAACGTGGTTGATCTTACCAATCTTATCATGCTCGAGGCGGGGCATCCGATGCACGCGTTCGATTTCGCCGAGGTCGCGGGCGGCGCGATCCGCGTGCGTCGCGCGGGCGAGGGCGAGGCGTTCGTCACGCTCGACGGAGCGTCGCACGCGCTCACGGGCGACGATCTCGTCATCGCCGACGGCGCGCGCGCGGTGGCGCTCGCGGGCGTGATGGGCGGACAGAACAGCGAGATCCGCGCGACGACGACGACGGTGCTGCTCGAGTGCGCCTACTTCGAGCCGCGCGGCGTGCGGCGCGCGTCGCGTCGCCACGGGCTTCACACCGACTCGAGCCACCGCTTCGAGCGCGGGGTCGACCCCTCTGGCGTCAGGTGCGTGCTGGGTCGAGCGGCCGAGCAGCTCGTCGCGCTCGCGGGCGGCCAGCTCGCGGGGGCGCGCCACGCCGAGCCGCGACCGTTCACCCCGCGCCGGATCACGCTCCGCAGCGCGCGCCTCGACGGGCTGCTCGGCGTCCCGGTGCCGTTCGCCGAGGCGAGGGCGTGCCTCGCGCGGCTGGGCTGCCGCGAGGTCGACGGCGACGAAGCGCAGGCGACGTTCGACGCGCCGGGGCACCGGCCCGATCTCGCGCGAGAGGCCGATCTGATCGAGGAGGTGGGGAGGCTGCGCGGCCTCGACGACATCCCCGCGCGCCTGCCGCCGATCGTCCCGCAGTCCTCGGCGCCGGTGACCACGACGTCGCGCTTGCGACGCGCGGCGATCGAGCTCGGCCTGTCCGAGGCCGTGACCTTCGCGTTCGTCTCGCCCGAGGACCTCGCGCAGGTGCGCGCCGCCGACAGCTCCGTCACGATCCTCAACCCGCTGTCCGACGCGCAGCGCGTGATGCGCACCAGCCTGCTGCCGGGGCTCTCGTCCGCCGTGCGCCGCGCGAAGCGCCACGGCGTCGACGCGGCGCGCCTGTTCACGATCGGCGCGACGTTCCACCCGCCCGCGCCTGGCGCGTCGCTCCCCACCGAGCGGCGAGGGCTCGCGGTCGTGCTCTCCGGCCCGCGCCCCGCGTGGCTCACCGCGCCCGAGCCTCACGACGTGTACGACGCGAAGGGCGTCGCGTGCGAGCTCGTCGCGCGCGCCGTCGGGCGCGTCCCCGACGTCACGCCGTACGACCCGGCGAGGAGGCCCGCGCACCACCACCCTCGCGCGTCGGCCGAGCTCTCGGTCGACGGCCGCGTGGTCGGCTCGTTCGGGATCCTGCACCCCGACGTCACCGCCGAGGTCGAAGTGCCGGCCGGCGCGGTCGTCGTCGAGCTGTCGGTCGACGCGCTCGACGAGCTCGGCGTGACGCGCCCGCGCGCCTCGGCGATCCCGCGCGTGCCCGCCGCGCTGCGCGATCTCGCGCTCGTCGTCCATGACGACGTGCCGCAGGCCTCGGTCGCCGCCGCGATCACGCGCGCCGCCGGCGAGCTGTGCGAGGAGGTCGAGGTGTTCGACGTCTACCGCGACGAGGCCAAGCTCGGCCTCGACCACCGCTCGCTCGCGTTTCACGTCGTCTACCGGGATCCGCGCGCGCGGCTCGGCGCCGACGACGCGCGCACGCTGACCGACGCCGAGGTCGACGCCCGCCACGCGGCGGTGGTCGCGGCGGTCAGGGCCGAGCTCGGCGCGTCGCTGCGAGGGTGACCGCGCCGCGCGTCACCCGACGCGCAGCACCATCGCGTAGAAGCCCCCGAACGCGGCGAGCGGCGAGTCGGCGAGCGCGCGCTCGAGCCGCGGCAGCGCGCGCCCCAGGAGCGGCAGACGAAACGCCATCGCGGCCGGCGTCACGATGCGGATGCCCCGCGCCGCCTCGAGCTCGCAGCCAGGCGGCACGAGCGCGCGGGCGGCCAGCGGCGAGTCGAAGCGCGTGTAGACGTCGCCCTCGTCGCGTCCGGCCGAGATCGCGCCCCGCGGGCCGAGCCGCTTGGCGACGAAGCGGAGGCTCCACGGGTTGTAGAGCTCGGCGATCACGACGCCGCCCTTGCGCGTCACGCGCGCCATCTCCCGGAGCGCGCGCGCGATGTCGGGGACGTGCGCGAGCACCTTGAATGAGCAGGTCACGTCGAACGAACGGTCGTCGAACGGGATCTCGGTCACGCTGCCTTCGCGCACGTCGAGCCCCCGCGCCCGCGCGAGCTCGAGCATGCCAGGCGAGAGATCGAAGCCCGCGGCCCGCTGTGCGAACCGGGCGAAGCGCTCGAGCAAGAGGCCCGTCCCGCACCCAGCCTCGAGCACCTCGCGGCCCGCGCCGTAGCGCTCGACCAGCTCGATCTCGAGATCGTCGAGCAGCGCGTGGTACCCGTGAGGATCGTTGGGGCGCCGCCGCGCCTCGTAGCCGCGCGCGAAGTCGTCGTAGTACGCCCGCGTCGCGTCGAGCCCGCGCGCGCTCATGCGCCGTACCTGTCGACGAGCTGCTTGGCCCGCTCCACGAACGCGTCGCGATGGTACCGGTCGAAGTCGCCCCACGTCGTCAGCGTCGTCGTGTCCGTCACGCCGTCGACGAACAGCCTGCCGTCGAGGTGATCGAGCTCGTGCTGGAACGTGCCCGCCGTCAGCCCCTTCGCCACGAAATCGACCGGCTGACCGCGGCGATCGAGCGCGGTCACGCGGATCTCGGCGAAGCGCGCGACGACGCCGCGCAGGTTCGGCACCGAGAGGCACCCCTCGTAGTTGTCGAACGTCTCCTGTGACAGCGGCTGGACGACCGGGTTCACGAGCACCGTGAGCGGGACGCGAGGTTTGTATGGATACCGAGGGTTGCGATCGACCTCGACCGCCACGACGCGCACCGGCTCGTGGATCTGGGGCGCGGCGAGCCCCGCGCCGTTCGCGTCACGCATCGTCTCGACGAGATCGTCGATGAGCCGCTGCGTCTCGGGCGCGGCCAGCTCCTCGGGCGAGAGCTCACGCGAGCGCTGCCGCAGCACGGGGTGGCCGATCGTCGCGATCTTGCGGATCGTCATCCCCGGCCGACTAGCACAGGGCTCACGGCGCGACCTTCACCGCGTGCGACCCCGCGGGCACGCGCACCCGCAGCACGCGCGCGGACGCGTCGTATGCCCAGCCGCTCGCGGCGGCGGAGGCGTCGGGCACCTTCGCGAGCGCCGCGCCGTCGAGCGTGACGGACGACGGCGCGGCGTCGTCCGCGACGAGCTCCCACACGACGCCCTGCTGGAACTCGGCGCCGTCCGTCGACGACAGCGCGAGGCCGTCCGCCTGCCGCTCGGTCGCCAGCGTCGCGCCGTCGAACACCGTGAAGCTCGCCTTCGGGCCGACGAACGCGCGCGCCCAGAGGACGCCAGGCGTGGTCGCGTACGAGTCGACCTGGTCGGGGCGCGTCGTCGGCGCCATCGCGTCGATCGTCGGGCGCAGCAGCGGCACGATCCCGCCCTCTCGCAGGAACAGCGGCAGCCGCCCGAGCGGCGCGGCGACCGTGAGCGCTCCTCCGCCGTCGACGACCTCGCCGGTGAGGAGGTGCGCCCACCGCCCCTTCGGAGCGACGAACGTGCGGCTGGTCGCCCCGCGCGTGACCACCGGCGCGACCAGCAAGTCATCGCCGAACAGGTACACGTCGTCGGGGTGCACGCCGAGCTCGGGGTGCGCGAGCCCGAGCGGCCTCGCGATCGGGCGCCCGTCGTGGAGCAGCCGCTGGGCGAAGGTCCACTCGTAAGGAAACAGCCGCAGGTGCAGCCGGGCGTACTCACGGTACGAGTCGAGCGTCTGTTGCGTGTAACCCGTCTTTGCAAAGTCATCCCAGACGACCGTGCTCGCGCCGTTCCCTACCTGCATCACGGTCGAGAGCGCGGTCTGCTCGAACCAGCGCCGGAACAGCTCGTCGTCGGGCGGCGAGTGGATGTAGCCGCCGGTGTCCGCGCCGTAGAACGGGTACCCCGACGGACCCACGCTCAGCCCCGCGACGATCGACGCCGGGAGGCCGCCGACGGCCGTGTAGCTCGAGCCGCTGGGCGACTTGGCCTTCGCGCCATGCACGTCGAACGTCGCGTCGAGGTCGCCCGGCCAGATCACGCTGGCCCACTGTTGATCTCCGTAGGTGCCGTGGCGCGCGAGCAAGAAGCCGCCGCTCTCGGGGAGCGTCTCCGCGTAGACCTTGTGATAGAGGATGGTGTAGAGCGAGTGCATCGTCCGCTCGTCGCTGCCGTCCGCGAATCTCCATGGATTGCGCACGCCCGCGAGCCCAGGGATGACGTCCTCCGCGTAGTCGAGCTTCATCCCCTCGATGCCCTGCTCGGTGTACTTCTCGATGTGCGCCTGCCACCAGGCGTAGGCCGCGGGGTTGGTGAGATCGATCAGCGTGCCCCACTTGTTGAGCGGCAGCCCGGACTGCGGCGGCAGGTAGCCCTGCTGCTTCACCTCGTCGAACAGCGCCTTGGTGCTGGGGTCCTTCTCGTCGACGTACGGCGTGTGCCAGATGGCCATCCGCAGCCCCATCGCGTGGGCCTCGTCTATCATCGCCTGCGCCTCAGGGAACTGCTTGATGTTCCAGTCGAAGGTGTTGACCCCGGTCGCGTATGGCCGGTCGATCCACAGCCCGGTGTGAGGGAGATCGAGCGCGCGCAGCTTGGCGATGTCACTCATCACCTCTGCCTGGTCCTCGTTCTCGTCTCGCCACACCCACGGCCCCAGCGCCCAGCGCGCGGGCAGGCGCGGATAGCCCGTGACCTCGTAGTAGTGCCTGGTCACGTCGAGCGGGTGCGCGGCCGAGAACAGGTGAAACACGAGCCCGTCGCCGGAGCGCAGGCCGGTGCCGAACGTCGCCTCGACGACGTCGGGCGCGGCGGCGCAGACGTCGAACACCCCGGGGAAGCGGCTCTCGACGAACATCCCCCATCCCGTCGTGCCGATCAGGAGCGGGATGGGCACGTGTGAGAGCGTGTAGCCGGCCTCGTTGGCGGCCCCGCCTTCCATCTGCATCGGGCGGATCTTTCCGCGGTTGTCGACCGAGTCGAAGTTCTCTCCGAGGCCATACAGACCCTCGAGCGGATCGACGCGCGGCGCGACGCGGAGGTACGCGGCCTTCGCGAACGACGGGGTCAGCTTCGCGCGGAACCTCCCCTCGGCCACGCGCGTGACTGTCAGCGTCGCCGCGCCCGAAGGGTAGGTGAGCGAGAGCGTGACCTCGGCGTCCGAGCGCGCGGAGATCGCCGCCGCCGTCGGCGTCTCGAACGCGAGGCCCTCTGGGTCCTGCGCGTGCCTGCCTATCGCCATGAAGTAGGGATCGTAGTTGTCAGCGTCGCTCGGCGCGGCGACGGTGCCGATCACGAGTGAAGCGGCGGTCAAGGTGAGCCGCACGTCGCCGCCCGCCGCGAGCTCGAGCGACAGCGGAGACGTGCGGACGCGCAGCGAGTGCCCACCCGCTGTCAACGTCACGTCGTCGCCGCTCGCCGCGCCCCCGGCGCCTGCCTGACCCGCCGCGCCCTGGGTCGTGACGGCGCGGGTGTCGGCCTCTCCGCCGCACGCGACGGGGAGCGCTGTCGACAGGACGAGGACCAGGGTGCTCGGGCGCATCGCGGCCGAGGCTACCCGATCGCGGCGCGCGCGGTGCTCACTCGTTGCAAGCGCACACGCGCCGCGCGCCGATGACGTCGTAGGTGGCGTTCTGTGACGTGGGCGTGTCTCCCACCCGGTGCCGCTGTGACAGCACCGGGCTGTAGAAGCACCCGACCGCCGCGCCGGAGCCGCCGAGGGTGCTGACGTCGTCGCCCGGCGCGCCGACGGCGTCGAGCACATCCATGCAGGCGACGTCCGTGCCGCCGCTGCCCGCGAAGTCTCTCGTCGCGGTGTGGTACCCGCCGTGTGACTGGCAGACCGCGCCGCATGACTGTGAGGCCGACGCCGCGTAGTACCAGCAGAAGCCCCCCACCTGCTTGCCCGCGCAGGACGTGGGGCCTCCGCTCGCCCCCGCGCTTCCGGCGTGGCCCCCGCTCTGGCCGCCGACGCCTTGCCCACCTTGCGCCGGCTGTCCCCCCTCTGCGCCCCCCGCCTGACCCGCGCCAGCTTGCCCCGCCGCCGACTGCCCCGCTTGCCCAGCCTGCCCGGCGGCCGTGGCGCCCGCGGCCGCGCCCCCACCCTGTGATTTGCCTGCCGCCGAGGAGGCTCCGGCCGATGAGTTGCCTCCGCCCGTCCCCGCCGTGACTGGCTCTGGCTCGTCGGTCGTGCTGGCCTGGCCGGTCGCGCAGGCGACGAGCGACAGGGGCCAGAGGAGCCGAAGGGCAGCGCGCGCGGTCATCGCGGACAGTCTACACCCGCGGCCCCGTCACTTGCGCTTCTCCGCGGCCTCCCTGGCCTTCTCGGCCCGCCTCTCGGCCTTCAGCCGCGCCCTCTCGGCCTTCTTCTCCTCGCGCCAGCGTCGATCGCGCTCGAGCTGCTCGTCGGAGGGGCGCTTGCCAAACAGCCACGCGAGGCCGATCGACACGAAATACAGGCCGATCAGCGGCACCGTCATCACCACCATGCTCGTCGTGTCGGGTGGTGACAGCACCGCGCCGAGCACCGACGCGACCATGACGAACCACCGCGAGAACCGCAGCAGCTGCAGGTAGTTGACGAGCCCCACCATCGACAGGAACGTGAGCAGGATCGGCAGCTCGAAGATGAGGCCGAACGCGAGCAGCATCTGCGCGACGAAGTCGAGGTACTCGCCGATCATCACGGTCGGTGTGATCTGCACACCGGCGTGCTTCGCGTCGGCCGTCAGCGACAAGAAGTAGTCGAACGAGATCGGGAACGCGAGCCGCCACCCGAACAGCGCGCCGCCGACGAAGAACAGCGAGGTGAACAGCACGAACCCGAACGACCAGCGCTTCTCGCGCTTGTAGAGGCCCGGCGCGACGAAGGCCCACACTTGATAGAACACGACCGGCGCGGCCAGCGCGGCGCCCGCGATCATGCTGAGCTTGAAGTACGCCATGAAGGCGTCGCCCGGGGCGGCGAAGTGCAGCTGCGGCTCTCCCGCGAGCCCCGCCGACTTCCACGACGCGACGAACGGCCTCCACAGAAACTCGAGCACCTGGTCGCGCACCGCCCACGCCGCGAACATCGCCGCCACGTACGCGAGCGCGGCCTTCGTGAGCCTCGAGCGCAGCTCGTCGAGGTGCTCCCAGAACGACATCACGGCGGCGGACTCGCCCGCGGCCTCCGGGCGATCTGGCTCGGTCGACGGCTCGGTCATCAGGCGGTGGGCTCGGGGACGTCGAGGCCGGCACGACCTCGCGCGACGCGCTCGCCCTCCGGGGCGGAGAGCGAGGGCGCGGGCTTGTCGTCGGGGGGCAGGTAGGGCTCGGCGTCGTCGGGCAGGGCGCCGTACGAGTCGGGGCCGCGCGTCGGGTACTCGCGGCTTCGCGGCGGCACGACGTGTACGGGGCGCGCCGCGCTCGGCTCGTCGTCGAGGCGGATCTCCATGATGCGCCCGGTCGCGAGCTTCTTGATCTCGGCGACCTCGCGCTCGATCCCCTCGGCGCGGAGGATCTCGTCGATGCCGCTCTGCTCGCGGATCTCGGTGGTGAGCCGGCGCACCTTCGACACCGTCTTGCCGAGCTGGCGCATCATCTGGGGCAAGTTGCGCGGGCCGACCACGACGAGGCCGATGAGGCACAGCAGCACGACCTCGCCGAACGACAGCCCGAACACGCGCCGCAGCCTAGTACGGCCCGACCGAATTGGTAGGCTCGGCGCGCGGGGCGGGTTGCTATGCTCGCTTTGTGCGGCTGGTGCGCGGGCTCATCGCCGGGGTTGTGCTGGGCGCGTCGGCGCTGGTCGCGGCGCCGGCTGGCGGCGAGCCTCCGGCGGGCCCGCGACGCGGCGAGCTCGCGACGGTGAAGGTCGACGGCGATCGCCCTGTGTTCGTCGTGCACGGCGCCCCCGAGGACTCCCGCGTGCTCGTCTACCTCCACGGGCGCTGCGGCGATCCTCACGCGGGGATCCGCGCGTTCGCGGCGCAGGCGAGCGAGTGGGGCACGCTCGTGTCCGTGCAGGCCGATCTCACGTGCCCCGACAGAAAGGGTCGCTGGCGGTGGAGCGGCGACGTCGAGAAGGCGGCGCGCCGCGTCGACGCCGCCATCGACGCGGTGTCGCGCGCGCGTGGTCGCGCGCTCGACGCGAAGGGCCGCACGCTCATCGGCTACTCGGAGGGCGCGCTGCGCGCCGAGTCGATCGCGAAGAGGCACCCCGACCAGTATCCGCGCGCGATCCTGCTCGCGTCGCCCCGCGCGCCGCTCGGTTCGAGCTTCACGATCTCGTCGCGGGTCGCGCTCGTGATGGGCCAGCGCGACGTGCAGGCCGAGATGCGCGCGGGCGACGAGCACCTCGAGCAGGCGGGCGTCGCGCACAGGCTGTTCACGCTGACGGGCGCGCGCCACGGGACCTACGGCACCGACGCCGCGCGCGAGATGGCCGAGGTGCTCGCGTGGCTCTACGCGCCCGGGCAGGACGAGGCGACGCGCTCGACGAGGCGCGAGTAGAAATCGCGCACCCGCGCGGCGCCGCGCTCGACGCGCGTCAGGCGGTCCTCGTTCATGTAGAGCCGCCGCGCGACCTCGATCTGCATGGCGTGCAGGCCCTCGGCGGGGCGCCCGTAGTGCCCGGTCGAATAGCCGCCCCGGTACGGATCGTCGTGGCGCACCGACAGGCTCATCGCCGCGCACACCTGCTCGACGGCGCGGAGCACGGACGCGGCCGTCGAGGTCCCGCCGCGCGAGCCGGGCACGATGTCCGCGCGTGGCCGCGCGCGGCCGTCGAGCCCGACGCCGTCGCTGGGCATCGAGTGAGCGCAGAGGAGCACCGCGTACCCGTGCTGTCTCCGCGCCTCGTCGAGCAGCGAGCCGAGCGTCGCGTGGTAAGGCGCGTGGTAGCGCGTGATCCGGCGCTCGAGCTCGCGGCGTGACAGCGGCGCGACGAGGCACGGCGCGCCGTCCGTCGCGCGGCTCCAGACGAGCCCGTGCGGCGTCGTCGCGCCCTTGCCGCCGACGACGCTCGCGGCGTCGACGTCGTCCGCGCCGCGGTTCAGATCGACCACGTAGCGGCTGGTCCGCGCGATGAGCAGCGTGACGCCCGCGTCGACGAGGTGCGCGACCAGCTCGTCGACGTAGAGATCCGCGTCTCGCGCGAGCGCGCGCACCGGCGCCGTGAGCGACGCGGCCGCCTCCGCGTCGAGCTCGAGCCCGGCGTGCGGCACCTCGACGATCACGGGCGCGCGCCCAGCCGAGGGGCGCACGACGTCGAACGGGCGCGTCACGAGCGGCGACAAGGGCACGCATCGTAGCATCAGCGCCCGCGCCGCTCGAAGTCAGCCGCGAGGGTGCGCGCGTCCGTGTACGCGGGCGAGGTGATCGCGCGTGACGTGCGTGTAGATCTCGGTCGTCGCGACGTCCGCGTGCCCCAGCATCGCCGAGACCAGGCGCAGGTCCGCGCCGCCTCGCAGGAGGTGCGTCGCGAAGCTGTGTCGGAGCTGGTGAGGCGAGATCGGCCGGGTGATCCCCGCCGCGCGCGCGGTCTGCGACACGATCTTCCACAGCCCTTGCCGCGTGAACCGGCCCCCGCGCGGCGACACGAACAGCGCGCGCTCGGTCGGCGCGGCGCGGCGCTCGGTCGACGCGTACGCGTCGAGCAGCGACAGCGCGATCGGCGTCAGCGGCACGAGCCGCGTCTTGTCGCCCTTCCCCTTGACCCGCGCGACGCCCCGCTGCCGATCGACGTCGTCGAGCGACAGCGCGCAGAGCTCGCTCACGCGCAGCCCCGCCGCGTACATCACGTGCAGCATCGCGCGATCGCGGCGTCCCCGCGGCGTCTCCTCGTTCGGCGTGTCGAGCAGCGTCGTCACCTCGTCGAACGAGAGGCCCCGCGGCAACCTTCGACCCATCTTCGGTCGCTCGAGCAGCGTCGACGGATCGCGCGAGATCACGCGCTCCTTGTGCGCGAACTTGAACAACCCTCGGATCGCCGACAGGTGCCGCGCGAGCGAGCGCGGCGCGAGGCGCGAGCGAGACAGCTCGCCGACGACCGCGGAGATCGTGCCCTCGTCGATCGCGGACGGCTCGTGGACGCCGCGCGCGTCGCAGAGGCGCGTGAGCTTGGACAGATCGCGCCCGTACGACGCGATCGTGCTCTCGGACAGCGCGCGCTCGACCCGCAGGTGATCGAGGTACGCGTCGACGAGCGACTCGAGCCTCACCCGCACGCCTCGACGAAGCTCGCGAGCAGCGCCCGCGCATCATCGGCCCGCATCAGCGCCTCGCCCGCGAGCGCGGCGTCGGCGCGCCCCGCCGCGACCGAACGGACCTGCTCCGGCGTGGACAGCCCCGACAGGTGCACCGCGACGACCTCGCGGGGGACCTCGGCGACGACCCGCGAAGCGCGCGCGAGATCCATGACCAGCGTGTCGAGATCGCGCGCGTTGACGCCCACGAGCCGCGCGCCCGCCGACAGCGCCCGCTCGAGCTCGAGCTCGTCGGTCACCTCGACGAGCGGCGTCAGCCCTCTCGCCTGCGCGGCCATGACCAGGCGCGCGAGCGCGGCGTCGTCGAGCAGCCGCACGATCAGCAGCGCCATCGCCGCGCCCGCCGCCGCCGCGTGGTCGAGCTGCACCTCGTCGAGCACGAAGTCCTTGCACAGCGTCGGCGCGGTGATCGCGGCGGTCACGGCCGCCAGATCGTCGAAAGAGCCGCCGAAGAACTCGGCGTCGGTGAGCACGCTGACCCCCGCGACGCCGCCCGCCTCGTACGCCCGCGCCCGCTCGACGACCGACAGCGTGCCCGACAGCGCGCCGGCCGACGGAGAGCGCCGCTTGATCTCGGCGAGCAGGCGGAGCGGCGCACCAGCGGATCGGCGCAAGCGCTCGAGCGGATCGGGTCGCGACGGCGCAGGCCGCCGGGCAGGGCAGGGCGCCGCGCGCAGCCGCGTGATGTCGCGCGCTTTCGCGGCCACGATGTCGTCGAGCAAGCCCATCGGGCGCGATCCTAGCCGTGGTAGACGCGCCGTCGCCATGGCGTCGGGATACGAGGCGGTCATCGGGCTCGAGGTACACGCGCAGCTGCTGACGAGGACCAAGCTCTTCTGCGGCTGCGCGACGTCCTTCGGCGACGCGCCCAACACGCACGTCTGTCCGGTGTGCCTCGGCCTGCCCGGCGCCCTGCCGGTGATGAACGCCGAGGCCGCGCGGCTCGCGGTGCGGGTCGCGGTCGCGCTCGGGCTCGACGTCCACGAGGAGAGCACCTTCGAGCGAAAGAACTATTTTTACCCGGATCTCCCGAAGGGTTATCAGATCAGCCAGTACGCGCGGCCGTTCTCGACCTCGGGGCACCTCGAGCTCGAGACGGCGCAGGGCACGAAGCGCGCGGTCATCCAGCGCGTCCACCTCGAGGAGGACGCCGGCAAGAGCGTCCACGGCGCGGGCGGCGAGTCGATCGTCGATCTGAACCGCGCCGGCACGCCGCTCGTCGAGATCGTCGGCGAGCCCGATCTCCGCTCTCCCGAGGAGGCGTCGGCCTACCTGCGCGCGCTGCGCGACGTGCTGATGTTCGTCGGCGCGAACGACGGTAACCTCGAGGAGGGCAGCTTTCGCTGCGACGCCAACGTGTCGGTCCGAAGGCCGGGAGAGCCCCTCGGCACGCGCTGCGAGATCAAGAACGTCAACAGCTTTCGGTTCGTCGAGCGCGCGATCGCGTTCGAGATCGCGCGGCAGATCGAGCTCGTCGAGACAGGGCGCCGCGTCGTGCAGGAGACCCGCGGGTGGAACGAGCGCGACGAGACGACCTACTCGCTGCGCTCCATGGAGGAGGCGCACGACTACCGCTATTTCCCTGATCCCGATCTGCCCCCGCTCGTGCTGTCTCGCGAGCTGGTCGACCGCGAGCGCGCGGCGCTGCCCGAGTTGCCGAGGGTCAAGCGGGCGAGGTACCAGGCGCTCGGGCTCACGCCCTACGACGCGAAGGTGCTGACGGCGCACCCGGCGATCGCGGCGTGGTTCGACGACGCCTCGTCGGCGTACGGCGGCGACGCGAAGCGCCTCGCGAACTTCGTCCAGACCGAGGCGCTCTCGGGCGTGACGTTGCGCGGCCTCGGCGCCGAGCTCCCTGCCTCCTCGACGCAGCTCGCCGACCTCATGAAGCTCGTCGACGCTGGCACCATCAGCGGCAAGCAGGCGAAGGAGGTCTACGCCGCGATTGCTGGCACCGCCCGCGCCCCGGCCGAGATCGTCGCCGAGCGCGGGATGGCGGTCGTCAGCGACGAGGCGGAGCTCACCCGCCTGTGTGAGCGCGTGCTCGCCGACAACGCGAAGAGCGTCGAGAGCTACCGCGCCGGCAAGACAGGATTGTTCGGTTTCTTCGTCGGCGCGGTGATGAAGGCGACGAGGGGCAGCGCGAACCCGGAGATCGTGAACCGCGTGCTGAAGCGGCTGCTCGGCTGAGCGCGCGCGACCACGACCGCACAAAAGGCGCGCGGCGGCAGCGCCGAGGGGCCGGCGCCCCGACGCCGAGCCCGTGGGGGCAGTGGGGTTCCAGGAACCCCGGGTGGTTGGC
>CAUJFL010000303.1 GCA_963169165.1 Myxococcota bacterium | reverse complement strand
GTGTGCGACGTCGACGATTACTGCTGCGACGTGAAGTGGGATGGCCAGTGCGCGGCGCGCGCGCAGTCGGCCGGCGCCGCGGGTTGCGGCGCCGCGGGCGCCGCGGGGGGGGGTGGCTCGGCAGGGGCCGGCGGCGCAGGTGGCGACGCCGGGGCCGGAGGTGACGCGGGCGCGGGTGCAGACGCGGGCGCGGCCGGCGCTGGCGCGTCTTGCGCAGGTGGGGCCGGGGCGTCTGGCGCAGGCGGGGCGAGCGAGCTGCCGTTCTCGACCTTCTCCCTCGGCTTCGGCGCCTGCATGGATCTTCAAAAATTTGACACCACTTCGAGCCTCTGTGTCGCGTGCACCGACGTCAGCTGCGACAAGGAGTGGTTCGACGACGGCGGGCGCGAGTGCAGCATGGGACACAGCGACGCCTGCGGTGATGTGTGCACGACGGCGTCGTGCTACTGCCACTGCATGATGGTGGCGCCGGGCTGCGGCGAGAAGCTGAGGTCCTTCTTCACGTGCATGTCGAAGGCGTGCGGCGCCGAGTGCAAGTGACGTGAACCGAGACCGCCTCGCGCGCGCCGCCGTCGTTGCCGTCGTGTTCACGGCCGCGAGCGACGCGCGCGCCGAGCGGCTCGAGCTCACCAAGGGCCCCTACCTGCAGGCGCTGACGTCTCGCGCCGTCGTGATCAAATGGGAGACCAGCGCCCCGGCTCCCGGCGTCGTGGTGCTCCGCGGCCCGAGCGGGGCGCCGCGAGAGGTCAAGACCGCCGAGAAGACCGAGTTCCACGCGCTCGACGTGACGGGGCTCGAGCCAAAGACCGCCTACGGCTACGAGCTCCGGGTGGGCGACGCGAAGGCCGCTGGCAAGTTCGTCACGGCGCCCGAGGGCGACGAGCCGTTCACGTTCCTCGCCTACGGCGACAGCCGCGACGACCACCCCGCGCACGAGGCGATCGTGCAGCGGATGATGACGGCGCCGGGCGACTTCCTCATCAACACCGGCGACATGGTCGGCAACGGCGACAGCGCGTCCGACTGGCGCGAGTTCTTCCGCATCGAGGGCCCGCTGCTCCGCGACCGCGCCGTGTTCGCGTGCGTCGGCAACCACGAGCTGCTCGGGCTCGGCTCGCCGCCGTGGATCCGCTATTTTCATCCTGGATACGTCAAGGGAGACAACCGCCGCGGGCTGTTTCACACGATGCGCTGGGGCAACACGCGGTTCTTCTTCCTGAACGCGATGGTGTCCTGGGAGAAGGGCGACGACGTCACCTGGATCCAGGAAGAGCTGGCGCGCGCCGAGTCCGAGGCTGGGCTCGCGCACCGCATCGTGGTGATGCACCACGGCCCGTCGTCGAGCGGGCCGCACGGCCCCAACGAGACGCTCCGTCGCATGCAGATCAACGAGCTGTTTCGCAACAAGAAGGTCGACCTCGTGCTCGCAGGGCACGATCACTTCTACGAGCGAGGCGAGCTCGACGGGCTCAGGTACGTGATCACGGGCGGCGCGGGCGCGCCCCTCTATCCGCCGAAGCGCCGCATGCAGAAGGCGACGCTCGCGCTCGAGAGCTCGCACCACTACGTCGAGGTGTCGGTCGCCGGACCGAAGCTCTCGTTCGTGGCCAAGCGCGCCGACGGCTCGACCCTCGAGGAGTGCGCGCTCGAGGGCGTCGGCTACGCGTGCAAGACGGCGCTCAAGTCGCCCCACCGCGACGAGCCGGCGAAGCCTCCGCCCCCCGCGACACCCCCGAAGAAGAGCGACTGCGACTGCGGCGTGCCGGGAGGGGCGCGCGACGGCCGTGGGTGGGTCGGGTTGGTGGCGGCGTGCCTCGGGCTCGCGGCGACGCGCGCGTCGAGGAGGCGTCGATGAGCCGCTGGTTCGCGCCCGCGCTGGGCATCATCGAGGTGCGAGGACGCGACCGGGTTACGTGGCTCGCGGGCCTGATCACGTCCGATCTGTCGAAGCTCGGCCCCTCGCGAGGCTCGTACGGGCTCGTGCTCTCGAAGGTCGGGCGCATCCTGACCGACGCGTGCGTGCTCGTCGACGGCGAGCGGCTGCTGGTCGGGGTCTCCGCGCCCGTCGCCGAGCTCCTCGCCCACCTCGAGCACCACCTCGTGATGGAAGACGTCGATCTCGCCGACGCGTCTGGCGAGGGGGCCATGGTCTTCGTGCTCGACGCGGGAGACGTGGGCGCCGAGCTCATGCTCGGCGTCGAGGGCGCGCGCGCGCTGTGGGTGCCGGCGGGCACGACTCCGCCCGGCGATCAGCTCACGGGCGATCAGTGGGAGACGCTCCGCCTCGCGGCCGGGGTCCCCGCGTTCGGCGCCGACTTCGACGCGAAGACGTATCCGCAAGAGGCCGCGCTCGAGGCGCGCGCCGTCAGCTTCGAGAAGGGCTGCTACCTCGGTCAAGAGGTCGTGTGTCGGCTGCAGATGCGAGGCCAGGTCCACCGCCTGCTCGTGCCGTTCGAGGCCGACGGACCGCCGCCCGCCCATGGCGTCGAGGTGCTGGCGGCAGGTGCGCCCGTCGGGACGGTCACCAGCGCGACCATCGTCGACGGCAAGGTGAGGGGGCTCGCGATGGTGAAGCGCGCGTCGGCCGCGCCGGGCGCGTCGCTGCAGATCGACGGCCGCGCCGCCCGCGTCGTCGAGCGCTGAGCGTCACAGTCACCTCGGCCACTGGACGGACCGCCAGGTGGGTGCTAGAGGCCTCCGAAGATGAACGTGTCTTCATCCTGACGACGCGGGAGATTCGTGGAACAGACCCTGACGAGAGACCCGGGAACGAGGCTGCGCCGGTGGTGGATGATCCCCATCGCCGCCGTCGTGCTGGCGGCGGCGGCCGGTGGCGCGGCCGTCGCGCTGAAGGGGCGCGCGCAGGCGGCGCCGGTCGTCGAGCCCGCGGCCGTGCGCGTCGAGGGCGGCGTGGTGGTGATGTCCCCAGCGTTCCGCGAGCGCGCGGGCGTGCGAGAGGGCGTGGTCAAGCGCGCGCGGGTCGAGCCGTCGGTGCGCCTCGTAGGCACGACGATCTTCGATCCCGAGAACGTCTCCGCGGTGGGCTCCCGCGTGCGCGGCTTCGTCCGGCGCGTGTTGAAGGTCGAGGGCGACTCGGTCGAGAAGGGCGATGTCCTCGCCGAGATCGACAGCGCGGAGCTGGGGGCCGCGCAGTCCGAGGTGCGCGTGATGCGCGCGCACAAGCGCGCCGCGATGCTCAACGCCCACCGCGAGCGAGAGCTGGCGGCCAAGGGGCTCACGACGGCGCGCGAGGTCGAGCTGGCCGAGGCCGCGCTCGAGGAGTGGACGGCGCAGCAGGCCGAGGCCCAGCAGCGAGCGAAGACCTACGGCGGCGACGGCGGGCGAGGGCACGGCGTGGTCGCGCTGAGGGCGCCGATGCGCGGCACGGTCGTCGAGCGGCGGCTCGCGGCCGGTCAGTCGGTCGAGAACAACCACATCGCGTTTCGGGTGGCCGATCTCGATCACCTGTGGATCGAGCTCGAGGTGTTCGAGCGAGAGCTCGGGCTCGTCCACGAGGGCGACTCGCTCGTCGTCACGCCGCTCTCGTCCCCCAATGTCCACATTCCCGGGCGCGTCGCGCAGGTGGGCGGCGTGGTCGACGCGACGAAGAAGAGCGCGCCCGTGCGCGTCGAGATCGACAACCGCGCGCGGCTGCTCCGCAGCGGCCAGTCCGTGAGCGCCGTCGTGAGCGGCAGCAAGGCCGCGGTCGAGGCGCTGATCGTGCCGAAGAAGGCCATCACCTACGTCGACGGACAGGCCGTGGTCTTCGTGATGGAGGGCGAGCTGCGCGCGAAGCCGCGCCACGTCACCGTCGGGGTCGACGACGGCGTCAACGTCGCCGTCGACGCGGGCCTGACCGACGGCGAGAAGATCGCCGTCGAGGGCGTCTTCGCGCTGAAGAGCGAACTCTACAGGTGAGCGCGCGTTGCTGACGTGGCTTGTGCAGTGGTCGACGGGCCGTCCATGGCTCGTGATGATCCTTCAAGGGTTGATCCTCTCGGTGGGCGCCGCGCTGCTCGCGACGCTGCCGATCGACGCGCTCCCCGACGTCTCCACGGTGCAGGTGAGCGTGCTGACGCGCGCGCCGGGGCTCTCGGCGGTCGAGGTCGAGCGCGGCGTGACCTACCCGATCGAGGCCGCGCTCAACGGCGCGCCCCGCTCGGTCGAGCTGCGGTCCGTGTCGCGCGGCGGCCTGTCGGCCGTGACCGTGGTCTTTCGCGACGGGACGGACGTGTGGTTCGCGCGGCAGGTGGCGCTCGAGCGGCTGCGCGGCGTCGAGCTCCCGCCGGGCGCCGAGGTCCCCGAGCTCGCGCCTGTCTCCTCCGGGCTCGGCGAGATCCTGCAGTTCGTAGTGCGCTCGGACCAGCACACTCCGATGCAGCTTCGCACCCTGCTCGACTGGAGCATCGGACCGAAGCTCCGCGAGGTCGCCGGCGTCGTCGAGGTCAACGCGATGGGCGGCGAGCTCAAGCAGTACCAGATCGTCGCGAGCAACGAGAAGCTCAGGGCCAACGACGTCACCTTGAGCGATCTCGCGCGCGCCCTCCGCGACGCGAACCTCAGCGTCGGCGGCGGCTACCTCGAGCGCGGCGACGAGGCCTTCACCGTGCGCGGTCAGGGATTGCTCGCGTCGCGCGAGGAGATCGAGAAGGTGGTCGTGCGCGCCGACAGCTCGGGCGGCGCGGTGCTCGTGCGACACCTCGCCGAGGTGCGCGTCGGCTCGGCGCTGCGGCAGGGCGTCGTCACCCGCGACGGCAAGGGCGAGGTCGTCACCGGCATCGTGATGATGCTGCTGGGCGAGAACAGCCGAGACGTCGTGGGCCGCGTCGGCGATCGCCTCGTCGAGATCCGAAAGACGCTGCCGCCGGGCGTCCAGATCGACGTGCTCTACGATCGCCGAGAGCTGGTGGGGCGCACCCTC
Source organism: Myxococcota bacterium (assembly GCA_963169165.1). GTDB lineage: Bacteria > Myxococcota_A > Polyangia > Polyangiales > Polyangiaceae > JADLFU01. The sequence goes on along the minus strand of CAUJFL010000303.1, from coordinate 4,278 downwards.
GCCACCGTCGGCCGAAACCTCGCCGAGGGCGTCGCGGTGGTCACGATCGTGCTCGCGGTGTTCCTCGGGACGCTGCGGGGTGCGCTGGCGGTCGTGCTGGGCGTGCCGATCTCGATGACGTTCGCCATCGCGATCATGCGCGTCGCGGGCGTGACGGGCGATCTGATGTCCCTCGGCGCGATCGATTTCGGCTTCCTGGTCGACGGCCCGGTCGTGATGCTCGAGGCGGTGGGCGCCGCCTGCGCGGGCAAGGCGCTGCGCGGCGCCGCGCGGGGCAGGGCGTACGGCGAGGCGATGGCGAGCGTGGGGCGGCCGGTCGCGTTCGCGATCGCGATCATCGTGCTCGTGTATGTGCCGCTGCTCACGCTCGAGGGCGTCGAGGGCAAGATGTTCAGGCCGATGGCCATCACCATGGCCGCGGCGCTCTTCGGCGCGCTCGTGTACGCGGTCGCGTTCTTTCCGGGCGTGACGGTCGCGCTGATGCCCCCGCCCAAGGCTCACTCGGGCGGGCTGCTCGACAAGCTGACCCACGCTTACGAGGCGCGGCTCCCGTGGCTCGTGTCCCGCGGCGGATTGCTGGTCGGCGCGTCGATCGTCCTGCTTGTGGTCGCGGCGGTGCTGTTCGGGCGAATGGGGGCCGAGTTCGTCCCGCGCATCTTCGAGGGCGACGCCGTCGTCACCGTGCGCCGGGCGCCGAGCATCGGCCTCGGCCGCGCGCGCGAGCTCGATCTCCAGGTCGAGCGGGTGCTCGCCGAGCTGCCCGAGGTCGAGAGCTCGCTCGGCATGACCGGGCGCGCCGAGGTCGCCGTCGATCCCGTCGGCAACGACAGCACCGAGATCTTCGTCCACCTCGCGCCCCCCTCCAAGTGGAAGACCGCGAAGGATTTCGACGCGCTGTCCGAGGTCATCAAGTCGCGCGTCGAGGGCCGCGTCGTCGGGACCTTCGTGTCGGTGTCTCAGCCGATCGAGGATCGCACCAACGAGCTCATCAGCGGCTCGCGCGCCGACGTGTCGATCAACCTGTTCGCCGACGATCTACAGACGCTCGTGGCCGCGTCGGCGCGCGTCGGCGCGGTCGTGCGGCGCGTGCAGGGGACGGGCGACGTGCGCGTGGAGCGCCTGCTCGGGCAGCCCGAGATCACGGCCACGGCCAACCGCGCGAGGATGGCGCGCCACGGCGTCCGCGTCAGCGACGCGTTCGAGGCGCTCGCCGCCGCGCGAGAGGGCCTGCACGTCGGCGCGCTGTACGAGGGAGAGCGGCGCTTCGACATGAGGCTGCTCGGCCCGCCCATCGAGGCGACGCCCGCCGCGCTCGGCGATCTGTTCGTCGAGACCACCACGGGTCGCCCGGTCCCGCTGGCCGAGGTCGTGGATCTCAAGGAGGGCGACGGCGTCGGCGTCGTGCGCCGCCAGATGCGCAAGCGCACCGCGCGCGTCGACGTCAACCTCCGCGGTCGAGATCTCGTCTCGTGGGTCGCCGAGGCACAGCGCGAGGTCGCGCGAGATCTCGGGCCGACGAGCAACATCGGCGTCGAGTGGGGCGGCCAGTTCGAGAACTTCGAGCGCGCGCGCAAGCGCCTGTCGCTGATCGTCCCCGCGGTCATCGCCGTGATCGTCGGGATGCTCTTCGCGATGTTCGGCAAGGCGCGCCCCGCGCTCGCGGTGTTCGCCATGGTGCCGTTCTCGATGACCGGCGGCATGTTCGGGATGGTCGCCCGCGGCTATCCGTTCAGCCTGCCCGCGGCGGTCGGGTTCATCGCGCTCGGCGGCGTCGCGGTGCTCAACGGGCTGGTGGTCGCGTCCGAGGTGCTCGGCCGGATCGACCGCGGCGAGACCGTCGAGCGGGCGGTCGTCGACGGGTGCGCGCACGTCCTGCGTCCGGTGCTGACGACGGCGGCGGTCGCCGCGCTCGGGTTCGCGCCGATGGCGCTGTCGACGGGCGCCGGGGCCGAGGTGCAGCGGCCGCTCGCCACGGTGGTCGTCTTCGGCATCCTGTTCGGTACGACGACGGCGCTGCTCGTGCTACCCGGCGTGCTGGCCCGCGTGCTCCGCGTGACGCCGCCCCGCCACGACGATGACGACGCGTCCCCCGCCGACGCCCCCACCCAGGAACCCGCATGAAGCTCTCCCTCCTCTCGCGCGCGCTGCTCGCCCTCGCCTCGATCGCCGCCGCCGCGCGCGCCGACGGGGCGGAGGCCGTACCCACCCTCGCCCGAGTCGTGGAGCTCGCGCGGGAGCGCGCCCCCGAGCTCGCGCGGGCGCGCGGCGACGTGAACGCGGCGAGGGCCGGCTACCAGGGCGCGCGGCTGTCGCAGGTGGCCAACCCCTACCTCGAGGTGCAGGCGCAGCACGGGCGCAACGGCGCGACGCGCGACGTGGCGGTGCAGGCGAGCCTCTGGGTGCCGGTCGAGGTGTCGGGGCAGCGCGGGCGTCGAATCGCCGAGATCGACGCTCAGGTCGCGTACGCAGACGAGTCGCTCGCCGCGACTCGCGCGGCCGCCATGTCCGAGGCGGTGCGGGCGTTCGGTCAGGTGACGACCGGCACGGCGCGCGTGAAGGCGCTCGAGTCGTCGCTCGTGACCTGGGAGGAGCAGGCGAAGATCTTCGAGGAGCGCGTCGCCGTGAAGGACAGCACCATCGCGGACCTCCGGTTCGCCGAGCTCGAGGTGGCGCGCAACAAGGTCGCCCTCCTCGAGGCGCGGGCCGATCTGGCGCGCGCGCTCGCGGACCTCGCGCGCGCGACGGGCGTCGCCGAGTACGCGCCGACCGACGGGCTGCCGCTGCGTCCGCCGTCCGCGCCGGAGCGAGGCCCTCAGATCGAGCGCGCGCTCGCGAAGTCTCCCATTGTCACCGTGCTCGACCGCGAGGCGATCTATTTCTCGCGCGTGCGCGATCGGCAGGCCCGCGAGGCGCAGGTGCCGCTGAACTTGATCTTGATCGGCGGCCGCGGCGATCTCGGCGAGACGAGGCTCGGGCTGGGCATCTCGTGGACGCTGCCCACCTTTCGCGTGAACCAGACCGAGCGCGCGCGCGCCGACGCCGACCGGCTGCGGGCGCTGTCCACGCGGGACGCGCAGCGCCGGAGCATCGACGCCACGCTCCGCGGGGTCTCCTCCGAGCGCGTCGAGCTCTCCAAGGCGATCGACGTGATGTCCGACGCCGGGGTGAAGGCGGCCGAGGCTTCGGTCGAGGCCGCCGTGGCGCTCCACCGCGCGGGCAAGGGCGAGGTGCTGCGCGTCTTCACCGCGCGCCGCGATCTCGTGGCCGCGCGCACCCGCGTCGCCGAGCTCGCGTTGCGCGAGTGGCAGCTCGCCGCCGAGGCCGTGCTGCTGACCGGTGAGGCGCCCTGAGCGTCGTCGCCCCGCGCGACGAGGAGCCCCCCGAAGACCACGTTCAGGGGCAGGCCACCTTCGCGCGGACGGCGCGCAGCGCGTCCAGGATCGCCGGCTTGCCGGTGGAGCCGGTGTTCGTGGCGGTGCCGCCCCCCGCGGTCGCGATGTCGGTCCACGCCTGGGTGTCGGTCGGGGTCGGGGAGCCGAGCCCGATGATGTAGGTCGACACCGACGGGGTGCCGATCAGCCCCGCCATCGCGCCCGAGACCGCTTGTGGCACGTCGTTGCTGCAGCTCGTCCCCACGCCGTCGTTGATGATGACGACGGCGCCCGGGGCGCCCGGGACCGCGGTCTCCCACGCGCGAACGGTCGCGATCGCCGCGGCGAGCGGCCCGTTGATGATGCTGCCGTAGCTCGGCAATTTGCCCGAGAGCGCCGCCATGATGGCGGGCGCGTTGGCCGGGAGCGGAGCGATCGCGACGTCGGGGGAGGTGTACACGGACTGTGGGCACGCGCCGGGGGTGCTCCCTCGCGGGTACCAGCTGACCCCGACGCTCACGCCGCCTGACGCCGCCTCCTGGACGAACGCGGCCACGGCGTCGACCATCTGGTCGATGCTGGTCGAGGAGCCCAGGGACGAGCCCATCGAGCCGGACTCGTCGAGGAGGATCAACATCCCTCCCGGCGTGCAGGTGGAGCAGAGCCCGGCGACGCAGGCGTTGCCACCGCAGTCGACGCCGCAGTCGCCGCAGTTCTTGGGATCGATTTGCTTGTCGACGCAGGCGCCGAGGCAGGTGTCAGGTTTGTTCGATGGGCAAGCGCAGACGCCTGTCTTGCAGGTCGCGCCCGCGGGGCATTTGACGCCGCAGTCGCCGCAGTTCTGGGGGTCGATGTCTGGGTCGACGCAGCCGGCGCCGCACTGCTTCTTGAGGCACTGGCAGGCGCC
>CAUJFL010000302.1 GCA_963169165.1 Myxococcota bacterium | reverse complement strand
ATCTTCGCCAACATCGTGCTCGCCGACGAGATCAACCGCGCGACGCCGAAGACGCAGAGCGCGCTGCTCGAGGCGATGCAGGAGCACAGCGTCACCGTCGCGCGCACGACGCACCGCCTGTCCGAGCCGTTCCTCGTGCTCGCCACGCAGAACCCGCTCGAGAGCGAGGGCACCTATCCGCTGCCCGAGGCGCAGCTCGATCGCTTCTTCTTGAAGCTCCACGTGCCGTTCCCTGGGCGCGCCGAGCTGTCGCAGATCCTCGACCGGACGACCGGCACGAGCGACACGAAGACGCGCGCCGTGCTCACGCAGGCCGACGTGCTCGCGATGCAGCGCCTCGTGCGCGAGGTGCCCGCGGCAGCGCACGTGAAGGACTACGTCGTGCGGCTGTTGCAGGCCACGCACCCCGATCAAGAGGGCGCGACCGACATGGTGAAGCGCTACGTGCGCTTCGGCGCGAGCCCGCGTGGCGCGCAGGCGGTGCTGCTCGCGTCCAAGGTGCGCGCGCTGTTCGACGGCCGTTTCGCGCCGAGCCACGACGACGTGAAGGCGATGGCGCTGCCCGCGCTGCGCCACCGCGTGCTGCTGAACTTCGAGGGCGAGGCCGAGGGCATCAAGACAGACCAGGTGCTCGCCGAGATCATCAAGAAACTCCCCGAAGGAAAGGCCTGAGACGGCCCGATGGGCCTGCTCGACGTGATCCTGCGGCGCGGGGTGAGGGCGCCCGCCCGCGCGAAGGACGACGAGCTGTTCGACGACGACTTCCAGAAGAAGCTCGACGTGCTGTCGCTCGTCAGCCGCCGCGTGTTCTCGGGCAAGAGCCGCGCCGAGCGCCGCACCAAGAAGAGCGGGTCGGGCGTCGAGTTCAAGGATCACCGCGACTACGTCGAGGGCGACGACCTCAGGTACCTCGACTGGAGCATCTACCAGCGCTTCGGCAAGCTCCAGACCCGCCTCTACGAAGAAGAAGAGGACCTCTCGGTCTACGTGCTGCTCGACACCTCGACCTCGATGGGCTTCGGCGACGGCGAGAAGCTGCGGCAGGGCAAGCGGATCGCCGCGGCGCTCGCCTACGTCGCGCTCGCCAACCTCGATCGGGTCGGCGTGCTCGCGGTCCGCGACGCGGTGAACCGCACGATGCAGCCGACCCGCGGCAAGCAGCGCATCTTTCGGGTGTTCGAGTTCCTGCGACCGCTCGCGGCCGACGGCGTGACCGAGCTCGGCCCCGCGCTGCGCGCGTTCGCCGCGCAACAGAAGCGCCGCGGCCTCGCCGTGCTCGTCAGCGATCTCTACGATCCTCGTGGCTTCGAGGAGGGCATCAACGCGCTCCGCTACGCGAAGTTCGAGGTGCTCGTGATTCACCTCTGCGACGCGCGCGAGCAGCGGCCGGCGCTCCACGGCGACGTGCGGCTCTACGACTGCGAGTCGGGCGAGGAGCGCGAGGTCACCGTGACCCCGAAGGTGCTCGCGCGCTTCGCCGAGGCGTACCGAGCGTACGGCGACGACATCGCCAGGTTCTGCAAATCGAAGCAGGTGACGTACGTGTCGGCCGACGTCGCGACGCCGTTCGACGAGCTGGTGCTCCGCGTGTTTCGCTCCGGCGGCTTCTTGCGATGATCTTCTCGGGCTTGCCGCTGTCGCAGGTCCTCGCGATCGCAGGCGCGGCGGGCGCGGCGATCGTCGTCCTGTACCTCCTGAAGATGCGCCGCCGCGCGGTCGCGGTGCCCTTCTCGCGGATCTGGGACCGCGTGCTGAAGGACGAGGACGCGACCTCGCTCATCTCGCGGTTGAAGCGCCTGCTCTCGCTGTTGCTGCAGCTCGCCCTGCTCGCGCTCCTCTTGCTCGCGCTCGGCGATCCGCGGCTGTCGGCCGCGCTGGTCACCGGACGCAGCATCGTCGTGCTCGTCGACTGCTCGGCCTCGATGCAGTCGACCGACGTCGCGCCGAGCCGCCTCGAGGCGGCGCGCGGGCGGGCGAGGGAGATGGCGCGCGGGCTGTCCGGCAGCGATCGGATGCTCATCGCGCAGATGGACGCCGCGACGACGCCGCTCTCCACGCTGACCAGCGACACCACCGAGCTGATGGCGGCGCTCGACAAGATCGCGCCGACCGAGGCGCGCGCCGATTTTCCCCGCGCGCTGCGGTTCGCGACCGACACGCTGCGCGGCCACGAGAAGGCCGAGATCATCGTGCTCTCGGACGGCGCGCTCGGCCCCGCCCACGACGCGCTCGGCGACGTCCACGTCGGCGACACCAAGGTCTCGTGGGTCAAGCTCGGCGAGCGCGGCGACAACGCCGGGATCACGCAGTTCTCCGTGCGACGGTACCCGCTCGACAAGAGCCGCTACGAGGTGATGATCGAGGTCACCAACACGCACGACCAGCCCAAGGAGATCGAGCTGTCGCTGCTCGGCGACGGCGATCTCGTCGACGTGACCAAGCTGCGCCTGGGCCCGAACGAGCGGCTGCCGCGCTTCTACCCGAACCTCTCGGGCGCGAGCCGCGCGCTCGAGGCGCGGCTGCGCAACGCCGACGGCTCACGCGACGATCTGCCGGCCGACGACGTCGCGTTCGCGCTCCTGCCCGAGCGTCGGCGCGTGAGGGTGCAGGCGGTGACGGTCGGCAACACGTACCTCGACGCGGCGCTCTTGCTCGACGAGTACCTCGACGTGAAGACGGTCGCCCCGTCCGCGTATCCGGCGCCCGGCAAGTTCGACGTGACGATCTTCGACGGCGTGGCGCCCAAGCGCGTCGACGCGGGACACGCGCTGTACCTCGCGCCGCGCGGGGAGCACTCGCCCGTGAAGCTCGGCAAGGAGCTGAGAGAGTTCGGGTTCGACCAGTGGGACAAGAAGAGCCCGCTCTTGCGCTGGATGCTCCTCGACACGATCGGCGTCGACGAGGGCTCCGAGCTGCTCGCCGAGCCTGGTGACAGAGCGGTCGCGTCCTACACGGACGACTCGGGAAAGAAGCGCGCGATCCTCGTCGACGGCAAGCGCGACGGCGCGCGGTTCGTGGCGCTCGGGTTCGATCCCAGGCGCAGCGACATCGTGCTGCGCGTCGCGTGGCCGCTGTTCTTGCTCAACGTGATCAACGAGCTCGTCGAGGAGGACACCCGCTACATCTCGAGCTTCTCGACCGGCGAGGTGTGGAAGATCCCCGCGCCATCCGGCCTCTCGTCGCTCGAGGTGACCACCCCGTCGGGCGCTGTCGCGCGCGTGGCCGTACAGGAGGGCAGGGCCGCGCTGCTGGGCCAGCGCGCGGGCGTGTACCAGGTGCGCGCGCCCGGCGTCGAGACGGCGTTCGCGGCGAACCTCTCGTCCGTCGACGAGTCGACCATCTCGCCGCCGGCCGAGCTCGTCGTCGACTCGAAGCCCTCGGGCCCGCCGAGCGCGTTCACGGTCGGGGTGCGGCGCGAGCTGTGGCTGTACCTGCTCGCCGCGGCCGTGCTGCTGTCGCTGCTCGAGTGGTTGACCTACCATCGGCGCGTCACGGTCTGAGACGCTCGAATTCGGCGCGCGGTCGCCCTACGTTGCCCGTCATGGCCCTGTCGGGACGCGCTCGTCGTCGAATTCAGCGGGCGTTCGAGGCCCTCGAGGCCGCCTGGCTCTCCGATGCCACCCGCGGCGCGCTGGCCTCGCACCTCGACGAGCGATCTGCCCGGCGCGAGCTCGTCGACCTTGGCGCCGAGCACCCCGACGCAGACGTCTCGACGCGGCTCGCCGAGCTCGATGCCAGCCTCACCGGAGAGGCCGCGCGCGCGCGCTACGTCGAGCGTCACGGCGCGCTCGGCGTGCAGCGCTTCGAAGCGGCGGGCGGCGCGGTCATCCTGCTGCTGCCGGTCGAGACGTTCCCCGATCATGTCAACAATATTTACTGGGTGCGCTCGGCGTCGGGGACGCTGCTGTTCGACGTGGGGAGCGGCAGCCCGACCGCGCGGCGCGATCTGGCGCTGAGGTTCGCGGTCGCGCGCGAGGTGTTCGGCGAGCCCGCGCGCTTCGACGAGGTCGACGTCGCGCTCGTGTCGCACGCGCACCTCGATCATTTCGGCGGCGCCAACGACGTCCGCGACGAGACCCGCGCGCGCCTGGCCGTCCACGAGCTCGACGCGCGGGTGCTCGCGTGCTTCTCCGAGCGCTCCATCCTCGTCGCGAAGGACATCGACGTGTACCTGCGGCGCGCCGGCGGCGATCTCGCGCTGAGGCAGAAGCTGCTCTCGATGTACAAGGGCTCGCGCGAGCGCTTCCGGGACGTCGAGCCGGACCTGCGCCTGAAGGACGGCGACCGCATCCTGGGTCACGAGGTCGTCCACGTGCCGGGGCACTGCCCGGGGCTCGTGTGCCTGCGCGTCGGCGACGTGATGCTCTCCAGCGACCACGTGCTCGCGCGCATCACTCCGCACCAGTTCCCGCAGGCGATCACGCCGTTCGCCGGGCTCGAGCACTATTTCGCGTCGCTCGCGAAGGTGCGCGAGCTCCCCGTGCGCCTCACGCTCGGCGGCCACGAGGAGCCGATCCACGACCTGGCGGCCCGCGTCGACGAGATCGCGGCCTTCACGCGGCGCCGCCTCGACGACACCGCCGCCGCGCTGTCGGCCCCGCGCTCGGTGGTCGAGGTCGCGCGCGCGCTGTTCGGCGAGCAGAAGGGCTACGGCGATCTGCTCGCGATCGAGGAGGCCGGCGCGTGCGTCGAGTACCTGCACGCGCTCGGAAGGCTCAAGGTCGCGAACCTCGACGAGGTGACGCGCGAGGTCGATCCCGTCGTCCGCTACGTAACTCGAACTTGAGCAGCTCCTTGACCTTGGCGATCACCTGCGGCGCCTGGATGGGCTTCGTGATGTAGGCGTTCGCGCCGAGCTGCAGGGCGCGCTGTCGATCCTCTTGCGAGCCCTCGGTCGTGATGATGACGATCGGCGTGTCCTTGTGCTGAGCGTCGGAGCGGATGCGCTTGACCAGCTTCAGGCCGTCCATGATCGGCATGTTGATGTCGGTGATGATGATGTCGAACTTGGTCGTCGCGAGCTTGCGCAGGGCGTCGACGCCGTCGTCGGCCTCGGTGACCTTGAGGTTCTTCACGCGGGCCAGCGCGAACACGAGCAGCTGGCGCATCATGGGAGAGTCTTCGACGATGAGGCAGGCGTAGTCGGCCATGGGGATCCGGTAAGACGGCGAGATCGAGGAAACTTGAGATCGCGGGCAGCTGCTTGCCCGAGTCGGTGTAGAGGCGCGCTGCGACGAGCGCGCTGACGGCTTGAGCGCCCAGCAGCTTGAAGAGCTCCTGGTCCATGTGAATGAAGCTCGATTTTTGCTGCAACGTGCGCACGACCGAGACGACGCCCACGATCCGGCCCTCCAGCCTGAGCGCGAACGCGACGCGCGGCTCGTGCAGGGTGCCCTTGCGGCTGTCGCCGGGCGCCTCGTGCGTCTCGCCGGTCGTGAACACCGCGGCGACGGGCCCCGTCCCTGGGAGCTCGATCGGCGTGACCTCGGCGCTCGGCAGCCCCTCGGTCGCGACCGGCACGAGCCTCCTCGTCTGCTCGTCGAGCAGGTACACGACGAACGCCTCGACGCCGATGAGCTGACCGAGCAGCTCCATCGCGTGGCGCATCACCCCGCGCGGCGAGAGCGACGAGTGGAGCTGGAAGCTCGCGACGTAGAGGTTCGCGACGCTGGCGAGCTCGCTCTCGATCTCGACCGTGACGGCCGCTGCGCGCTGCGAGGTGTCCTCGACCTCGCGGAAGCGGGCGAGCGCGGCCTCCTTCTCTTGTTCGAGCGACTCGATCTTTCGCAAGAGCTCGCGCATCGCCTCGTCGCTCGCGACCTGCGCGCGGAGGCGCGTGTTCTCTTGCTCGAGGAGCGCGATGCGCTCGCGTGATTTCTCTCGCTCCTTCACCAGCTCGTCGGTGAGCTGCGCCCCCTTCTCGAAGAAGGTCTTCAAGAAGTCTTCGCGCTCTCTCTTGAGCTCTTCTGGCGGGGGATCGCTGCGGCGCGCCGGCGAGTGCGGGGACGACATGCAGTGGGCGAGGCTAACACCGGTCGAGCCAGTCGCGAAGCTCACCGCGAAGCACGCGCGGCGCCTCGCGCAGCGCCGACAGATCGCGGCTGCCCGTCAGCAGCATCGCCGCGCGCAGCTCGGCCTCGACGCGCTCGAGCAGCGCGTGGACCTCGGCCTCTCCGCCGGCGCGGAGCGCTTGAAGCGTGGGTCGGGCGATCCCCGCCGCGTGCGCGCCGAGCGCGATCGCCCGCGCGACGTCGAGCCCGCTCGTGATGCCGCCGGTCGCGATGATCGTGTCGAGGCCGGCGCCGGCGACCATCGCGACGCTCGCGGCCGTCGGGATCCCCCAGTCCCAGAGCGCCTCGCCCAGGTGTCGGGCTCGTGGATCCGCGCGGTGCGTCTCGACCGCGACCCACGAGGTCCCGCCCGCGCCGCTCACGTCGACGTGTCGCACGCCGGCGTCACGCAGCCGCTCGCCCACCCCTCGGGAGAGGCCGCAGCCGGTCTCCTTCGCGACCACGGGTGCGCCGAGCTCTGCCGCCAGGCGCGCGAGCGTCTCGAGCCCCCGGCGAAAATCGCGATCGCCCCCCGGCTGCACGATCTCCATCGCGGGGTTCAGGTGTACGCAGAGCGCGTCGGCGCCCACCGCGTCGAGCAGCGCGCGCACGTCGCCGGTGGACATCGCCGCGGCCTGGACCACGCCGAGGTTGCCGAGCACCAGCGTCGTCGGGGCGGCGGCGCGGACGTCGAAGGTCGACGCGCGCGCGGGATCGACGTGCATCGCGCGCTGGCTGCCGAGGCCGAACGCGAGGCCGCGCGCCTCGGCGATCGCCGCGAGCCGACGGTTGACGTCGCCGGCCTCGTCGGTGCCGCCGGTCATCGCGGCGATCACGATCGGCGCGCGCAGGCGCTTGCCGAGCAGCGTGACGGATGTGTCGAGCTCGTCGACGTGCAGCTCGGGCAGGGCGTCGTGCAGCAGCTCGACGCAGGAGAGCAGGGTGGTCTTTCGGTGAAACCCGACGTCGCCGGTGGCCGCCAGCTCGAGGTGATCCGCCTTGCGGCGGCCGATCTCCGACACGCTCGAGCTCAGTTGCAGGCGCCGGGGAGCGCGCCGCCGCGCAGCGCCGCTCGCACGCTGCCGAGGGCGCTCGCGCGCGTGCTCGCCCCCGACTTCACGACGTTGACGATGCCGATGCACGACGCGGCCGCGGCCTCGTACTTCGACTTCTCGCCAGGGCTGGTCTGCTTGGCCGCCTCGGACGTGAGCGCGTTGCAGCAGTTCCTGAGCGCGTTGGCGTCTGCGTCGTGGTTGACCGGGGTGTGCGTCGTGGTCGCCACGACCGGCGGCTTGACGGTCGCCGCGGCGCCCGCCGTGCCTGACGTGGACGCGGGTGCGTCGCTATCTTTCTTGCCGCAGCCGACGGCCACGACTCCGAGGGTGAGGACGACGGCGAGCGCGAGGGGGCTTCGGAGCTTCATGTGGTCGTTTTACAGGCAAACCGACCACGGAGGATAATCCTTTGGAGAAGCGTGCCGTCACCGCGCGAGCGCGCGGAGCGCGTCGCGGTTGCCGACTCGACCCGCGAGCGGCAGCGAGGCGATCCGGGCCGCCACCTCGCGCGCGTCGTCGCGAGGAGACGACGAGAGCGCCCACAGCGCGCCCGCCGCGTGCAGCCGCGCGGCGCTCACCGGCTCGGCCGTCGCGAGCATCGCCCCGAGCAGCGACGCTCCCAGCGCGCGCTCGAGCCGCCTCAGCCCGATCTCGGGGTACACGATCCCGAGCCTCGCGGGGGGCAGCGTGAAGCGCGCGCCGTCGACGCAGACGCGCACGTCGCCGAGCAGGGCGAGCTCGACGCCGCCGCCCAGCGCGTCGCCGGTGATCGCGGTGACGAGCGTGAAGGGGCCGCCTGCGAGCTCGTCGAACAGCGCGTGCAGCGGGCTGGCCGCGTCGGCCGTCGTCGCGCCCGAGGCCGCCATCTCGGCGAGCACGTCACGATCGAACCCCGCGGAGAACACGCCGTTGGATGGCTCGGCGGTCAGCACGACGGCGGTCGCGGCCCGCGCGCCAGCGTCTCGACACGCGGCGCGAAGCTCGGCGATGAGCTCGAGGCCGAGCGCGTTGCGCTTGCTCGGGCGCTTGATCGTCCAGCACGCGACGGCGCCATCGAGCGTGACCTCGAGCTCGCTCATCGTGCGACCGGCAGCGGCAGCCCCGCCTTGCCGACGTACACGCGCTGGATCGTGCGGGACAGGAGGTTCGACACATAGAGCCAGCCGTCTCCGTACGCGCCGAACCCGAACGCGCCGTTCGCCGGCACGCCACCGAACGCCGCCGCGGCGACGATGGCGCTCGGCGCGCCCCCGGCGGGCAGCAGCGTGAGCTCGGACGACCGCACGAGCACGAGCGATCCGTCCGCGGCGACGCTGATCCCGTCGACCTGTTCCACGCCGTCCGCGAACACCGTGGGCGCGCCGAACGAGTCGCCAGCGCGCTCGAGCGCGTAGATCCTCTTCGTGTCGTACGACGCCACATACAGCCGCGCGCCGTCCGGCGAGGACGCGATGCCGTTGGCGTAGGACACGTCTCCGAGCTTGGTCACCGTCGCGCCGTCCGCGCTCGCGAGGTACACCTTGCCCGCGGCAGAGTCGGTGAACGCCACCCGACCGTCGGGCGTGATCGCGACCATGTTGGGCAGCTCGTAGCCGCCCGCGCCGATGAACACCGACGCGTCGCCGCTCGGCGTGACGTGCCACAGCGCGCCGCCTCCTGGAGCCTTGCCCGCGGCGCCCGGCAGCTTGCCGCACACGATGAGCGCGCCGTCTCTCTGAACGGCGATCCCGAGCGGACCCGGCACGTCGGCGAGCTTCTTCGCGGTCTTGTCCGGCAGGAGGCGAAAGACCGAGCCCCCCGCGGCGACATAGATCGTCGGCGCGCCGTCTGGCCCGGGCCCCTCGCCGATCCCCTCGCTCGCCGTCGGCAGATCGACGAACTCCTCGACCGTCCCGACCGGCGGGCCGTTCAGCGTCGCGGACGGAGGCGGCGTGTCGCCGCTGGAAGAAGAGCCGCAGCCATGAGCGAGACACGCGAGCGCCACCCCGAAGAGGAACCGTCTCAAGTTCCGGTGAACATAGCAGCCGGGGCTCCGCGCGGACAGGCCGCGCGTCGCCCCTCGTGGTACGGGGCGGCGGATGCAACCGGAAGAGCTGAAGGCGCTCCGCGCGACGCTGAAGTGCACCGCGAGGGAGCTGGCCGGCGCGCTCGGCACCGATCAGGCGACCGTCCTCGCGTGGGAAGCGGGCGAGCTGTTCCCGACCAAGCGCCACGTCGAGCGCATGCGCGAGCTCGAGGCCAAGGGTCCGTCCGCCATCCCCAGGAAGGCGAAGGGCGCCGCACCGTCGCCGATGAAGCTCCTCGCCGATCCCACGATGTGGCTGATCGTCAGGAAGCTCGTCGCTCACAAGAAGCTCCGCGACGAGGTCACGAAGCTCGCCGCCGGCTACCCCGACCCGGCCGAAGAACCCTGACTCACAAAAAGCAGACGGCCCGCGTGTGAGCGGGCCGTCTCGGTGTCAGCAGCCGAACCGGCCGCCGATCATTCGCTGGGGTCGCCCTCGAGGATGGCAGGGGCGAGCAGCACGCGGTTGTCGCCGGCCTTGCCGACCTGACCTGCGTAAGAGAACGTCGACGTGACGCCGTCACCGTTGAGATCGCCGTGCGCGAAGGCGGTGAACGCCTTGCCCACCGGCGACGTGTTGAGCGTCGCGGCGCTGACATAGCGGTACTGGAAGTACTGCGGCTGATCCATCGAGAAGCGGAGGCACGAGAAGCCAGTGCCGACGACGCCGGGGGCCTCTTTCCAGTCGCTGTCACGCGACTGGTACTTCTTGCCCTTCGGCGCGCCGGTCGTCGGGACGCCGGTGGCAGCGTTGCCCTGCACGCAGATGTTCTGCGAGAACGCCGACGACTGACCGGGGTTGAGGACCGACGTCACGCCGGCCTCGTTGTTGTAGTACGACACGTTGCCCTTCGCGATCGCGCCGACGCCGGCGCGAGCCTCGGCCGTCTTCGAGTTGCGGAGGTAGCGGGTGACGCCATAGATGGCGAGCGCCGCCAGGACGCCGATGATCGCGACGACGATCATCAGCTCGACGAGCGTGAATCCACGGAGCTTTCGGAAGGTGCGCATGAGAGTTCTCCTTTCGGGTTGTCTGAGAATCTGATCGTGCGGCAAGCAGGGAGCGTGCCATGGACCGGACACCCGAGCTCTCCGCATGAAACCTCCGCTCACGAGCCCCCGAGTGACAATTCTGGGACGAGGCAGGTGAGCAGGCGACGAATTTTGACACCCCTCGGCGAGAGGGCCAAGCTCTCGGTGTCTTGCGTAGCCCGCTCACCCTCGCCGCCGGGATCGCGGTCTTCGGCTCGGTCACGCTCGTCGCCGTCCACGGCTTCGTGAAGAACCTGCACGCCTCTCGGCTCTCTGAGGCGGTGGGCGGGCTCGACGACATCGGAAAGGGAGCGCTCGCGTATGCGCGCGGCAAGGCGCCGGGTGAGGCGTTTCCTCCGCCCGCGCCGCTCACCCCCGCCGAGGTGCCGAGGGGCAGGGCCGTGCGCGACAAACCGGGCACGTGGGACCACCTCACGTGGGCGGCGCTCGGGTTCAAGGTCGAGCACGAGCACTCGTTCAGCTTCGCGTTCGAGAGCGAGAACCACCCCGATCACGCGACGTTTCGCGCGCGGGCGCACGGAGACCTCGACGGCGACGGCGAGCGATCGACCTTCGTGCTCACTGGCGAGATGGCGCCGAGCGGCGCGACGCGCATCGTGCCGGGGCTCTACGTCGACCGCGAGGTCGAGTAGCCGCGCCACGTCGCCCACGCGATGGCCGCCGCGAGGGCGAGCCACGCCGCGACGAGCGCGCGCGGTAGCCGGAACTCGGCGCTCAGCTCGTGGCGTCCGCCCTCGAGGGGCACGGCGAGGAAGCCCGGAACCACGTTGAGGTGAGCGCGAGGCGCGCCGTCGATCGCCACTCGCCAGAACGGGTGTGCTGTCACCCTGAGCACGACCGTGGTGGCGCGCGCCGCGCTCACGGTCGCCGAGACTGCGCCAGGCTCTCGCGCGCGCTCCGCGATCGTCACGTCGAGATCGCAGGCACCCGCGGCGGCGTCGCCGATCACGCTCAGCCGCTCGGGAGCGCCGAGCAGGGTTGGGAGCTGGGCCCTGAGCCTGTCGCGCAGCGCGCCGTCATCGTGCCACACGTCGCGCACGCACCCGGCGCCGACGAGATCGTGGCCGCCCTCGCGCTCCCACAGCGCGGCGTGCGCGCTCTCTCGCCGGAGGATGAACGCGCCAGATGGAGGCTTGTCGCGCGCCGCGAGCACCCAGCGCACTCCGAGCGTCTCCGCGCGTCGATCGCCGCCCGGCTCGTCGACGCGGATCGCGTGGAACGCGCGGAAATGGTCGCCGACGTGCGCGCCCGCGGAGGAAGACGTCGCGATCGGGATCGCGCTCGCCGCGTCGAAGTTCCAGGCATAGGCGCAGTCGCAGAGCGCGCTCCGCTCGTCGAAGTGCAGGCGCCCGCGCGACAGCCCCGCGACCCAGCCGGAGACCTCGGCGGCCTCGGCCGCGTCCCAGGAGCACGGCGTGGCCGCGGCCCGCTCCTTGGCCAGACGACGCAGCGCGGGCCAGCCGTCGACCGCGGACCAGGCGAGCAGGGCGCCCATCGAGGCTGTCGCGAGCGCGTGCGCGCGCCACGCGGTGGTCCAGCGACGAGCCGCCCGGGATAGCGCGAGCGACGCCGCGTGCGCGCCCCACGCGACCAGCGCGGCGCCGACGAGCGGGAACATCGCCAGCACCCGCATCGGCTGCGCGAACGTCAAGAGCAGCTGCCCCAACCGTCCCGCCTGCGCGAGCGACGGCCCGAGCGCCGTGAGCATGAGGACCGCCGTCGTCACCGCGAGCAGCGCGCGCGCGATCCTGTCGCGCGGCCGAGCGAGCGCCATCACGAGCGAGGCGGCCGCGAAGGAGGTGAGCCAGAGCTCCCGCCCGTCGTCGAGCAGGCGGCCGTCGAGGAACCAGTCCTCGAAGCGCGTCGTCCCGAAGCCGACGATGTGCCACGGCATCAGATCAGGCCAGCCGAACGGGTATTTCAGCGTGGCGAGCCCCGGACCATAGGTCACGAGCCCGAGCGCGCCGGCCGCCCACGTCGCGCGCAGCGCCCGACGCGCACGTTCGCGGTCCGCGAGCGCCGCCACCGCGACCCAGGTCACGAGCAGCGCCGCCGACGCGATCTGCGGGTGCGCGGCCATCGACAGCGCGCCGATGAGCTCGAGCGGCAGGCGCGCGCGCGTCGTCAGCACCGCGCCAGCGAGCAGCACCACGAGCGGCGTCGCGACCACCTGCGCGAACACGCCGTTGTCGAGGAACGCCGCGACGCCTCCCGTGATCGGCGGGCTCGCCGACACCGACGCGAGGAACAGCGACGCCGTCGTCGCCGCGAGCCGCGAGCCGGTGGCGCGCCCCGCGAACCACCCGCCCAGCAGCGCCGTCGCCGCGCAGGACCCGAGCCCGAGGATCGACGTGGACTGCGCCGCGGTCATGCCGAGCTTCATCAGCGCGGCGTCGAGCGCCCACGGCAGCGCTGGATAGTGGAGCGCGAGCGGGAAGCCGCCCTGGTACACGTCGAGGTACCCGTGAGGCGCGCCGCGCGTCGCCCACGCGTGCGCGATGATCGCGTGAGACCGCGCGTCGCCCGGGATCGGCGCGTGCGGGCCGAACACCCGCCACCCGAGCCGCGCGAGCGGCGCGAGCCCGGCCGACGTCCCCGCGAGCGACGCGAGCCAGACGGTGACCGAGGACGGCGCCGGACGGGCCGCGCCCACCCTCACCGCGCGCCCGAACCACGCGAGCGCCGCGCCCAGGATCAGCGCGGCGGCGAGCAAGGCGCGACCCGGCGAAACCTCGCGAACAGCGCCCACGTCGTGGAGGTCCGCCGCGCCTCGACGAGCGCCATCCCCGCGCCCGCGTCCAGCCGCGCGAGCCGCTCGAGGTCGAACCGAGATGGGTGGATGTCACGCCGTGAGAAGCCGTCCCGTCGCGCGATCCACTCGAGCATCGTCTGCTCGAGCAGCGGGAGCAGCCACGGCGCCCCGTAGTTCGGCGTGGTCAGCACCAGCTCGCCGCCGACTCGCACGCGCGACGCGAGGGCGGCGGCGAAGCGCGCGGGGTCATCGACGTGCTCGATGACCTCCTTCGCGACGACGACGTCGACGTCGCGCGGATCGTCGGGCAGCTCGTAGGGCCCCGGGCACACGGAGAACCGCGCCGCCATCAGCGGGTGACGCGCGCGGCACGCGTCGATCGCGCGCGCGTCGAGATCGCACGCGAAGTGCTCGGTGTCGAGCGGCGCGCCCTCGATGAGCGGCGCGAGCCCCGCGCCGACGATCAGGACCAGCGGCGCGCGACCGAAGCGCTCGACCGCCCCCAGCACCAGCTGATCGAGCTCGCGGTGGTAGAGCGACCAGGGCAGGCGGAGGCGCCGCTCGTGGTTCGAGAAATATGCGGCGTCCGCCGTCGTCACGCGCTCGCCCGAGGCTTGTGGCACAGCAGCAGATACTCGCCGGGATCCTCGCTGGTCGGCGCGACCGCGCCGAGCGCGTCGACGAGCTTGCGCACGAGGTCGACGCCCACCGGACGCAGCCACGGCGCGAGCACCCACCTGCCCGTCAGCCGCTTGGTCGCGAGCC
Organism: Myxococcota bacterium; assembly: GCA_963169165.1. Taxonomy (GTDB): domain Bacteria; phylum Myxococcota_A; class Polyangia; order Polyangiales; family Polyangiaceae; genus JADLFU01. The sequence goes on along the minus strand of CAUJFL010000302.1, from coordinate 8,880 downwards.
CGAGCAGGCTCGGGTACAGCAGCACGTCGAACGCCCACGAGGTGTCGCGCCCGACGATGGGGGCTACGGTCACTCGCTCGAAGCCCGCCGCCGCGAGCCGCTCGGTCCAGCCGTTGGAATCGTAGAGGTGAACGTGGTGAAAGACGCGGTCGAGCGCGTCGCCGTACGCGCGCGCGAGCCCCGCGAGCCCCGCCTTTCGCAGCGCCTCGACCGCGAGCAGGCGCCGCGTCCAGTCGGGCGTGGGGACTATCAACGCGAACGGCGCGCCCGGCCGCAGCGCGCCGTGGATGTTGCGGAGCGCGCCGTCGAGATCGGGCACGTGCTCGAGGCTGCAGTTCGCGATCGAGCTGCCGAAGAAGCCGGGCGGCAGCTGGACGTCGCAGATGTTCCCGCAGAGCAGCGTGCTGTACGACGACGTCGCCTGCGCGCGCTGCACCTCGGTCGGGTTGATGTCGATGCCCCACGCCGCGCGGTCGGGGTAGGCGAGCCGCGCGAAGAGGCCGTCTCCACACCCCACGTCGAGGATGGGCGCCGGAAGGTCCAGCGGGCGCACGGCCGCGAGCCGCACACACTCACGCAGCGCCAGCGCGGCCGGAGCGAACGAGAAGTAGGCCGCGAAGTCGTCTGGATCGAGGGGCAGCTCGCGTCGCACGAGGCGCGCATGGTCGTGCCCAACACGCCGCCTCGTCAACGGATCAGTCGTGGACGACGACGAGCGACCCCGGCTGCTCGGGCGACGAGTAGAGGCCGAACCAGCCCTTCGGCGGCTGCGGATCGGACCAGAAGAACAGGCGCTTCGCGTCGAGCGGCGCGAGGTTCACGCACCCGTGGCTCTGCTGTCGACCGAAGTTGTCGTGCCAGAAGGCGCCGTGGAGCGCGTACGAATCCTGGTAGTACATCACGTACGGCACGTCCTCGATCGAGTAGGGCAGGTCGCCCGCCGCGGCGCCGTCTCCGTCCATCGTGGTCGCGATGTGCTTCTCGCGCACGCGCCACGCGCCGGTCGGCGTCGTGTGGTCGTGCGCCCTGTCCTTGCCCTTGCGCCCGGTCGACACGAGCGTCGCGAACACCGGGCGCGAGCCCTCGAACGCGACCAGCGTCTGGCGCGACAGGTTCACGTCGATCCAGCGCTCGTCATCCTTGACCGCCGCGGGGCGCGAGCCCGGCTCGGTCCACGCGACGTCGCTCGCGCGCACGAGCTTGCCGCCCTCGAGCTCACGAAACGGTCGCCCCGCCAGCTCGCGTGTCTGGCCGGTCGCGAAGAAACGATCGTAGCGGACCGCCGCGCCGGCGGGCTTCGGCTGCTTCTTCGCGTCGTCCCACTCGTACAGGGTGGCCGACTTCGACGTGACGAACACCACGCCCATCGCCGCGTGCGCCTCGTCGATGTCGACGCCGTGGAACTTGGGCGGCGCGACGATCCCGAGGCGGTCGGCCGGCGCGACGAGGCCGCTCGTGGTGCGGTGCCAGAGGCGGCCGTTCTGCGTGAACGATCGGTCGATCGCGACATAGAAACCTCGCACCATGCGCTTCGCGAGCACCTTGCTCGCGTCCGCCAGGAGATCGTCGAGCTTGATGTCAGGGGTCTCGCCGGCCGCGTACTTGCGCTGCCACCACGGCTTCTTGCTCTCGTCCTCGCCCGCGTCGGCGCCGCCGTCGAGCACGTCGAGCGCAGCGGCGTCGGGCGCGCCGGCGTCGGTGGCCGCGGGAGGGTCGAGGCGAGGGAGCGGCGCGCCCGCGTCGGGTGAAGCGACCGGCTCGACCGCGTCGGGCCTCTCGAGCGATTTGTCGGGCGCGGCGTCGGTCGCTTCGGCGGTGCTCGGCGCGCGCTTGCGCTTCTTGCCCTTCTTCTTGGGCTGGTCGACGCTCGCGGTCGTCTCACGCTCGCGCTTCGCGAGCTTGAGATAGGGCTCGTACTCGGCCATCTGCTCGAGCGTCGGGACGACGCGGTAGAGCGGCGTGCCGTGCGTGACGTTGCGGCCATATCTGTACGGGAGCACGTCGTCGACCGACGGCTCGCGCAGCCCCGCGCGGACCTGCGGATCGTCGAGGTCGAACGTCGCGACGCGCGCGCAGACGAACCCGCGCGGAATGAGCTGGTACCAGCCCTCGTCGCAGCCCTTGCCCTTCACGGGCGCGCTCCGGGCCTGCACCTTTCCGCCGCGTCGCACGTAGCCGATGCGGGCCTCCTTCGCGACCACGGGCGAGCTGAAGATGTTGCCCTGAACGGCGAAGACCCCGAGCGGCGCGCCCTCGTCGGCGGCGACCGAGGCGTCGACGCCAGCGTCTGCCGAGGAGGGGGTGGTCGAGGCGGAGGGGGGGGGAGGCGCGTGGGAGGCGACCGAGGGCGCTGCGAACGTCGTGCGGCGCGGCGGTGCGTCGTTTGCGCCAGGCGGCGCCTCGCGCGTGCAACCGAGCGCGGCGACGGCGAGCAGCGTGAGGGCGACGTGGCGCACGGGCGGGGCTTTAGTACGTCCCAGAGAAAATGGCACTTTGACGGCGGTGGGACGAGACGAGCTGCGACTCGTCAGCCAGCTGGGGGAGATCTCGCCGACCGCCGCGTAGATGGCCACGACCAGCTCCCGGATGGATTGAAGGCGAGGGGCAGGTCGACCGAGAATTTCTGTTCCAGAAGGTAGTCGGGCTACGATGGCCCCAAGCGTGCATCGATAGGGACGCACAACGGCGGGCGCCTGCTGCGCTGCCAGCAATAGGGAGAAGAGAACATGCGCAAGATGATGGCGATTGGAGTGGGGTTGGCGGTGACGGCGCTCAGCACGGCGGCGATGGCCGAGGGGGCGACCGCGGCGGCGTCGACGTCTGACCCTGGGATGAAGATCTCGGCCGCGGCCCTCGTCGGCTACGGTCTCAACAACGCGGCGCCCGATGGCGCCGACGCGCTCAACCTCTACGGCCTGGGGTTCGGCGTCCGCGCGGGCGTCTCGCTGCCCAGCAACCTCTACGTGGGCGGCACCTTCATCTATCACCTCGGAGCGTCCCAGGAATCTGGGTCCGGCGCCTACAAGGTGACGACCAAGATGGGCATGCAGTACTACGGGGTCGAAGGCGGCTACAACATCGCGTCGGGCGGCATGACCATCCGCCCTTACCTCGGGCTGGGCCAGATCAAGGCGCACGGCGAGACCTGCGTCGGGAGCGTGTGCGGTTCGGGCGAGTCCAAGTCGGAGATCTACATCGCGCCTGGCGCGGCGTTCTTGTTCAACGTCGGCACGTCGATGTTCGCGGGCGTCGACGCGCGCATCGTCCGCGTCATGACCGGTGACGGCGACAAGGGGAAGGCGAGCTCGCTCCCGAGCGTGTTCGGCACCATCGGCATGACCTTCTGATCACCGAGCAGCGAGCGTGCGAGGCCTGTGTCCTTCAACGGAGCGCGGGCCTCGCGCATTTTGTCGGCTTCACCTGCGAGAGAAGAGCCATGGCGCGAGCGCGCGCGCTCGTTCGTACGCTCGGCGTCGAGCCTGGAGATCTCCCTCGTCGCCGTACGCGTCGGCGAGCCACAGCCACCCGCGCGCGCGCCACTCGATCAGATCTCCGCCCCACGAGCCGAAGGCGACCTCCTCCGCCTCGTCGTCGCGCTCGGTCGCCGCGACGTCGCGCTCGATGTCGGCGACGGCGGGGATCGCCGCGCCGCGCGGGACAGCGCGAAAGATGGGGCCGGACGGGTAGGTCGCGAAGGCTCTATCGAAGCCCGTGGCGAACGAGTTCGTGAAGTAGAGCGGGCGGCCCGCGTCGAGCGCCTGCCGCGCGGTGGCCACTGTGTCGACGCTCTGGCCGATGGGCTCGACGATCGCGTAGCCGAGCTGGCTCGACACCCACGCGCGGTACCAGCCATGGTGCAGCAGCCACGGATCGATGTAGACGACGTCGGGGCGGACCCTCGTCGCGCGCGCGTAGGCCATCGGAAACACGCGCGCGTCGCCCGTGCCCATGATCACGGCGCGCTCCGGCACGTGGGCGAGCACGCGCCGCGTCCAGAGCTCGACCGTCGGCCGGTGGTGCTCACGAACCGACGACCAGCCGAGCGCCGCGGAGGTGAGCGCCGTCACGACGACCACGGCGGCGAGCGCCCCCCGCCGCTCGCCGAGCCGCGCGCTCCAGGCGTCGAGGCCCATCGCCGACAGGACCGCGAGCGGCACGAGCGGCAGCAAGTGAAAGCGCCCCATCAGGACCCGGGCCAGCTCCGCGCCCGACAGGTTGCTCCACGAGACCAGCACCGGTCCCGCGAGCGCAGCCGACGCGCCGAGCGCCCACGCCCCCGCGCGGCGTCCGGGCACCTCGATGCGCGTCCGCGCGAGCCCGCCGAGTCCGAGCAGCCAGACGAGCGCGTTGCCCGTCACCAGCGTCCACGCGAGCTGTCCCAGGTGCCCGAGCACGTCGCGTTCCCCCGCCACGCTGTGCTGGAGCGCGCCGTAGTCGCGACGAAGCGCGTGGTGCAGCAGCCCCGCCCACGTGTCGGTGTCGCCCCACGCCCACACCTCGGGGCCGCGGCTCGCGAAGCGCAGCGCGACGTAAGGTGTCAGGCCGACCGCGAACGCGAGCAACCCGAGCGGCATCGCGCGCACGCTCGCGCCCTCTTCGCAGAACGCCCAGGCGAGCGCGAACACGCCGATCGGCGCCAACAGGACGATGGTCAGGTGATTCGACAATCCCAGCCCCGCGACGAGCCCGAGCGCGCCGACTCGCCAGCTCCCCCGCGGGGCCTCGGCTGGCGCGGCGAGCCCGATGAGCAGCGCGGCGAGCGCGGCGTTGAGCACGAACGCCTCGGGCTCCGTCGACATCCTCCAGGTGACCGGCGCGAGCGCGAACGAGAGCCCGGAGAGCCAGGCGGCACGTCGGCTCGCGCCCCAACGCTCGGCCGCCCAGCTCACGCCCGCGACCGCCATCGCGCCGAGGAGCGCGGTCGCGAGCGACGCGGCGTGCGCCGGCGCGAGCGGGAGCCACGCGAAGGCGCGCAGCCACAGCGAGTACAGCGGATAGCCCGAGGGGTGGGGGACACCGCCCCTCGCGAGGACCGCCGCGAACTCCGCGCTGTCGCCGCCCTGCGCCCAGCGCGTGGCCGTCGTCGCGTACAGCGCCGCTGCGGAGGCGACCACGCCGCGGGTCGCCCAGCGATCGACCGTCGCCGTCACTTGTCCTTGCTCGCCCGCCTCTCGGCCTCGGCGCGCGAGAGCTCGCCGGTCTCGCAGACCGCCCAGCGCTCGCCGTCGATGATCTTGCAGACCGTGAGCGTCGAGACGGTCTTCTGGCCAGGGCTCGTGTCGATGGCGAACACGACCGCCTTGTCGCCGTCGGACCAGGAGCCGAGCTGCGTGTCCCACGGCTGCTTCGCGAGGTCGCCCATGAGCCGCTCGGCCTCCTTCTCGGTGGCGTCGGTCTGCTTGCAGCTCGCCGCCGCGCGCCCGCGGCAGGTCACGCGCAGCAGCAGCGACGCGGAGCGCTCGGAGACGGCCTGCTGAAAGCAAGCGAGCGCGGCCTCGGGGCGCTCGGTGCCGGCCGCGCGGTCGGCGACGGCCTCGGGACAACTCGACTTTCCAGACAGGCGCGCGATCGCCCGCTCGGAGCTCGCCTCCAGGCGATCGCAAGCGAGCGCCCCCAGGCAGAGGGCGGCGAGGGCGAGGCGCGCGCGTCGCTTCATCGGACCTTGGGGCCGCGCGTCGACGCCAGAAAGCCGTCATCGAGCCTGCGAAGCTCCGCGGCGAACTTCGCGAAGTCGGCGGCCTGGACGGTGCCGGTGAGCACGGTGAGAGAGAACTCTTCTTCGAGGGTGTCGCCCGTCACCGACGCGCGTCGCGCGCCCTTCACGAGCCTGTCGGCGACCTCGATCGGTGGCGCCGGCGTGAGCCGCTGTCCGGCGGGGAGCTTCACGCGGCGCCTGGCGCGGTAGGACATCGACAGATCGAGCGCGAGCGCGCTCTTGCGGCCGGCCTTCGACGCGAAGGTCGACGCGAGCGTCGCCGCCTGCGACCGCGGGAACACGAAGTGTACCGGCTCGAAGCCTGGCAAGGTCATCGCGCCGCCGTGCAGCTCGGCGTACGAGGGGATCGCGACGTCTGCGCGCAGCGACACCTCCCACGAGCCCTCGCTCGAGGTGAGCGCGACCTCGTCGACCGTCGCCCACGGGAGCCACCCGAGCACGACGCGTCGGAGCATCTCGCGCCGATCGGTGCCGACCACCGTGTCGAGGGCGTCGGCGAGCGCTTGCGCCTGTCGCCCGCGCAGCGTGGTCGTCAAAGTGCCCTTCGCGTTGCCCTTCTCGTCGAGCGTGAGGTCCACCGCGACCTCGTCCGTGAGCGCGCTCTGTCCGTCGGGGACTCGCACGATGGTGCCGTCGCCGCGGAGCGCGCTCTGACCGAGCAGCTCGGGGCTGACCCAGCCGATCGGCGGCGGGGGGCCGGGCACGTCGGCGTCGATCCACACCTCGCCCTGCGGCAGGTGAACCAGCAAGAGCGGGTGCGAGAAGCGGCCCGGGCGCGCAGGAAACTTGGGATCGGCGGAGAACGGCTCGCGCTCGGCGGCGACGATCTCGGCGGACACTCCCAGCGATGACAGCGCGCGCTCGACGATCAACGTGCGGCTGCCCTGGCCGAGCTCGAGCATCGCCATCGCGCCCTCGCGGCTCGGGCCGGTGGTCAAATAGGCCGCCTGATCGGTGAGGAGGTTGCCGCTGGCGACGCGGATCGCCTTGCCGACCGCGCTGACGACGCGCTGCACGAGCTCCCTCGACGGTGCGGTGTCGCCGCCGACCGCCGCCTTCGCCCACGCCGCCATGCGCGGGTCCCGCGCGTTGAGCGCGCGCAGGTGGTCGCCGTACAAGCGACCGACCTCCTCCCAGGTGTATGTGCCAAATGACACACACACATCGCGGTCCATCCTCGGTGTGCCGTCCTCGATGCGCCGCGGCGCGACGTCTCGCGCGCGCCACGTGAGCACGCGTCGACCGGCCGCGTCGCTCGTCGTCGGCTGGCCGAGCAGGGGGTGAGACCAGGTCGCGAGCGCCAGCGACGAAGGATAGGAGAGCTCGATCGACGCCTCGGTCAGGCTGGTGCGCTCCGGCAGGAGATCGGGCGTGTCGACGACCAGGTGGCCCGCGCGATCGGGCAGCGCGTAGCTCTCGATGAGCTGCTCGATCACGTCGCCCGGCTCGAGCTGAGAGAGATCGCTGTTGCCCTGCGCGGCGTTGTCGACCCGATCGGGCTCGAGCACGCGACCGTCGCGCTTGTGGATGAGCCGACGCAGGGTACGGCGCGTGTCGCGCCCCGCCACCGCGAAGGCCGTGCCTTGCACCCCCTGCTCGACGTCGGTCGTGCCGGCGACGCGGCGGACGTCGTGGATCAGCGCGTGGAGCACCCCCGAGGTGGACAGCTCGTAGTGCTCGTCATGGAGCGCGATCTGCGTCGCCTCTCCGGCCGAGGCGGCGGCGAGCGCGCGCTTCGCCGCCTCGCGCCCGCGCGTCGCGCGATCCCCGGCGGGATCGACGCCGAACAGCAGCGAGAGCGGGCCGAGCGCGGCGGGAGAGTCCTTCGCGACGGTGGCGTCGCGCGAGAGGCGCGAGGTCGCGTCCCCGGCGCGAGCGGGCGGCAACGCGGCGAGCAGCGCGAGCGAGCGCTCTCCGGGCGACGCACGATCGTAGGCGGCGAGCGCGCCGTCCACGTCACCGCCCGCGAGGCGCAGCGAGATCTCGACCTCGTTGAGCGCGGACGGCGAGCCCCTCAGCGCGCGCAACCTCGCGAGCTCCGCCAGCGCCCCGGGGTGGTCCCCGCGGCGCTTCTTCCAGCCGAGGCACGCGAGAGACTGACGGTCGCGGCCCGGGGCCTCGCACGCGCGCCGCTCGGCGTCGCCGCCGGTGAGCGGGTTGGCGCGATCCTCCACCGCGAGCGCGAGCGGGCTCTTCTCGAGCGGTGTCAGCTTCGTGAGCGACGCGCGCGCGAGGTCGCGCAGCCCCAGATCCACCGCGGTCGCCGCGGCGAAGGTCGACACCAGCGGCGGCGGGTCCGCGAGGGCGCCGAGCGACGAGAGCGTCTCGACGCGCCCCTCTCCGGGGCCCTTGCGCCCGGCCGAGTAGATCGCTGACGCGACGATCGGCTCCCACGCGCTCGGCCACGCCTTCGCGGCGCGCTCCCAGGCGGCGCGCGCCCGCTCGATTCGCTTGGTCTCGGGGAGCTCGTCCGCGGTCGACAGCGCGCGCGCCTCGAGCAACGCGGTCGTCGGCCCGCCGCGGTCGGCCTCGAGCCGCACGCGCGCCTCGCGACCGCGTCCGAGCGCGAGCGCGGCGGCCGTCGAGAGATCGAGCGGCCCGACCGGCAGAAAGTGCTCGGCTCCTCGCGCGACGCCGGCGGCGCTGGTGTCAGGTCTCACGGGCTTGACCTCGATCGGCCCGTGCGTGCCCACCACGTGCAGCGCGACGCGGGGGCCGTCGTCGAACGCGCCGACCTTCAGCCACAGGCGCGTCGTCCCTGGGCGGAGCGACGCCTGCCCGAGCACGACCACGGTGTCGGGGCCCGCCGAGTACGAGCGCGCGCCGACCGGCACGCCGCCCACCGTGAGCCTGGCCGCCGAGCGGGAGCGCAACAAGATGCCGAGCTCTTCGTCGCGGTCGACGGTCACGTCGACGCCGAGCGCGTAGGTCCCCGGCATCGCCGACAGCGCGGAGAGATCGAAGACGCCGTCGTCGGCGCGCAGCTCGAGGGGCTCGGCCGAAGGCGACAGAGGTCCCGCGCCGGGCAGCCTCCGCGGGAGCGTCGCGCCGGGCTTCTCCCAGGGGTATGTCGCCTGAAGCCCGGCCTGCGCGCTCGACGAGATCGGGCCGAACAGCGTCGCCTCGGTCACCAGCCCGGCGGAGGCGCGGTGGCGGTTGGCGGC
>CAUJFL010000301.1 GCA_963169165.1 Myxococcota bacterium | reverse complement strand
GCCGCAGCGCGTCGACCTCGCCGCAGACCCGTCGCGCCGCCGCGAGGACCGCCCTGCCTTCATCGGTCAGCGTCGCGATCCGCGTCGAGCGATCCCACAGCGCGAGGCCGAGCTCCGCCTCGAGGTTCGCCATCGACAGGCTGATCGCCGACTGCACGCGCGAGAGCCTGCGCCCGGCGGCCGAGAAGCTCCCCGCCTCGACGACCGCGATCAACGTGCGGAGCTGGTCGAGCGTCAGCGGATCGAGCACCGATGAACCATCTCATGAACCGATGCTAAGCATCAATCGATTGCCTATTTCCAAGATGACCTGCCGTGGACATGCTCTCGGTCACCTCGGGCGACGCACGCGCCCTCGCGCCATGTACCCTCCCTTGCCACGTCGCCACGCGCTCTCGTTGCTCGGCGCCGGGCTCGCCGGGCTCGCCTGCGACGGCGAGCGTCCCCTCTCCGTCCTCCCCTCTCGCCACGCGCCCCCACCCCACCGAAGGACCACGAACATGATGACCCTCCGCGCCGCCGCCGACCGGGGCCACGCCGACCACGGCTGGCTCGACTCCCGCCACACCTTCTCGTTCGCGGGCTACCACGATCCTCGGCACATGGGCTTCCGTGGGCTGCGCGTGATCAACGAGGACCGGGTGCAGCCAGGCCGCGGCTTCGGCACCCACCCGCACCGGGACATGGAGATCATCTCCTACGTGCTCGACGGCGGGCTCGAGCACAAGGACAGCATGGGCACGGGCTCGGTGATCCGTCCGGGCGACGTGCAGCGGATGAGCGCGGGCTCCGGCGTCACGCACAGCGAGTTCAACCACTCGAAGCAGAGCGTCGTTCACTTCCTGCAAATCTGGCTGTTGCCGACGGCGCTCGGCGTCACGCCGAGCTACGAGCAGCGGGAGTTCTCCGCCGACGAGAAGCGCGGGCGGCTGAGGCTGGTCGCGTCGCCGGACGGCGCCGACGGCAGCGTGTCGATCCACAGCGACACCCGGCTGTACGCCGGGCTCTTCGCGAGAGGCGAGCGCGCGACGCTCGAGCTCCTCCCGGGTCGGCACGCGTGGGTGCAGGTCGCGCGCGGCGCGGTCACGGTCAACGGGCGCGAGCTCGGCGCGGGTGACGGCGCCTCGCTCTCCGACGAGCCGCGCGTCGAGGTCGACGGCGTCGACGACGCCGAGGTGCTCGTGTTCGATCTCGCGTGATCGCGGAGCGCCGCGACCGCGCGTCCCTCGCGACGTCGTCGCGTCCAATGAGCGTCAGCCGCGCAGGGCGGCGATCGTGCGGAGCGCGTTCTCGGCGAGGATCTTCTGGATGCGCTCGGTCGACCAGCCGCGCCGAAGCATCTCGTCGACGAGGCGCGGCAGCTCGAGGCAGGTCGGCATGTCGTGCGGCGGAACGATCGCGCCGTCCCAGTCGCTGCCGAGCGAGACGTGATCGTCGCCGACCAGTGAGATCACGTGCGCCATGTGGTCGACGATCCAGGAGAGCTTGCCGCGGAGCACGCTGGGTCCGAGGAAGCTCGACTGGTACATGATGCCGATCGTGCCGCCGAGATCGGCGACGGCGCGGATCTGGTCGTCGGTCAGGTTGCGCCAGTGCCGGTGCACGGCGTCGATCCCGGTGTGGGTGACGAGCAGCGGCTGCGTCCTGTCGTGCACCTCGAGCGCCTCGAAGAAGCCCTTCCGGCTGATGTGCGCGAGGTCGACGAAGATCTTCTTCGAGTTGAGGCGGCGGACGTAGTCACGGCCGCGATCGGTCAGGCTGCCGTCCCCTCCCCCCGCGAGCGGCGACGACGTCACGCCCAGCGACGACGTCGACAGGTGTACGAGCGTGACGCGCAGCACGAGATCGTCGGTGACGCGATCGAGCGAGTCGGCCTCGTGGTCGAGCGCGTTGCCACCCTGCACGCCGATGAACGCCGCGTGCTTGCCCGTCGCGCGCGCCGCCCGGTACTCGGCCGTGTTGCGGACGATCGCGACGTCGTCTGGCACGGAGGACAGCACGCGGACCAGCTCGGGGAGGTTGCGCGAGAACGCGTCGGCGCGCCCCCGCGCCCCGCGCGTCGGGTTGGTCGTGATGACCCACGTCGCGCCGCCGATGTTGGCCTCGCGCAGGCGCGGGAGATCGACCTGGCTGTAGAAGCGCGCGCCGAGCAGCCCGTGCCCGTGGCGCTTCGTGAGATCGTAGCCGAGGATGCGATGCCAGATGAACGAGTCGACGTGGAGATCGAGGATCTCGGAGCCCAGCGTCAGGTCGACCGCCTCGCGGGAGACGCCGAGCGACGCCGCCCACGCAGCCGGGTCGGCGCGGTGATCGGGGTAGGACAGCTTCATCGCGACCTCGCGAGCTCGCGCGCGCCGTCGGGTGTGGCGACGATGACGACGTCGGCCCGCGCTACGAACAGGCCCGTCTCGACCACGCCAGGGACAGCGTCGAGCGCGCGCTCGAGGGCCGCGGGATCGTCGATCGGCCCCGTGGCGACGTCGTAGATGAACCCGCCCTGATCGGTGACGAACGGCGCACCGTCGCGAAGCCGCAGCGTGGCCGCGCCGAACCGCCCGAGCGCGGCGGCCGTCGCGGCGTGCCCGAACCGGGCGACCTCGACCGGCACGGCCCACGTGGAGCCGAGGCGCGGGGAGAGCTTGGTCGCGTCGACGATGATCACGTTCCGCTTCGAGGCGAAGTTCACGATCTTCTCGCGCAGGAGCGCCCCTCCGCCGCCCTTGACGAGGTCGAGGGCGTCGGAGACCTCGTCGGCGCCGTCGACGCAGACGTCGACCTCGAACGGGCCATCGTCGGGGAGCAGCGGCACGCCGAGCGCCTCGGCCTGCGCGCGGCTCGCCTTCGAGGTCGGCACGCCCACCAGGCGCCGCCCCGATCGGACTAGCTCGCCGACGAGATCGATGAAGATCTTGGCTGTCGAGCCTGTGCCGAGCCCCACCGTCCCGGCTTCCGGCAAGTGACGGAGGGCCGCCTCGGCGGCCGCGCGCTTCATCGCTCCTTGGTCCACGCGGGCGATTTGATCGTGCGGGAGGCACGCCGCAAGCTGGTAATTGTTGGTGAGGTCCGCCATTCTGCGCCAGCGGATGTCGTCGCCAACGCCCACGTCCACCCTCGCCCCCGGGACGGTCCTAGAGGGCCGCTACCGTCTCACCGAGGTCCTCGGAGGGGGCGGCATGGGACAGGTGTGGGCGGCGCAGCACCTGACGCTCGGCCACCACGTCGCGATCAAGGTGCTGCACGGCAGCATCATGAGCTCGGCCGAGCCCCGCGCGCGCTTCGAACGAGAGGCGCGCCTGATGGCCCAGCTCGGCGAGGCTTCACGCCACATCACCCGCGTGATCGAGCACGGCGTGCTGTCGGACGGCGTGCCGTACCTCGTGATGGAGTACCTCAAGGGTGAGGACCTCGCGAGCCGCCTGAAGCGCGAGAAGGTGCTGCCCCTCGCGAAGCTCGCCGATCTCGTCGGGCAGCTGTCCAAGGCGCTGGCGGCCGCGCACGCGCAGGGCGTCGTCCACCGGGACATCAAGCCCGCGAACGTCTTCTTGACCACCGACGAGGAGGGCAACGATCTCGTCAAGTTGCTCGATTTCGGCGTCGCGAAGGCGGTCTCCGACGGCAACGAGCAGACCATGGCGGGGCAGGTCATCGGGACCCCGAACTACATGGCGCCCGAGCAGCTCACCGGCGAGGCGGCGGTCGACCACCGCGCCGATCTCTTCGCGGTCGGCTCGGTCACGTACAGGTGCGCGGTCGGCAAGAGCGCGTTCGGCAAGGGCAGCATCTCCGAGATGGCCATGCGGGTCGTGTCGATGCAGCCGACGCCCCCGTCCACCGTCAACCCGGCCCTCCCGCTCGCGTTCGACGACTTCATCGCGAAGTGCATGGCGAAATCTCCGTCCGAGCGCTTTCAGAGCGCGCGCGAGCTCGCCGACGCGCTGACGTCGGTGGCGGCCGATCTCGGCTCTGCGGCCTTCCAGGTGCCCGCGCTGTTCTCATCGCTCGACCCCGGCGAGGTGAGCTCGCTCGGGACCGGCTCGCTCACCAACGGGCTCGCCCAGTCGCACCGCCCCGCCGAGGCCCCGCCAGCGCCGTCCAACCGCGGGCTCATCCTCGGGCTGGCGGCGATCCTCGTGGCGGGAGGGGTGGCGGCGTATGTGTTGACCCGCCCCCCACCTCCCCGACCGGCCACGCCCGCGGTGCTCGAGTCGGCCGCGGCGCCCGCCAGCGTGGCGCCGGTCGCGTCGTCGGTCGCGCCGACGGCGAGCGCGCCTCCCGCTCCGAGCGCGTCGGCCCCCGCGAGCGCGTCGGCTCCGGCGAGCGCGGAGCCCCCCGCGGCGAGACCTACGGGGCACGTCGCGAAGCCCGCGGCGCCGCCCAAGCCAAACGTCACCGACACCTGGAACAAGCGCGACGAGCTCTGACTCGCTCAGCCAGGATCGCGGCAGCAGCGCACGCCGGTCGAGTAGTCGAAATATGCCTTCGGGTGCGCGCCGACGGTGGAGAGACAGCCGTCGCGCTTCGAGCGCGAGAAGAAGCCGCCGTTGAAGCGGCCCTTGTCGTCCTCGACCCACTCGTCGAGGTTACCGTTCATGTCCCACGCGGCGTCCTCGCCCCACTCGCTCTTGCACGAGGGCGTGCCGCCGGTGGGCCGCAAGAGCGGATCGGCGCCGTCCTTCACCAGGTTCAGGCGAGGATCGAGGTGCCCGATGGATGGGTTGTCATGCAACACTGACGCGGGGTGCTTCGAGCGAAAGATGTTGCAAGCGCCCTGCTTGTACTTGTCACCATAGGGGAACTGCCGCCGCGCCGCGCCCTGACACGCCGTGACCCACTCGTCGCTGGTGCAGAGGCGCTTGCCAGCGTTCTTGCAGGCGCGGTCGGCCTGCACGCCGGAGACGTATCCATTGGGTACGACGCCGGGCCTCGACACGGCAAGAAGCTCGGGTTCGCGCTGCGTCTGCCACGCGGGCAGCGGCGGCACGCCGATCGCCTGGGCCTCGGGGCCGCCCATCGTGGCGCGATCGCGATCCCACTGATCCCGGAGGCGGACGGCGAGGGCGCGCGTCGGCGGATAGTATGGTGACAGCGCCTGCCCCGACGCCTTGTCGGTCAGCTGGGCCTCCCACCGGTCTACGCACACCCGCCCCGCCAGCACCATCTCGGCGGGGCAAAGGGAGCGCGGCGCGGCGGACGGCGGCGGCGTGGCGGACGGCGCGTCAGCGGGGATCGGGAGGATGGCAGGCGCGCTCGGCGCGGGCGGCTCGGGCGGCGACGAGGCCGACGGAGCCGCGCCGCCAGACGGGCGCTCCTTGCAGCCGACGAGCGCCGCGGCCGCGAGGACGACCGCGACGAGCGCCTTCAACGCTTGGCGCCGCTCGCGGCCGGGGGCGGACCGCTGTCACCGCGCAGGACCGCCGCGATCTGCGGGTCCATCGCCGTCCCCTTGGCGCCCGCGGTCGCCTTGCGGAGGTTGCCGAGGTTCGCGACGGTGGAGCGCTCCTCGCGCACCAGCACGAGCACGCCGTTGCGATCCCAGATGCGCATGTGCGTGTCCTTGTCGTTCCAGTCGAGCACGTCTTGGTACTGGCCCTTCTCGGGGTTGGCCGGCGTCGCGCGGGGCAGCGTGTTGCCGACGCCCTTCACGAGCTTCTGCGCGGCCTCGGGCATCGACTCGCCGTAGAGGCCGCCCTTCACGAAGCTCACCTCTTCGAGGGTCTTCCACAGACGACCGCCGATGAAGAAGAACCAGATCTTCACGCCGGGGCCGCGCTTGTGGCTCATGATCGCCTCGCCGTTGCCCTTGGAGTACTCGGCGACGAGCGGGCCCGAGTCGAGGCCGGTCGGGCCGGTGCCGAGGTCGATCCACGAGCGGCGGAACGTCAGCTTCTGGTTGGCGACCTCGGTCTCGAGGTCCTGGATCTTGGAGCCGCTGGAGCCCGCGTCCTTGAACTTCTGGCGGAAATCGGCGTCGATGAAGCGATCGACCAGCTTCTCCATCTCGGCGCGGGGCATGCCCCACTTCATCCCGTCGGGGACGAGCTTGATGGGGTTCTTCGTCATCGGCGCCTCGGCGGGGACGGCGGGCGTCGTCGCCGACTCTTTCTTCTTGCCGGCGGCCGCGGCCGCGGGCGGCACGAGCGCGAGGGCGACGACGGCGAGGGCGGCGATCTTGTGGGAACGGCTGGTCATGGTCTTGTGTCCTCCGTTGGCCTGGCCAAGTCGTGGCATGGTAAAGCACGGGCGCCGCCGGGGCGAAAGCCGCGGGCGCCAGGCAGTTGGACGGACCAACCGGAGAATCGATGCGCATCCTGTCAGCCATGCTGGTGATCTCGGCCCTCGCGGGCGCCGCGACGGCCTGCGGACCCTCTCGCCCTTCGGCCAACGCGTCGGTCGCGTCGCTGCCGCCGTACGAGGGCCGCGCGACCGAGCTGTTCAACGACGGGCTCGATCCCGCCGTGGTCGGGCTCACCATGGAAAAGCCCATTTATCGCGGAGATCTGCTGTTTCGCGAGCGATGCCAGGCCGCCGAACACGTCGCGCGGATGAAGATCACGACCGTCACCGAGGGCACCAACGACGGCAAGAAGACGATCACGCTGGGCTTCGCGACGGTCGAGCGGCTCGCCGGGGCCACGCCGCCCTCGACGATCGAGGGCGCGTTCGGCGCGGCCTCTCCGTCGTTCGGCCTGATCGATCGGATGCAGGGCAAGCTCCAGGGCAAGCTCGTCGTCGTCACGTGGCGCACGTTCCGCCAGGACGAGCAGGCCGTGACGCACGTCTTTGTCGCGCCCGACGATCCCGAGGTCGTCGGCGCCGTCCACGAGAACGTCGCGCTGGTGGAGCTGTCAAAGTGAGCATCGAGCTGAAGTCCCCGCGCGAGATCCAGGCGCTGCGGAGCGCCGGCAAGATGGCCGCCGAGACGCTGATGCTCGTGGGTCAGCGGCTGCGCGCGGGGATGACGACCGACGAGATCGACAAGCTCGTCCACGAGGACACCGTGCGGCGGGGCGCGAGGCCGGCGCCGCTGCACTACAAGGGCTTCCCGAAGAGCGTCTGCACGAGCGTGAACCACGTGGTCTGCCACGGCATCCCTGGCAGCTACGCGCTGCGAGACGGCGACATCGTCAACGTCGACGTGACGACGGTGGCGGAGGGCATGCACGGCGACACCTCCGCGACGTTTTACGTGGGCTCGCCCTCGGCGGACGCGAAGCGCGTCACCGAGGCCGCGCGTCGCGCGCTCGAGGTCGGGATGTCGGTGGTCAAGGACGGCGCGCGCATCGGCGACATCGGCGCCGCGATCCAGGAGTACATCGACGGGCTCGGGCAGGGCCTCGGCATCGTGCGCGACTACTGTGGGCACGGCACGGGCCGCAAATTTCACGAGGAGCCGAGCGTCGCTCACTATCGTCAGGGACGCGAGGAGAAGAACGCGCGCATCCGCATGAAGGCGGGGATGGTGTTCACCGTCGAGCCGATGATCAACCTCGGCACGCACGAGGTCGACGTCCTCGCCGACAGGTGGACGGTGGTCACGCTCGACAAGAAGCTCTCGGCGCAGTTCGAGCACACGCTGCTGGTCACGCGCACGGGCTACGAGATCTTGACGATGCGCGACGGCGTGCTCCGCGGCAGCGAGGGAGTCCCCGGCGTCAACGCTTGAGCCGGAGCGTCAGCCGACCGCCACGCCGATCTGGCGGCGCAGCTGCGCGTAGCGATCGCTCGTCGCGAAGACGAACAGATCGTCGAGCCGCTCTCGCGCGTGCGGCGCCGACTCGAGCTCCAGCATCGCGGCGGCGGCGCCGAGATCGCCGGAGAGGACCAGCCCCGCGCGAGACGCGGTCTTGTCGGCCGCGCCGGCCCAGCGCTGCAGGTTGGTGCGGCCGCCCTCCTCGACGAAGCGCAGGAAATAGCCGCGCAGACGATCGATGAGGATGGGATCGAGGATCGGCTCGATCGCGCGCGCGATCGGCGTCACGCGGGTCTTCATGTCGGCCGAGAGCGGCACGCCCGGGTTGCCGATCAGCAGCGCCGCGAGGAACAGGTCCTCGAGATCGGGGATGGACGGCACGAGCAACCTGACGAAGCGCTCCTCGCGGTACCACGCGAGGTGGCGCCCCGCGAAGAACGCGAGCTCGCGCGGCTGACGGCCGGACAGCGCGAGCTTTCCGAGGCGCGAGCTGGGCGGGACTCCGGGCACCATCTCGACGATGCCGGCGAGCGACGGATCGGCGTAGAGCGTCGGCGCGCGCATCCCGAGGATCGACGCGCCCCACGCGAAGCAGCGGACGGCCTGCACGGTCGACTGCGCGGGGTCTTGCTTCTTGGTGGGATCGAGGGTCGGCAGCAGCTTGTCGCGGCGGAGCGCCGAGACTCGCCCGAGCAACACGGCCGACACGATGACCGAGAAGATCTCGCCGGTCAGGATCTCCTCGTCGGGGTGAAACAAGAGGCGCCGCCACGCCTCCTGAGAGATCGACGTCGTCGGCTGGATCAGGCCCGCCACGCGGTGCTGCACCTGCAGCGCGCGCTCCTCTTTGGTCGCGACGCCGAGCTGGGTCAGCACCTCGGCGGTCGTGAACGCGCGGTCGACGTCGCCCCTGGCCGTCCACGCGCGAAACAAGGCGTGCAGCGCGCGCTCGTCGCGCGGATCGTGGCGGATGCGGCGCTGCAGCGTCTCGGGAGCCTCGTCGAGCGCCTCGATCGCCGGGGCCGCCGACACGTCGGAGAGATCGACCTCGACCGCGACGTGCGCGCGCGCCTCTTCGAGCTCGCGCGTCAGCTCGGCGACGCGGGCCTCGAGCGCGGAGATCTTGCGCTGCAGCGCCATCGTGCGCGGATCGGTCGGCGCCTCCAGCGGCATCAGCGAGCCGCGCGGCGAGTCGTCCTCGTCGGACTCGCTGAGATCACGGATCTGCACGCGGTGGCGCGCCTCGTACGCGGCCTGCAGCGCGACCTCGAGGCTCCGGAGGCGCCCCTTGTCGAGGCCGAGCGAGTCGGCCGCGCGGTCGAGGCGCGCGCGCTCCTCGGCGGTGATCACTCCGTCCTCGATCACCTCGGCGAACAGCTCCTCGTACTGCGCCTCGAACCGCCCGAGGCGCACGTTCCCGGTGACCTCGCCCTGCTCGAACCCCGCCGAGACATCGAACGTCGCGTCGCTCATGCGCGGCATCGTCCGCGAAGTGCGCAGGTGTGCGCAAGCCGAGAACTCGCGCGACGCCCGGTCGGGCGCTAATCTTGCGCGCCGAGGGGCCGCTCCCCTCGCTCCCGTCATCTCATAAAGGATCCCAACATGAAGAACCTTGCTCGCTTCTCTGCCCTGTTCCTCGGTGTGTCGCTCGGCGTGTTCGTTGGCTGCGGTGGGTCCGACGACGAGGCTCCGCCCGGAGGCGCCGCGGCCGCAGGCTCGGCGGGATCGTCGGGGGGCACCGCTGGCAAGGCTGGTGCTTCGACCGCGGGCTCCGGCGGCTCCTCCACGGCCGGCTCCGGCGGCGCTTCGACCGCGGGCTCCGGCGGCTCCTCCACGGCCGGCTCCGGCGGCGCTTCGACCGC
>CAUJFL010000300.1 GCA_963169165.1 Myxococcota bacterium | reverse complement strand
TGAAGTCACCGAACCCGCTGTGCTCCCCCACCTTGGCGTCATGCCGCCAGCGTTCGGTGCCGGTGACCGGGTCGACCGCGAAGATCCTGCCGAGTGGGGTGCTCAGGTAGAGCGTGCCATCGACGAGGATCGGCGTGGCCTCGAACGACCGTTCTCCGGGTTCGTACTCACCGGTACGATAGGTCCAGGCGACGGCGAGGCGAGCGACGTTGCTCCGGTCGATCTGCGTGATGGGCGCGAAACGCGAGCCGCCGGCAGCGCGGCCGTAGGCCGGCCATTCGGTCGGGGCGGGGAGTTGGGCGGCGAGGGGGGCGGTGG
The DNA here is from genome assembly GCA_963169165.1 of Myxococcota bacterium. Classification (GTDB taxonomy): domain Bacteria; phylum Myxococcota_A; class Polyangia; order Polyangiales; family Polyangiaceae; genus JADLFU01. The sequence goes on along the minus strand of CAUJFL010000300.1, from coordinate 5,256 downwards.
CGAGGAAGGCGAGGACGACGAGTACGCGCATCGACGGGTTCCTTGGGGGGAGGTGCCTGAAAATGCGTGCGAGCCTCGGGTCGCGGGAGGTCCGTGGCGCCGCCCGACTGCATGCACCACAGAGGGCACAGAGGGCACAGAGAACGGCGGAGAACGACTCGTTGGGGGAGCGCTGTTGCTGAACTCCGCGCCCGGGCCCCCCAAAGCCCTGGCAGGTCTTCGCCCCTCTCTGTGTCCTCTGTGCCCTCTGTGGTGAAGGCAGTTGCCGTTCGGCCCCAGCGCCACACCGGAGACGAGCCCCGGTTCACTCACCTTCCAGGCCGCATGACCGCACCGGCCACGCAGTCCGGCCTGGCTGCCCTCATGAATCCGTAGACCCTGAGGTCCTTCGGCGCCTCGAGACGGTTTCGCGTTGCGGGCTCCACCATTAGTAGTTCGTGGCGGTCTCGTCGTCAGCCCGCCGGAACGAGCCTTGACCCACAACGAGAGGTCCGCGGAGATGCCTTCCTCAGTTGTTCGCTCGGTTTGGCCGATCATTGCGCTTGCTTTCTCGTTGCTTGGCTCGGCAGTGCCCGAGCAAGCTGCGGTCGTGCGCATCCGCGCCGTGACCGCTGACGGTACCCCGGTGCCCTTCACGAACGTCGCCGCGCAGGGCCGTGCGGTCCGCGTGGCGAATGCCGAGGGGGTGGTCGAGTACGACATCGCCCCCGCCGATTCGATCCGCGTCACGGCCCGGCGCATCGGTTACAAGCCAGTCGCAGCCTGGGTGGTTCGTCACGACTCCCTGGGCTTTCGCGTGGTCATGGAGCCCTTGCCGACGCAGTTGGCAGCAGTGACCATCACGGACCGACTGGATACGCCGCTGGCGAGACGCGGCTTCTATGACAGGATGGAGCGCGTGCGGCGTGGCGCGTTCTCGGCCCGCTTCTTCACTCCCGAAGAGCTGGACCAGCGCAACCCTTCACGGATTTCCCAGCTGTTGCAGGGCGAGTCTATGGTCCGATTCAGCAGGGACCCGCGAGGGCGCATGATCCTCCTTGGGCGTGGCGTCGATTGCGCGATGACGATCCTGCTGGACGGGCAACGGATGACGGGCACCCTCGAGGACGCGATCAACAATCCCCAGATGTACCGCGACCGTAGCAGCCTGACTGCGGTCGACGACCTCGCCCCCGGCGCATCGATTGCCGCCGTCGAGATCTACGGGAGTGCCGCCGCCGCACCCGTGGAGCTTCAACAGGTCGCCGGTGCTGCGGGCTGTGGAGTCGTTGCGATCTGGACCGGGAGCCGGCGCTGACCCGGCACTCCGCCGATTCCCGAGCTCGGCCGCGTGCCGCGTCGCAGTATCGGCACTCGAGAAGCTGAGCGCTCGGTCTCCGTGGCGCGTATCGAGCTTGGACGGTCCCCCTCCCTCCGAGTACCTTCCTCCACGAATGTCGGTCCCCGCAACCCAAGCAGTCCGGCCTGACCTGATGGATCCACAGACCCTCGCGGCCCTCGGGCGCCTCGAGGTGGTTTCGCGTTGGGTCGTCGACGGCCTCCTCGCCGGCCTGCACCGGTCCCCCAAGAAGGGCTTCTCGGTCGAGTTCGCCGAGCACCGCGCCTACCAGCCCGGCGACGACCTCCGCTTCATGGACTGGAAGGTCGCGGCCCGCGCCGACAAGTGGCTCATCAAGCAGTACGAGGAAGAGACCAACGTCCGCGCCACGGTCGTGGTCGACGTCTCCAAGTCCATGGACTGGAGGAGCCGCCCCGACCTCCTCACCAAGCTCGCCTACGCCGAACGTCTCGCCGCCGCGCTCACGCTGCTGCTCATCCGCCAGCGCGACTCGGTCGGTCTCATCCGCTTCGACGACCAGCTCCGCTCGGTGGTGCCGCCCAAGTCGCGCACCGTCCAATGGAAGCGGATCCTCACCGCGCGCGGCGACCCCGGCTCGGGACTCGGCTCCGACGCCGCAGGCGCGCTCGCGCAGGCGGGGAAGCTCATCCGCCGCCGCGGCATCGTGATCCTCATCTCCGACCTGCTGCTCGACGCGCAGGAGGTCGACGACACCGTGCATGCGCTCCGCGCGCAGGGGCACGACGTCACCGTGCTGCACATCCTCGACCCCGCCGAACGCAAGCTCGACATGTCGGCCGGCGAGTCGCTGTTCGTCGATCCCGAGCGCGGTGACTCGCTCGCGGTGACGCCCGCCGACGTGCGCGAGCTCTATCAGGAGACCGTGAACGAGGCGATCGACGAGTGGCGCGCGCGGCTCTCCGCGGCCGGCGCGTTCTACGAGGCGATCCAGACCGACCAGCCCTTCGGCGTGCCGCTGCGCCGCGCCTTCGCCGCCCGCCAGCGCCTCTCGTGAGTTTCCTCGCCCCCTGGGCGCTCCTGCTCGCCGCCGCGGCGGGCGTGCCGCTCCTGCTCCACCTGCTCCGCCGGCGAACCGGCGACAAGCTCGACTTCCCCGCGGTGAAGTATCTGCTGCGCATGGAGCGCGAGCATGCGCGCGAGGTGCGGCTCAAGAACCTCCTGCTGATGGTGCTGCGCATCGCGATCGTCGTCGCGCTCGCACTCGCGGCGGCGCGGCCGGTCGGCTGGCTCCCCGGCGTGGGGCATGCGCCCACCGCCGTCGCGATCGTGCTCGACAACTCGCTCTCCTCCGCCGCAGCCGGCGCCGAAGGCCCGATGCTCGGCCGCCTCGCCGCCGCCGCGCGCGGCATCGTCGACGCCTCGGCGTCGGGCGACCGGCTCTGGTTGCTCACCATGGATGGCGTGGTCGCGGGCGGTGATGCATCCACCGTGAATGCCGCGCTCTCGGGCCTGCGCGCGCTCGATGGCGCCGGCGACGCGGGCGCGGTCCTGCGCCGCGCGGCGACGCTCGTGAAGGAGAGCGGCGTGCCCGCCGGTCGGATCGTCGTGCTCACCGACGCGCAGTTGACCACCTGGGCGGGCGTCGCGCCGCTCGCCGCCGATGCGGCGCCGGTGCTGCTGATCGCGCCGGGCGGTGCGGTCGGCCTGAATCGCGCGGTGGTCGCGGTCGCGACGGAGCCGCGGCACTGGGATCCGCGTGGCAGCGTGCGCGCCACCGTCTCCGGCCCCGACTCGACCTCCTGGCGCGTGGTGATCGACGGTCGCACGCTGGCGCGCGGCACCGCGCAGCCGGGCGCGACGGTGCTCGCGCGCGTGCAGCCCGCGCTGCGCGGATGGGCGGCCGGCACGATCGAGATCGCCCCCGACGAACTGCGTGGCGACGACGCGCGGCACTTCGCAGCGCATGTGGGCGAGCCGCCGCTGATCGACGCCGACGCCGCCTCGGGGCCGTTCCTGCGCGGCGCGGTCGAGGCGCTCGTGCAGGGCGGGCGGGCGCGCCGCGGCAACGGCGTGCTGCTCGCGAGCGCCGAGCGCGCGCGCACGCCGGCGCTGCTCTTCGCGCCGAGTGATCCGCTCAAGGTCGCGGACGCCAATCGCGCGCTCGAGCGCGCCGGGATCCCGTGGCGATTCGGCGCGCGGCGCGAGGGACCGGCGCCGCTCCGCGGTCAGAGCGTGGACGGCGCGACGGCGCGCAGCTGGTACGTGCTTGAGCCTGCGGGGGCCGCGTCGCGCGGCAACGCGAACTCGACCCTCGACGCTTCCGCGCGCACGGACACATTGGCGCGCGTCGGCGGCGCCCCGTGGGCCGTCGCCGGCGAGGGCTACGTGCTCGTCGCCTCCGCCGCCGAGGCCACCGCCACCGACCTCCCCGTGCGCGCCGCCTTCCTCCCCTGGCTCGACGACCTGCTCGCGCAGCGCCTGATCGTGGGCACCGCCGGCGTAATCGAGACCTCGCCGGGCGGCCGCGTCCGCGTCCCGTCCCTCGCCGAGGGGCTCGAGGCCCCCGATGGCACCGTGAACGCGGTCACCGCCGGCGCACTCGTCGACGTGCCCTGGCTCGCCGGCGTGCACTTCTGGCGCCGCGGCACCGAGCGCGTCGGCGCGCTCGTCGTGAACCCCGAGCCGAGCGAGAGCGATCTGACCCGCCTCGCCGCCGACTCGCTCGCCTCGCAACTCGGCGCCACTGCCGCGAGCGCCGATCCCGCCGCCGCCGCCCGCGCGACCTTCGCCGCCGGCGGTTCGCGCGCCCTCGCCCGCACCTTCCTCCTCCTCGCCCTTCTCCTGCTCGTCGCCGAGACGCTCGTCGCGCGCCGGGGCTCCTCGAAGCCCGCTCAAGACTGATGGCGCTGCCCGTCCTCATCGAGCGTCTCTCGGCGCTCTCGGCCTTCACGAGTCTCACGCGGTCGCTGCCCGCACAGGGCGGCCGCATCGGCGCGACGGGGCTCGCCGGCTCGTCCGACGCGGTGCTGCTCGCAGCCCTCGCGCTGCGCGAGCCGAACCGGCTTTTCGTGGTCGTCGCGGACCAGTTGCCCGAAGCCGAGCGCTGGCTCGCCGACCTGCAGTCGGTGTTCGGCGACGAGGGCGTGGCGCTCTATCCGCCGCGGGAGGGCTTCGGTGAGATCGAACCGCATGCCGAGGTGGCCGGCGAACGCGTCGAGACGCTCGAGCGTCTCGCGCGCGGCGCGGTGCGCGTGCTCATCACCACCGCGCGTGCGGTGCAGGAGCGCACGCGCCTGCCGCGCGCCCTCGCCGACGCGCGCCTCGAGCTGCGCCGCGGCGACGTCTGGCGCCTCGAGGATCTCACGTCGCACCTCGACGCCGTGGGCTTCGAGCGCGTGACGCTGGTGGAGGACGTCGCCGAGTACAGCGTGCGCGGCGGCATCCTCGACGTGTACGGCTTCGGCATGAGCGAGCCGGTGCGCCTCGAGTTCTGGGGCGACCAGCTCGAGGAGATCCGTCGCTTCGACGTCTCCACGCAGCGCATGCTCGCGAGCGCCGCGTCGGTGCTGATCCTGCCGGTCGAGGTGAAGGGCGAGGACGCCGAACTGCGCTACGAGCGCGCGTCGCTCCCCGAGCTCTGGCCGCCGGGCTCGCTCGTGGTGATCCCGTCGGGCGTCGCGCTCAAGCCCGAGCTGCAACGCACCTGGGACGAGGCCGAGCACCATCTGTTGCTGGCGCGCCGCCGCGGCGAGGACGCACCCTCGCGCGACGAGCTGCTGCAGTCGCCGTACGACACGATCAAGGCGATCGACAGCTTCCCGTCGCTCGAGGTGATCGGCGAAGGGACGGCTGCCGCACGCGAAGCGGTGCAGGCGTCGGGGAGCGTGGCGGCCGAGCCGTCCGGGAGCGCCGGCCGGCTCAAGCCGCCGCACGAGGTGATCCAGTTCCCGCTGCGC
>CAUJFL010000299.1 GCA_963169165.1 Myxococcota bacterium | reverse complement strand
CCCCCCAACCCGGCCGAGCTCGTGATGAGCGACCGGATGAACCTCTTGCTGAAGGAGCTGGCGGCCCGGTTCGACCGAGTGATCGTCGACTCGCCGCCCGTCAACCCGGTGGCCGACGCCTCGATCCTGGCGACACGCGTCGACGGGACCATCCTGGTGTCACGCGCGTTCGAGACCGGGATCGACCACGTGAAGGCCGCGAAGCGCTCGCTCGTCGACGTGAAGGCCGTGATCCTCGGCGGCATCCTCAACGCCGTCGACCTCAAGCGCTCCGAGTACAAATACTCATATTACTATCGCAGCGACGGCTACGCGAGCGCCGAGGCCGACGCCGCCGAGTAGCCCCCGGCTCACGCGAGGGCGGCGTGCACGGCGGCGACGACCTCGTCCACCTGCGCGGGTGACAGCGAGGCGGACAGCGGGAGGCGCACGAGGCAAGAGGCGGCGCGATCGGTCACCGGCAGGTCGCCAGAGGTGCGGCCCAGGCGGCGCCCCGCGGGCGACGAGTGCAGCGGCACGTAGTGAAAGACGGCGTGTATGCCGCTCGCCTTCAGCCGCCCGATGAGGCGGGTGCGCGCGTCGAGCGTCGGCATCACCAGGTAGTACATGTGCGCGTTGTGGACGCGCCCCTCCGGGATGATGGGCCGCCTCAGGTCGCCCCGGCGTTCGAGGTCGGCGAAGGCCTCGTGGTAGCGGGCCCAGAGCGCCATCCGCGCGCCGGTGATGCTCGTCGCCTCCTCGAGCTGCGCCCACAAGAACGCGGCGATCATGTCGCCAGGCAGGTAAGACGATCCGACGTCGACCCAGGTGTACTTGTCGACCTCGCCGCGGAAGAACGCGCTCCGGTTGGTGCCCTTCTCGCGGAGGATCTCGGCGCGCGCGACGTGGCGATCGTCGTTGACCAGGAGCGCGCCGCCCTCGCCCGAGATGAGGTTCTTCGTCTCGTGGAACGACAGCGCGCCGAAGGCGCCGAACGTGCCGAGCGCGCGGCCGCGGTACGTCGACATCGCGCCCTGCGCGGCGTCCTCGAGCAGCGTGACCCCGCGCGCCGCGCAGAGCTTCGCGATCGCGTCCATCTCGCAGCCGACGCCGGCGTAGTGAACGACGCAGACGGCGCGCGTGCGCGGGCCGATGGCGGCGTCGAGCAGGCGCTCGTCGAGGTTGAAGCAGTCGTCGCGCACGTCGACGAACACCGGGACAGCGCCGCGCAGCGCGAAGGCGTTGGCGGTCGAGACGAACGTGAACGACGGCATCACGATCTCGTCGCCGGGCTTCACGTCGAGCAGCAGCGCCATCATCTCGAGCGCGGCGGTGCACGAGTGCGTCAACAGCGCCCGCTTCGCGCCGGTGTTGGCCTCGAGCCACGCGTGGCATTTCTTGGTGAAGGCCCCGTCGCCCGAGAGGTGGAGCGAGTCGATCGCCTGGCGCGCGTACTCGAGCTCGCGCTCGCGGACGTGCGGGATGTTGAAGGGGATTCTCATGGTCACGCGAAGTGGGGCTCGACCGTCCGGTGCGCGGCGAACCCGCCGCGTTCGAGCGAAGCCCCCGAGCCCACGGGCTCCAGGCTCAGGAGGCTGCGCTACGCGCCCCGTGCCGTCAACCGCGCGCGGACGCGGTCGAGGACCGCCACGAGCCCCCCCGCGCAAGCGAGCGTCAGCAGCCCGTAGAGCGGCATCGTGAAGCGCGTCTCCCGCGTCGCGATGTAGACGAGCAACACGGTCAGCGCCGCGGGGGGAACCCAGAGCACGGCGGCGTCGTACCGTGAGCGCCGCGCCACGGCGAAGACGCCGAGCAACGCGAGCAACGTCGTCGACGCGTTGACGACGAGCAGGCTCAGCAGCAAGAACTTGGACCCCTGCGCGAGCCCGCTGCCCCCGTCGAGGCTGACGCGAAACGTCGAGGCGCGCGGGCTGAACCAGGTCTTCAGCGCCATCGAGATCGGGCGCCATACGTAGAGCCGCAGCGGCGCCTGTCGGTAGCGCTCGGCGGTGAGCCGACTGAAGGCGGCGTTCATCGCGGGCGTCATCGAGCCGTTGCTGGCCTCGAGCTCCCTCCAGAGCGCCGCGACCTCGTCGCGCTCGGCGTTCGTCAGGTACCCGCGGGTCGGAGGCTTGAAGGTGTCCGTCCAGACGAACGGTTCGTCGAAGCTCGCGAGGTAGCCCTCGAACTCCGCGGTCAACATGGTCGTGTAGGGAGGGCGTGAGGCGTAGTGCTGCACGAGCACGAAGGGCACCCGGTACGTGCGGCTCGCCCAGGCGTTGCGCGCGACCCACGGCGCGAACGGCACCGCGCACGTGGCGCCGAACAGCGCGAGCACCGCGACCGCCTGTCGAATGGACAGCCCGCGCCGATGCCTCAGCTCGAGCGCGACGAGCAGGCCGAACACCGCGCCGACAGGGATCAAGTAGGGTCTTGTGAGCGCCGAGAGGCCCATGGCGACGCCGGACAGCGCGAGCCAGCGGCGGGGGCGTTCGGAGTCGCGCGCGCGGGTGGCGGACCATACCGAGAGCACGAACGCGAAGCCCGACAGCCCCTCGGACATGAACTGGATCGCCGTCCCCGCGGGGAACGGCAGGAGCGCGTACAGCCACGCGGCGATCGATGCCTCGCGCTCGCCCAGGCGCCGCGACGCGGTGTCGTACAGCAGCGGGACCACGGCCGCGTCGAGCACGCACTGCACGACGGCGAGCGAGAGCCAGCTCTTGCCAGTCACGAGCCAGACGAGCGCGATGAGCAGCGGATAGGTCGGGGGTCGCTCGAACGTCGAGACGTGCGCCGGCGAGGTGTCGGTCGAGAAGCCGTAGCCCGACAGCACTCCTTGCGCGAGCGCCGCGTAGTCGGGAGTGTCCCCGGACTGCATGCTCGACAGCGGCACGAGGGCGACCAGCGCCAGCCGAAACGCGAGCGCCGCCGCCGCCTGCGGCCACCACCGCGGCAGGCGCGCGCTCATCGTCGCGTCGCGCGGTGCGCCGTCGCCCGCTCGCCCCACGTGTAGTCACCCGCGTCTTCTCCGAGCATGAAGAGCGTGTCCCAGATGGTGACGAAGGCGTCGTAGGGAGGATGAAGCTGCGGGTACTCGGGGTAATCGTAGACGATGTACTCGAGCTCGACGCCAGCGGCGGCGAAGCGCTCGGGCTCGAGGTATGCCTGCGCCGATGGGCCGCTGATGTAGCGCGTCGCGCCGACGTGACGGACGATCTCGACGAGGCGCTCGGTGCGCTCGCCGTCGACACCGAGCTCGGACGAGCGCGCGAAGCGAGTGCTCGTGATGCCGAGCGCGCGCGCGAGCCGGATGGTGGAGGCGATGGTGAAATCACAGAGGCGCTCGGGACACTCGGCGTAGATCTCGTCGACCAGCGGCGCCACCTCTTCGAAGCGCGGCGCGCGCGCGTAAGTCTGCTTGAGCGTCTGCGCGTGCTTCTTCGCCCAGCGCGCGGCGGGGTTCGTCTTCACGTCGAGGATCTTCAGCCCTGCCTCGACGTTGCCCGCGGACTGAACCGGGATGGTGAGCCACTGCGTGCCCTGCGGGGTCTTCACGCGGTTGCGGTTGCGCCAGCCGTGCTTGTCGTACTGCACGTCGTCGTAGAACACGAAGACGTCGGCGCGATGGACGAGGTCGAAGAACCCACGCCACGGCACGTACGACGGCTGCAAGATCACGCAGTTCATCAGAGAAACCCAGCTGGCCACGACGCGGACCGCGCGTGTCCGTCCGCGGGCGGCAGCAGCGTCACGGTCATGGCGACGGCCTTCTCTCACGTCCTGCCGAGGTGCGCTACCCCACGCGCTCAGCGTGGGCGCAGCCGCGGCGGGCGCCGGTTCGGCGGCATCGACGACGACGCTGGCCGCGCGGCCTCGAGCTCCGCCAGCCTGGCGCGGCTCGCCTCGTCGCCCGGATCGAGCACGACGACGTGCCTGAGGGCCAGGACCGCGCGGTCCGGCATCCCCGCCGCCTGCGCCGCGTCCGCCGCCGCGCGGTAGCCGTCGACGCACGGGCTCGCGTCGACGGCCTTCTGCAGCACGAGGTACGCCCCGACCAGATCCCCCGCCCCGCGATGCAACCCCGCGGCCCACTCCCACGCGGCCGCGCAGCCCTGTGGCGTCGCGCACCTGACCGAGGTCACCACCCGCGTGGCGCGCTGTAGCCGGGTAAAATCCTTCGCCGCGGCCGCGCGCGCCGCGAGCGCCTCGAAGCACTCGACCGACGATCCTCCCCCCGCGCAGGCGGACTCCATCTTGTCGAGCGCCGCCTTCGTGTCGCCGGACTCCCACGCGAGCTCGACGCCGAGCTCTGCGGCCCCGTCTGAACCGCCGGGACACTCACGCAGCGCGTCGCGCGAGGCGCTGATCTGCGCGAGGCATGCGGCGCGGGTCTCGCCCACGCAGGCGCTCCCGTCACGCAGGTCACGCAGCAGCCGCTGGGCGTGCGCCAGCATCACGCGGGGGACGCACGGCGTACCAGCGAGGAGGCGCCGCTCGACGGGTTCGCGGAGCGGTGAGGTCTCGGGGATCAGCTCCCAGAGCGTCACCAGCACCTCTCGCTCGTCTGGAGCGCCCGGCGGCGCGAAGGGCGACAGATCATCCTCGCCCTTCGCGAGCGAGATCGCGAGCGCGAGCGCCTCGCGCCCCGACGTCGAGCGCGCGGCGACCACGAGCCGCGCCTCGAGCAGCGCCTGATCGCGCGCGCCCATACGGGCGAGCGCGCGCGCGAGCTCGAGGTGCACGAGGCCCCACGATGGAGAGAGCTCGAGCGCGCGGTTGTACCAGCGCAGCGCCAGCCTCGGCTGCTTCGCGCCGACCGACATCCCCCCGAGCAGCGGGAAATATGGGTCAGCGGGGAAGCGTCGCAGGTACGGCGCGACGGCGGTGGAGTCTCCACCTCGAGCGGACTCGAAGGCCGCGCGCCGCGCGTCGAGCGGCGCCGTCGCCCCGGACGACAGCGCCGCCCCGAGGGTCGCGAGCGCGACGACCGCCGCCATCGGCGCGCGCGCCGCGGGGGTCGGCGCCTCGGCCTGCGCTCCCTCCCCCGACGCGACGACGCCCCACAGGTACGCCGCGAGCGCGCCGACGCCGAGCGCCTCGAGGCCGAAGTCGAAGAGGTTCTGGACCACGACGGTGCCGACACCCGCGAGCAGCACCAGCCTCGCCGCGGAGCGCGCGGGGCGAGCTTTGTACGTGATCCACGCGAAGAGCCCGATGGCGGCCAGCGTGATCGGCACGCCCCACTCGACCGAGGACGCGACCAGGATGTTCTCCGGATGCGTCCAGAATTCGTCGTCGGGGACGGAGCGGTACGCGTGATAGATGCCAGAGAACGCGCCGCGCCCGACGCCGAACAGCGGAAAGTCTCGCACCATCCTCGCGGCGTCGAGCACGACGCGCAGCTTGGTGAAGTTCTTCTCGCCGAGACCCTGCGCGATCTCTCCGCCGAAGCCCAGCGCCGCGAGGCCGGCACCGACCCCGACGACCGCCGCCGTCGCGGTCACCGCGCCGAGCCCGGAGACTCGGCGCATATCCCCGCGAGCGCGCGTCACGTAGAGCGCGGTCGCCACGACACACCCGAGCAGCAGCGCGGCGACGGCGCTGCGCGAGGCCAGCACGACGACTCCGATCACGAGCGCCGAGGTCGACGTGAGGACAAGCGCCATCACCGCGGACTGCCGCAGCCGCGACGAGTAGACGAGGGCGAGCCCCGCGAAGACCCCGAGGAGCAGGTAGCCCGAGAGCGTGTTGACGTTGAGCAACGGTCCGACGTGAAAGCCTGAGAACGTGTTGACGGGCGTGTAGAGCCCCCACACGCGCCGCGCGCCGACGAGGCCGTGTCCCGCGTGAGAGAGCGCGACCACGACCGCGGCGAGCAACCCGACCGCGACGCTGCGCGACAGTCCGCTCCGCCGCGCCGCCGCCGCGCCGAGCAGCGCCGCCCCGCCGAGGCCCGCCCATTTCGCGACCTCGAGCCACGTCGCCTCGGGGCAGAGCGAGAGCGTGGCCACGGAGACCTGCCCGCCCACCGGTGACAGCGCGTCGCGCCAGACCTCGGCCGCGTGCGGCGAGACGACCCTGAGCGCCGAGATCGGGATCGGGATGACCTGCAGCAGCGACCACGCGGACAGCATCGCGTACGGCAGCGCCACCCGCGTCGAGGCCCTGCGGAACGACGCCCAGGCGCCCGCGGACGCGAGGAGCACCGCGGCCAACCGCGCCGCGAGCGTCGGGAAGCCGCCTATCGGCAGGACGGCCGCCAGCAGACACCCGAGCGCGACCAGCGCGACGCCCCACTGGCGAAGCTGCTTCTTGCCCAAAGCTCGCGGGATGATGCCACGATCCGCGCGCGCTCGTCAGCGAGGATTGCGCTTGAACGCCGCGTGAACTCGCGCAACAGAGCGCCCACGCGTCGGCGCGTCCGGTGCGTCCAACCCGGATGTCGCCGCCCGCTTCGCGCGCATGATCTTCAGCCTCGTCCTGCTCGCGTTGACCGGCGGCGCGCTGCCGTTCCTGGTGCGCCTCGTCTACGGGACCTCGGCGGAGTGGCGGTGGGCGTTCTTGATCCTCGTGGGTGGTTTCTGGCTGCGGATGCTCGCGTGCGCGCTCGTGACGCAGTTCGACTTCTTCAGCCACAGCGGCGGCGGAGACAGCGGCGCGTACCTGATCTTCGGCGACTACGTGGTGAAGTCGTGGCAAGCCGAGGGGCTCTATTTCGCGACGGTCGACACGCACCCCGAGCTCTCCGAGGTGCTGGGCTCCGCGACGCTCTTCGTCAATTTCATCGCGTTCATCGGCTACCTGGACGGCGAGATGAACCGCTTCGGCGCCGTGTCGGTCATCGCGTTCGCCACCGCGATCACGGCGATGAACATGCACCAGACCTCGGTCACGTTCGGCGCCCCGCCGCGCCGCGCGATGCTCGCGGTCGGCATGTTCTACCTGAGCCCGGGCCTGCTGTTTCACACCAGCGACACCTACAAGGACGGCCTCGTGCTGTTCTTCACGACGAACGCGCTCCTGGGAGTGTTCCGCGTCTCCCGCGCGTTCAGCGTCACCTGGCTCGCCACGGTGGCCGCGAGCCTCTGGGGCCTCTGGTACACGCGGTTCTACTTCGTCTACATGACGCTCGCGCCGCTGTCGGTCAGCCTGCTCGGGCTGCGCAGCCGCTCGATGCTCCGCATCCTCTCGGGCGCCGTCGCGCTCTCGATCGCCGCGGTCATCGGCCTCGCGTACCTCGGGAAGAACCTCGCGTCGTTCCAGGAGAAGGCCGCGCACACCTACCAGAGCGCGACGTCGGTCGAGGTGCGCGACTGGAACGAGAAGGGCGGCTCGGGCATCAACTTCGACGACGGCGGCGACCCGTTCGCGAAGCTCCCGCTGAAGGTCGCCTACACGCTGCTCAGCCCGTTCCCGTGGATGGGGGGATCGTTCGGGCTCCAGGTCGGCAAGTTCGACGCGATGCTGATCTACTACCTGCTCTATCGGAGCTACTTCTCGGTCAAGCGGCTGCTCCGCGTCGATCCACCGCTGTTGTTCATGTTCCTGGTGTTCATCATCCCGTCGGTCGTCGCCTACGCGATGACGATGGCGAACATCGGGCTGATCCTGCGCCAGCGCCTGCCGATCATCGCGATCCTCACGGTGCTCGCGTGCGTCGGGTGGGAGTCCGATCTCGTCGAGGTCCGCGAGAAGAAGCGCAAGCTGCCGCCGCAGCACGCCATCCTCGAGAAGCTCCGCGCGCCCGCCGAGTGAGGCGGTCAGCCCGGCTTCTTCTTGGTGTTGTATTTGTTCATCGCGGCCGTCGCGCCGCCCGACACCACCGCCACGACGGCGTCGGCGGCGCGCGTCACGACGGCTGGCAGCTCGCGGGCCACGAGCCCGCCGAAGGGCGCGAGCCCCCAGGCGGCCCCATCGCCCCGAAACTCGGCGGGCGCGCGGCCGATGCCGACGCGGACCCGGACGAAGTCTGCGCCGAGGCGCGCGATGAGATCGCGCAGTCCGTTGTGCCCTGCGTGCCCCCCGCCGACCTTCACGCGGACCTCGCCGAACGGCAGATCGAGCTCGTCGTGCACGACCACGACGTCAGCGACGCCGACCTTGTAGAACGCCGCGGCGGGCTGCACGGCCTGGCCCGAGAGGTTCATGTAGGTCTGCGGCTTCAACAGCACGACGTCGCGGTCTGCCCGCCGCGCGCGCGCCTGCTCGGCGCTGAACTTCTTGGTGAACGGCGGGCCGCCGGCGCGACGCGCGAGCTCGTCGAGCACGACGAAGCCCACGTTGTGGCGGGTCGCCTCGTATTCGCGCCCCGGGTTTCCAAGACCGACCAGGAGGTGCATCGCTCTCACAAAACGCGAGAGGCCCGGCGAGCGGGCCCCTCTGACGCGCGAGAAGACCGCGATAACTTCTTCTTGTCGTCCTTCTTGGCGGGCGCGGCCTTGTCGTCCTTCTTCGCGGCGGCGGCGGCGGCCGGGGCGCCGGCGGCGGCGGCCTCCTCTTCGCGCTCCTTCTCGGGCGCGACGATGTTGATGACCGTCTGGTCGTCGGCGAGGCGCACAGTTACGCCGGCGGGGAGCTTGAGCGCGGACGCCTTGACGGCCTCGTTGAGGCCGAGCGCCGTGATGTCGTGGTCGATCTTGACCGGGATGGCCTCGGGGGCGCATCGGATCGGCAGCGTGCGGTAGACGATGCGGAGCGTGCCGCCCGCCGTGATCCCGGCCGCCTTGCCGCTCGTCGTGAGCGGGACGACGACGTCGACCGGCTCGCCGAGCTTCACGTGGACGAAATCCGCGTGGAAGAGCTCGCGCGTGAGCGGGTGGTAGGTGTGCTCGCGAAGCATGACGGTCATCTGCTTCTTGCCCTCGACGTCGAGCTCGATCACGGCGTTCTTGCCGTGGGTGCTCTTCAGCGCGAGCTCGATCGACTTCGGCGCGACCGAGAGCGACTCGGCCGGCTGGCCCTTGCTGTACGCGACCGCGGGGATGAGGCCCTCGCGACGCAGACGCTTGGCGGGGCCCTTGCCGTGACCCTGGCGGGACTGTGCTTGAATCTTGATGATCTCCATGAACGTCTCCGGGCCACGCTCGTTGCGGCGGGGTGCGCGGCAGCCCCGCCGGTCTCCGTCGTGTCACCGGTCTCCTGATGAGGTGGGTCCGCGCCGATAGCACGGACCGGCGTGGGGTCGCAAGACAGACCCACGCGCCGGATCGCCTATGCTGCCGCGCCTCCCGATGACGCCGATCCTCGGCAACCTCTTCCTGCGCGCGGCGCGCGAGCCGCTCTCCATCTCGAGCGAGCGCTTCGTCGCGAACTTCATCGGCGACGGTGTCCGCGCCGTCTCGGCCGAGCGCCTGGGGCACGCCCTCGACGTCGGCGTCGCGGAGGTCGCGCGCGCGATCGGCGTTCGACAGGAGCTCGTGCGACGTGCGCTCCCATCCTCCGACGTCGACGCGCGCCTCGCGCGGCTCGGCGAGCATCACGCGAGGACGCTCGCCGCGCTGCGCCCGGGGGAGCTGACGGTCACGGCCTTTCATCAGCCCGCCGGCAAGGTCAGCCCGGCGACTCACATGATGGACATCGCCGCGCACTTCGCGCGAGACAAGGGGATCTCCGAGCCGCTCCGCGCGCTCGCGACCGAGGTCGCCGCGTGGGAAGAGCTGCTCGGCGCGTGCGCGGCCGCCATCCGCGACGATCCGTCGCTGGACGCGCGCTTCGAGCGCACGCAGCGGCTGCGGTTGCTCGCGCGTCGCGGGCTGGCGGTCGGGGTCGCGAGCGCCGGGTTCGCGGTGCTCGGGGTCGTCTGGACCGCGCACCGCCGGGCCGAGTCTGAAGCCCGCGCTCGCGCCGCGCGGGCAGAGGAGATCTTCGCACGAACGCAGCGCATCGACGCCGCCCTCTCGGGGCCAGACCCGTGCACCACGCTGACGGAGGCGGACGCGGCCACGCTGGACGCCGCGGGGCGAGCCAAGGTCACGGCTCGCTCGGAGGAGTGCGCGCGCTCCCAGGCTCGCGCGAGGCGTGACGCCGAGTGCAAGGCGCTCGTCGCGGCCGTGGTCGCGGGCTCCACCGAGATCCCGCCGAGCTTCTCGGCCCAAGCGCCGCTGCTCGGGAGGATCGCGCGGCGCGCGCTCGAGCCAGAAGATCTTCGCCTCGCCGCGCTGCCGTGTGACGGCGCGGGCGGCCTCGACGCCGCGTTCGTCGACGCCGCGCTCCGCTCGCCGGACGCGTGGGGCAAGAGCGCAGGACCCTCGTCGCTGGTGGCGAAGCTGATCGAGGGAGCAGCGCTGCCGCCGAAGCTCGCCGGGACCATCGGATTTCGCGCCGAGATCGCGGCGAACCACGCCATCCGCAGCGGCGTGACGTCCGAGCTCGACGGAGCCAAGCGCCTGTGTGCGCTCAAGGTCCGCGCCGGCCTCGTCGTCGGAATGGGTTGCCGCGTGCTCACCGCGAGGCAAGAGCCCGCGCCGTGAGGATCGTGCTCGTGGTCGCGCTGGCGTCGCTCGCGGGGTGCTGTCGTGACGGCGCGCCGCCCGACGACTCGACGGGTCGAGGCGGCGCGCCCGCGGTGCCCGCGGCGCTGCCGTCGTTCGCCGATCCGCCGTCCCAGCGGCCGTGGGCGTGCCGCACCGTGCTGCAAGAAGACGCGAGGACGCTGCGCGAGCGCGTGTGCTTCCGGTCTGGCTCCTTGCAGATCGTGGGGCAGGTCTGCCGTCCGCGCCGCGAGGGGCGATTCCCCGTGATGGTCTACTCGCACGCCAGCCTGTTCGGGCTCGGCGCCGAGTGGCGGGGCGGCGCTTGTCAGGCGATCGCGGCGGAGGGCTACGTCGTCGTGATGCCAGCGTTTCGCGGGCAGGACGGCAGCGAGGGCAAGGTCGAGGGCTGCCTCGGCGAGGTGGACGACGCGATCGCGATGCACGACATGGCGCTCGCGCAGCCCTACGTCGACGCCGACCGCACGGCGTGGGCGGGCGCCTCGCACGGCGGGTGCGTCACGCTGCGCGTCCTCGCGCGCGGCACCGTGGCCAGGGCCGCCGCCGCGATGTTCCCGCCCGTCGACTGGGCCGCGCTCTACACGAGCTGGGAGGCTCGGGCCGCGCAGCCTGGCTCGCCGGCGGCCGCGCAGCTCTACAAGAACGGCGCCGCCGAGCTGGTCAAGACCTTCGGCGGGACACCCACGACGCACGCGGCCGAGTACCAGCGTCGAAGCGTCGTCGCGGCCGAGCTCGAAACGAACCTCACACCGCTCTTCCTCGCGCACGGGCTCTCCGATCCGCTCGTGCCCGCGGCGAGCACGTGCAAGCTCGCCGCGTCGCTGAAGGGGCTCTCGGCGTTTCACCTGACGACTCGCGGAGACCCCTCGCGCGACGCGGCTCCTGGGTGTGATGATCCGAGGCTGGTACCCGACGCCAGGGGCGCGGCGGTGCTGGCGACCGCCAGCCGAGCGCTCGGCCTGTACGATGGTGGGCTCCACGACGTCACGTCCCCCGAAGGGCAGCGGATGGCCCGCGACGCGTGGGCGTTCGTCAAGGCGAGGCTCGACGCTCCCGCCGCGGTGAAGTGACGACGTCGCCCCGAGGGCTCCGCGGGCTCGACGGCGCGCGCGCGCTCGCGGGCGC
>CAUJFL010000298.1 GCA_963169165.1 Myxococcota bacterium | reverse complement strand
TGCCCGCGCTCGCGCCTCCGCTGCCTGCGCTCGCGCCTCCGCTGCCTGCGCTCGCGCCTCCGCTGCCTGCGCTCGCGCCACCGCTGCCTGCGCTCGCCCCTCCGCTGCCTGCGCTCGCGCCTCCGCTGCCTGCGCTCGAGCCTCCGCTGCCTGCATGCGCACCACCGCTGCCTGCGCTCGCCCCTCCGCTGCCCCCGCTCGCGCCCGCCGCGCCGGACTTTCCGCCGGAGCCACCTGCTCCGACAGGCTTCGTGCAGCGCGCGTAGCCGCTCGAGACGTCGCAAACGAAGCCGGAGGTGCAGCCCCACTGCGTGCAGTCGCCCGGCAAGCAGACGCCGTCGCGCCCGCAGGTCTCATTCTGGCGACAGTCGGTGGGGGCGGCGCAGCGGCCGATGCCGGGCGAGCCGCCGATGTCGGGCGGATCGTCGCCGACACACTGGCGCTGCTGAACATCGCAGGTGTAACCGGCCGCGCAGTCGGTCGAGGACGCGCACCCGTCGGCGGGATACACGGGACACCCCGGCAAGAAGGCCGAGAGGACGAGCAAGGCAGAGAAGGAGATGGCGCGCTTCATCGGTAGGGCCTCCGTGCGTGACGAACCCGGCGTCGGCCCAACGGTAGCAAGGCACGTTCCCCCGACAAGGTGCGATTTGGTCGACGGTCGGTGAACCTCGGTTCTCGCCTCGCGCGTCCCCCGCGTGAACGCTCGTGCACGCCGCGCGGTCCGCGAGGCCTCGCGCGGGCAGCGGTCATCCGTGCTAAGCGGCGCCCCCCATGTCCGAGCGCAAGTCATTGTCGGCCGAGCGCGTCGCCCCCGCGGCGCTCGCGAACACCACCCGCCTGCACCCCGAGATCGTCGACGAGGTCGAGGCGGCGATCGCCAAGAATCACGTCGTGGTCGTCGGCATGGCGCAGAACCCGGTGGTCAAGAAGGCGCGGCGTCTGCTCGACGCCAAGGGCACGTCGTTCACCTACCTCGAATACGGTAGCTACCTGTCCGGCTGGAAGAAGCGCCTCGCGATCAAGCTGTGGGCGGGCTTCCCGACGTTCCCGATGGTGTTCGTCGACGGCGTGTTGATCGGAGGGGCCACGGAGCTCGACGAGCTGCAGAAGGCGGGCAAGCTCCCTTGAAGTGGCGCGCGTGGGCGACGGCGCTCGCGGTCCTCTCGCTGCCCGCGTGCGCCGCGAACCAGAGGGCCAGCGTCGCGCCCGCGGGCGAGGCGCAGGGAGCAGTCGCGCTCGCGCCGTGTCGCCTCCCCGAGCTGGATCGGCCGGTGTGGGACGCGAACGATCCGTCGATCGGCCCGGCCGACGCGCCGGTCGTGATGATGGTGTTCTCCGATTTCGAGTGCCCGTACTGCGCGCGGTACACCGGGACGATCCTCCAGGCGATCGAGGCGTTCGGTGACGATCTCCGCGTCGTCATGAAGCACTATCCGCTCGGCTTCCACCACCGCGCGAAGCCCACGGCCGAGGCCGCCGAGATCGTGTTCAAGCAGGGCGGCCCGCTCGCGTTCTTTCGCTTTCACGACGGCGCGTTCGAGCACCAGACCGAGCTGACGCGCGCGACCTACGTCACGCTGGCGAAGGGCGCCGGGCTCACCGATCTCGACGCGTTCACGCGGGCGCTCGACCACCGCGAGGGCCGCGCGAAGGTCCGCAGCGACGTCGAGCTCGGCGGGAGGCTGGGCGTCTCGGGCACGCCGCACACCTTCATCAACGGCCGCCCGATCTCGGGCGCGCGGGGCTTCGACGAGGTCGCGGCGCTGATCCAGACCGAGCTGTCCCAGGCGAAGGGCCGCGGCGCGGACGTCGCGTGTGAGCGCCTCAAGAAGCACGTGGTGGTGAGGCCGTTCGTGCCCGCCCAAGGGCCCGAGCGCGTCCGCGTCGCGCTCGGCGAGGCGCCTCGACGCGGCCGCGCCGACGCGAAGGTGACCATCGCGCTGTTCTCCGATTTTCAGTGCACGCACTGCAAGGAGGCCGAGGCCCCGCTGGCCGAGATCACGAGGCGGTACGGCGACGACGTCCGCGTGGTGTGGAAGGACTTCCCGCTGTCGTTCCACCCGATGTCCCGCAAGGCGGCCTACGTCGCGCGCGAGGCGCGGGCGCGCGGCGGCGACGAGGCGTTCTTTCGCGCGCACGATCGCTTGTTCGCGGCGTCCCCGAGGTTCGACGACGACGGCCTCGTCAAGCTCGCGTCCGAGCTGGGCATCCCCGAGGCCGACGCGCGCGATCTGCTCGCGAAGAGGCGGCACGACGACGGCGTGCAGGCCGACGTCGACCAGGGCGACGATCTCGACGTCGCGGGCACGCCGACGATGTTCGTCAACGGCCGCAAGCTGGTCGGCGCGCGCGACACCGACGAGCTGGTCGAGGTCATCGACGACGAGCTCGACGCGGTCGACGCGCTGCTCGCGCGCGGCGTCTCGCGTGACCGCGTATACGACGAGCTGCAGGCGACCGCGCGCGCGCCCGCGGTCCCGCAGAAGAAGGCGCTCCCCGCGGCGCCGCCCGACGCGCCCATCCGCGGCGCCGCGGCGGCGCCGGTCGCGGTCGAGGTGTTCAGCGATTTTCAGTGCAAGTACTGCCGTCGACAGAACCCCGCGCTCGACGAGCTGCTCGCCGAGTTTCCGGGGCAGGTGAAGCTCGTGTGGCGCAACCGGCCGCTCGAGCACCACGAGCACGCGATGCTGGCGGCCGAGGCGGCGCGCGAGGTGCGCGCGCAGAAGGGCGACGCCGCGTTCTATCGCTTTCACGACGCGCTCTTCGCCGCACAGAAGGAGAAGGGCGGGCTCGAGCGCCCACGGCTCGTCGAGGCGGCGCGTGAGCTCGGCGTCGACGTCGCTCGGCTCGAGAGGGCGCTCGACGAGCACACCCACCGCGCGGCGATCCAGGCCGAGAGCGACGCCGCCGAGAAGGCGGGCGTGACGGCGACCCCCACGGTCTCCGTCGGCGGATACGTGGCGCGCGGGACGCAGACCGTCGGGCAGCTGCGGCGCATGGTGAAGCGCGCGCTCGCCGAGGTTGCGGCCAGCCGCTCGCCGTCGCATCCGAAGCGGCCGTGAGCCCCGCCCGCGCCAAGATCCACGTGAAGGGCGACGAGCCGCGCCTCGACGCGGTGATGGATTTCGTCGCCTTCGCGGCGAAGCCGCGCCCGCTCGTGTCGCTGCTCGACGAGGCGCCCCGCAAGCTCGCCGAGATCGTGCGCGCGGACGTCTGCTCGCTCTACATCGTCGAGGGCGACGGCGAGACGCTGGTGATGCGCGGCAACGTCGGGTTCCCCGAGCGCGCGCTCGGCCAGGTGCGCCTGAAGGTCGGAGAGGGCATCACCGGCACGGCGGTCGAGATGCTGCGACCGGTGTCGGTCGGCGAGGCGGGCGCGCACGACAGCTACAGGCATTTCCCCGAGCTGGGCGAGGAGCGCTTCCCCGTGTTCGCGGCGGTGCCGATCCTCGGTCGACGCGGCGCGCTCGGCGCCGTGACGGCCCAGCGACGCGCGGGCGTTCCGTTCGGGACGCGCGACGTCGAGCTGCTCGCGGCGCTCGCGGCGACGATCTCGGCGGGCGTGCGCAACGCCGAGCTGATCGACTCGATCCGCGAGCGCGCCGGGACCCCGTCTCGCAAGACCGGAGGCGGTACGCGGCGCGTGATGCTCCCGGGTCGACCCGCGCACCCCGGTCGGGTCGTCGGCGCGATCGCCGCGCTGAAGCGCCCGCCCGCGCGCCCGAAGCAGACCCGACACGTCGACGACGGTGCGCGACTGAAGGCGGCGTTCGAGTCGACCGACAAGGCGCTGCGCGCGCTCGAGCGCCGGGCCGAGGCGCTGGGCGTCGACGCGAGCTTCCTCGGCACGTACGTGCAGATCGTCAACGACGCGCGGCTGCGCAGCGAGACGTTGAAGCTGGTCGACGGCGGCATGGGCGCGGCAGAAGCCATCGGCAAGATCGTGCGCCGCGTCGCGAAGGCGGCCGTGGTCGAGAACAGCCCGTTCCTCGAGGAGCGCGCCCGCGACATCGAGGATCTGTGCGACGCGCTCGTGATGATCGCGTCGTCCGATCCGCGCGCCGAGCTGCCGACGCGCGCGGTGCTGGTCGCGGATCAGCTCACGGTGTTCGACGTGCTCGTCAGCGCCCGCTCGAAGCCGGTCGGCATCGCGCTCTCCGACCGCGGCGCTGGCCCTCGCACCGAGGCGCTGGTCGCGCTCCTCGGCATCGCCGCCGTGGTCGGCGTGGACGGCTTGTTCAAGTGGGCGTCCGACGGCGACATCGCGCTGCTCGACGCCGATCACGGGCTGCTCGTGCTGAACCCTTCGCGGTCCGAGGTGGCGTCGGCGCGAGAAGCGCGCAAGCGCGCGGCGCCGTCGAGCGAGCGCTGACGGTCAGCCGGGCGGGGCCTCGACGCCGCGCCGCTCGACTCGCGCCGCGCCCTCGGGCAGCTCGGGGATCGTGCTCTCGTCGAAGCCGGGGCCGACCCAGAACACCTCGGGGACAGGGCGATAGTCGCTGGTGTAGCTGCGCTCGACCGCCCGACCGTCCGCGTAGGTCGTCGTGACGAAGCTGACGACGGCGAGGCCGCGGCTGCCCCGCTGGTGCTTCGTGATCGAGCCGGGCTTCAGGTACGGCTTGAGCGTGATGCGGCGGAAGAAGTCGTCGCTGCGGTTGATGCCGTACTTGTACTCGACCTTGGCGACCGGCTCGCCGCCGAGCAGCTCGACCCGCACGGCGGTCGGCTTCGGCAGGTAGGCGTGGATCATCACCGGGTGCGACAGCGGGTTCTTGATGCGGAGATCGACCTTGCCCCACGCCACCGTCGCGTCGAGGCCGAGCTTCGTGTAGCTGCTCGGTCGCCCGTGCGAGCGGCGATCGACGATGTCCATCGCCCCGAAGAGCGCGGCGGCGTGCAGCGTGCTCGCGACCTGGCAGGTCCCCCCGCCGACGCCGGTCTCGAGCTCGTCGCCGACGATCTCGGGGGCGTACGTGAAGCCGCGCGCGAGCGTGCGCTCGCCGACCGCCTCGTTGAAGCTCAGGGTCTCGCCGGGCCCGAGCAAGAGGCCGTCGAGCTTGCCGGCGGCGTTGGCGATGTTGACCGCGCGCCCGGCGCCGGTGCCCCAGGTGGTGAACGTCGTCTCGAACGTCGCGAGGACCTTCGTCACGTCGACGCGCGCGAGCGAGTCGGAGGTGACCTCAGCGCGCACGCGGGTGATCGCGAGATCGAACGAGTCGGCGCCCCCGTCGACAGCGCGCGCGAGCGCTTCGACGCTGGCGGCGACGTCGAGCGACTCGCCGGTGACGTCGTCGACGCGGACGTGCCGCGTGAGATCGAGCCGCGCGTTCCTGGGGGCCTTCCAGACCTCGGGTGACAGCGCGTCGAGCGTCGCCGAAGCGCGCGCGCGATCGACGCGGTAGGTGAGCGGGACGTCGACCGCGCGAGCGCGCGTCCACGGCGCGCCGAACGCGACGCGCGCGCGCGCCACCCGATCCATCGTGGCCGCGACGTCCAGCTCGACCCCGAGCTCTCGGCGCGTGAAATGTCGCGGCGAGCCCGCGCCGAACGCGACGATCGACTCGTCGCCGAGCCGGGCGCGCAGCCCGTCGAGCCACGCGCCCTCGTCCGCGGGCAACACGCGTCCATCCACCGTGACGGGGCGGCGGCGCGAGACGAGCTCGGGTCGCGTGGCGATGACGAGCGCGGCGGCGCTCGCCGCGACGAGGCTCGCGGAGACACAGGCGATGATGGCTCGAGAGGCGCGCATGGGGAGGAGACGACGGAGGAGCTACGGGTTCAGCGTGCCGCGACGCGGTCGGGCGCGCGACGGATCGAATGGTACCTCGCGGTCCCGAGGCGCGGCCAACTCCACGCGCTCGGCGCTGACTTGACGTCGCCGAGAAGGCGATGCTACCGACGCGCTTCGACGGCGCCATGTCGGTCCCAGAACGTGTCCAGACGACGCCCGTCGCCGTCGCCCCCCCGTCGGGGCGACAGGAGGCCGCACCGCGTGATCCCCGCGGGCGCGTAGCCGACGCGAAGTCCCCAGGGATTTTGAGGTCCGATCGATGGAAGCACGCATGACCTGGTCCGAGCTCGCGCGTTCGGAGCGCTACCGAGGGCGTTGGGTCGCGCTCGACCGCTGCCGCTACGAGAAGCACGGCGCGCAGCCCGCCGACGGGGAGCTGGTCGACAGCGACTACGATCTCGCGGCCCTCTGCGAGCGCGTGAAGAAGGCGGACAAGGGCGGCTGCGCGATCCTGTTCTGCGAGGAAGAGGCCGAGCCCAGCCGCCCCCCGCCGTCGCAGCGCCCGCGCTGACGGCGTCGTTTTCGCGCAAGCAGGCCGCCGAGCGGCCGATACTCGAGTGTGCGCGCCCTCACTCGCCCGGTCGATCTGCTCGCCGCCGTGCTCTCCCCTCCCCGCTGCGCCGCGTGCGACGCGCGCGTCGCGTGGCTGCGCGCGTTCTGCCCCGTGTGCGCGGCCACGTGCTTGCCGCTCGAAGGCGCGGCGGCGCTGCGGGCGCCGTTCGCGTACGGCGGCGCCATCGCGACCGCGATCTCGAGGCTCAAGTACGACCGCCGCCCCGAGCTCGCCGCGCCGCTCGGGGACCTGCTCGACGCGTCGCTGCGTGAGCTCGACGTCGACGTGATCGTGCCGGTGCCGCTGGGCTCGGCGCGGCTGCGTGAGCGCGGGTACAACCAGTCGGCGCTGATCGCCGCGCGCGTCTCGCGGAGCCGCGGCGTCCCGCTCGCGTGCGACTGGCTGCGCCGGACGCGCGAGTCTGCGCCTCAGGCCACGCTCGACGCGGGCGCGAGGGTCCACAACGTCGCGGGCGCGTTCGCGGCGGATCGAGCGGCGCGGGGCGCGAGGGTCGCGCTCGTCGACGACGTCGTCACGACCGGCTCGACCCTGGGTGAAGCCGCGCGGGCGCTCGAGGCCGCGGGCGCCGATGTCAGGCGCGCCCTCGCGGTCGCGGCGGCGGTGCTGGACGTCGGCGCGGCCCGCGGATCGAGCTTGCCGCGCAGACACGCCACCGGGAGCGTCACGCGAGATGACCGTCCGCTCGCCGCTCGTCGTGGATGACTTCGCTCGGGAGGGCGCCGCGATGCGCGCGACCTTCGACGCGCGCTTCGCCGAGCCGCGCCGCGCCCGCGCCGATCGCTTCGTGTGGGATTACTGGCACGTGCCCGGCCAGTACACGGCGCTGCGCACGTCGGCCGAGGACTACTTCCCGAGGGCGACGTTCTCGCGGTTCCTCGAGCGGCTCGCCGCGTTCGGTCGCCGCACGCTCGGCTGCCACGCGCTCTCGTTTCCGTGGCTGTCCTGCTACGTCGAGGGCTGTCGACAGGAGCTGCACGGCGATCTGCCGCACGGCCCCTTCGCGTGGGTCTACTCGCTCACCCGCTGGCGTGGCCGACGCTTCAGCGGCGGCGAGACGCTGCTGCTGCGCGACCACGCGCTCGACTACTGGGATTCGTTCGAGAGCGTCCGCATGGTCGAGGAGCGCCACCTGGTGCGCGCGATCGCGCCAGAGCTCGGGCGCCTCGTCGTGTTTGATCCTCGCATACCTCACGGCGTACGCGAGGTGCGCGGCACGCACGATCCTCGCGCCGGCAGGCTCGTCGTCCACGGCTGGTTCACCGAGCCGCGCCCGTTCGTCGAGGGCCCGCTCGCCGCCGACCACGTCGCCGAACCGATCGCCAAGATCGCCGCCGCGGCCGCCCCGCACCTCGAGGCCGGCGTCGCGCCCGCGGGGCTGCTGAGCCTCGGGGTCAGCGTCGATCGCCGCGGGAGCGTCCGGCGCGTCGACGTGCTCGCGGACACCCTCCGCACGCCCCGCGCGCACGAGCGCGCCCGCCGCGCCCTCGTGCGCGCGCTCGTCGCGGCGGCGGCCGTGACGCGCTTCCCAGCGGCGGCCGGAGCGTCACGGCTCACCTTGCCGCTGACCTTCGAGCGCGCCTCGAGAAAATTATCGCCGCTCGAGTGCTGACACGCGCGAGGAGCAGCGCTACCACCCGGTCCGTGCCGCCGACGAGCGCCCACCCCGACGCCCCCACCCCCAGCGAGCCCAGCGATCGCCGCGTCAGCGATCGCTTCGACGTCGCGTGGACCGTCGACTGCGAGACCGACGACACCTTCCTCTACGCGTCGATCACCAACATCTCCGAGATGGGCATCTTCGTCCGCACGTCGACGCCGTTCACGATCGGCACGAACATGCTGCTCAAGTTCTGCCCGCCGACGCTCGACTCGTTCTCGCTCGAGGGCGTCGTGCAGTGGGTCAACCCCGTCCGCGTCGGCTGCAACAATCCCAACCCCGGCATGGGCATCCGCTTCGTCGCGCTGTCGCTCGACGATCGCGAGAGAATCGTCGAGGCGATCCGCACGATCGCTTACGTGCGCTCCAACTAGCCGAGCCCGCGCAGCGCGGGCGCGATCGCGCGGGGATCGTCGGACATCACCCCGTCGACGCCGAGCGCGGCGAGGGCGCGGGCGCGCGGCGGATCGTCGACGACGAACACGTCGAGCCGGCAGCCCAGCCGTCGGCACCGCGCGACCAGCGAGGACACCGGCGTCGGCAGCGGGCCGAGCCGCGTGGGCACCTGCACCGCGTCGCCCGCGAAGGTGTCCGCTCCGAGCGTCGAGACCGGCCGCGCGAGCAGCGCGAGCACGTCGGACACGCCAGCGCCGGTCGGTCCGCGGTACCCGAGCTCGCGCGCGAGACGAGGGGTCTTCGCGTCGAACCCGGTCAACAGCACGCGCGCCTCGGCCTGACGTCTCTGCACGACCGCGATCACGGCCTCGACCGCCGCGCGCGTCCCGTCCTTCACGTCGACGTTGAACGCGACGCCGGGGAAGGCCGCCAGCGCCGCGTCGAGCAGCGGCGCGCGGTGCCCACGCCCAGGCTGCGCCGCGGCGTGCCCGACGTCCCAGGACGACAGCTCCTCGAGCGACACGTCCCTGACGCGCGGCGCGCGGCGCGCCACGCGCAGGCCGTCGGCGTCGTGAAAGATCACCACGGCGCCGTCACGCGTGAGCCGGACGTCGGTCTCGATCGCGTCGGCGCCGACCTCGAGCGCGCGCTCGAAGGCCGCGAGCGTGTTCTCGGGGAGCTCGGCGCGCGCGCCTCGATGCGCCCAGAGCACCGGACGACCCGCGGGCGGGGCGGGCGGGAAGCGGAGCGGGCGCGGCCGGGTCAAGCGCGGCGCCGTCAGCCGACGTCGACCAGCTCGACCTCGAACACAAGCGTGGAGTTGGGAGGGATGACGGGCGGGAAGCCGCGCGCGCCGTACGCGAGCTCGGCCGGTATGGTGAGCTTGCGCGTGCCGCCGACCCTCATGCCGACGACGCCCTGGTCCCAGCCCTTGATGACCTCACCGCGCCCGAGATGAAACTGAAACGGGCGCCCGCGATCGCGAGAGCTGTCGAACTTCTGGCCGCTGGTGAGCGTGCCGGTGTAGTGGACGCTGACGCGCTTGCCGGTCACCGCCTCGCTGCCGGTGCCGACGATCTGGTCGAGGATCTCGAGCATGTCGGGCCCGTACCACACCCGCGGTCCGGCGGTGGCGGCGCGTGCGCGCCCTTGTTAGAGGCGCCTCGATGATCGACCACGCGCAGGCTGGGCTGCTTCCAGACAAACCTCACACCGTGTTTCGCGCGTCCGACGGCGCGCTGGTGCACGAGGAGATGCTGACGCGCGGCGGCTTCGACGGGCCGTTCGCGTATCTCTATCACCGCCACCCCATCACGGCGGCGCGGCGCGTGAGCGAGGTGGACGGGTTCGCGGCGCCCGCGCGCGCGCCCGCTGGCATGTTCCCCAACCAGCGACGGCTGTACGACGCGAACACGCTGTGGGACCGGCTCGCCTCCGAGGGAGGCGCCGCGAGCGCCACGCGAACGGCCATCCTGTTCAATGACGACGTGGTCCTCTCGCTCATCGCGCCGAGCGAGGCGGATCCAACCTACTTCGCCAACAACGACGGCGACGATCTCCACTACGTGGTGAGCGGCCGCGGCAGGCTCGAGTCTTCGTTCGGCTGGCTCGATTTCGAGGCAGGCGATTACTTGCATGTGCCGCGCTCGGTCATCCATCGGCTCCACCCCGGGCCTGACGTGAGGCTGTTCACCATCGAGGGGAGGCGCGACGTCGTCGTCCCGTCCAACTTTCGCAACCCTGTCGGACAGCTGACGATGAACGCGCCGTACACCGAGCGCGATTTCGTCCGCCCGACGGCCCCCGTCGCCCGCGTCGACGCGCTGCCCGACGGCCCGCGCGAGGTGCGGGTGAAGCGGCTCGATCGCTTCACGGAGCTCGAGCTCGAGCGCTGCCCGATGGATGTGATCGGTTGGGACGGCTACCTCTACCCCTTCACCTTCGCCATGAAGAAGTATCAGCCCAGGACCGGCCAGCTGCACCTGCCTCCCACGGTGCACACGACGTTCGTCGGCGGGAGCTACGTGGTGTGCTCGTTCGTGCCGCGCGCGGTCGACTTTCACCCGCAGGCGATCCCGTGCCCCTACCCGCACTCGAGCGTCGACTGCGACGAGGTGCTGCTCTACCTCGCGGGCAACTTCACGAGCCGTCGCGGCGTCGGCCCCGGCTGCGTCTCGCTGCACCCGGCGGGGCTCCCGCACGGGCCGCACCCGGGCGCCTACGAGGCGAGCATCGGGAGCAAGTGGACCGACGAGGCCGCGGTGATGCTCGACACCTTCAAGCCGCTCTGGCCCACCTCGGCCGCCGTCGACGTCGAGCGCGCGGGCTACCAGGCGTCGTGGTCCTCGCCGGGCGTGGGGTGACACCTCGGCGTTCATTATAGTGAACATTGGTCTTGCAGAGTGACGATGTAGCCCCTAGCCTCCTGGGCATGACCAAATGGTTCGCGGACAATTCACGCTCGATCGGCCGCACCCCCCTCGTCCGGCTCAACCGCGTCACCGACGGCGCGCCGGCGACCGTGCTCGCCAAGATCGAGGGGCGTAACCCCGCGTACTCGGTCAAGTGCCGCATCGGCGCGGCGATGGTGGCCGACGCCGAGCGCCGCGGCGTGCTCGGCCCTGGCAAGGAGCTGGTCGAGGCCACGAGCGGCAACACCGGCATCGCGCTCGCGTTCGTCGCCGCGGCGCGCGGCTACCCGCTGACGCTGACGATGCCCGACACGATGAGCGTCGAGCGCCGCAAGCTGCTGCTCGCCTTCGGCGCCAGGCTGGTGCTCACCGAGGGCGCGAAGGGCATGAACGGCGCGATCGCCCGCGCGGCCGAGATCCAGGCGTCCGACCCGTCTCGCTACGTCGTGCTTCAACAGTTCGAGAACGAGGCCAACCCCGCCATCCACGAGCAGACGACGGGCCCCGAGATCTGGGATGACACCGACGGAGCGGTCGACGTGCTCGTGTCGGGCGTCGGCACGGGCGGCACCATCACGGGCGTCTCTCGCTACCTGAAGCGCACGCGGAACAAGGCCATCACGGCCGTCGCCGTCGAGCCCGACGAGAGCCCGGTCATCACGCAGACGCGCGCGGGCCAGCCGCTGCAGCCCTCTCCGCACAAGATCCAGGGCCTCGGCGCCGGCTTCATCCCGAAGGTGCTGGACCTGTCGCTCATCGACGAGGTCGAGCGCGTGACGAGCGCCGACGCCCTCGCCGCCGCCCAGCGCCTCGCGCGCGAGGAGGGCATCATCTCGGGCATCTCGAGCGGCGCGGCCGTCGTCGCCGCGGTCCGCCTGGCGAAGCGCCCGGAGCACAGCGGCAAGACCATCGTGGCCGTGCTGCCCGACTCGGGCGAGCGCTACCTCAGCACCGTCCTGTTCGCGGGGCTGTTCGACGAGAAGGGCGTGCCGGTGTGAGCTTGGTGAGTTATTGTTATTGTTGAGCTGGTGAGAGCTGCCCGAGCACCATCGCCTGCTCGGGCAGCGCGGGCCCGACCTCGCGCGCGACGAGCCCCGCCGACTCGAGATCGCGCGCGATCTCGGCCGCTGAGAGCCTGTGGTGGGCTGGCGGTCCGCGCCGCGCGTCGGGGCGAAAATCGACCACGAGGATCCGTCCGTCGGGGCGGAGCGCGTCGCGGAGCCTTGCGGCGAAGGCGGGGCGATCGGGGACGTGGTGCCAGGTGTCGACGACGAGCACGCGATCGACCGACGCCGGGGCCAGGTTGGGGTCATCGGGAGACGACAGCAGCGCGCGCACGCGGGTGAGCCCCTCGCGCCGCGCGCGCTCTCCGAGGTGACGCACCATGTCGGGCTCGACGTCGACGGCGAGGACGACGCCGCGCTCCCCGACCGCGCGCGACAGCCAGGGCTCGAAGTAGCCGGTGCCGGCGCCGACGTCCGCCACGGTCATCCCCTCGGCGAGGCCGAGCGCCGCGACGACGTCGCGAGGGCGCTGCCACTCATCGCGCGAAGGATCGTCGAACACGGCGGTCCACTCGGCCGCGCGCTCGAACCGGTGTCCGCGCGGCCCGTGCCCGGCCTCGTGCGCCGCGTGGGACCGAGGGCTTGGCGCGCAGCCCGCCGCGAGCCAGGAGAGCGTGAGCGCGACGAGGCCCGTTCTTCGAAGCGTCATCGGGGCGGCTCATGCCACGCGGGCGCCTCCGCGCGCTAGGCGCGGTTCACCCCGATTCAAGGAGACGGCGCGCGCCCGAGCGCCACGACGGCCGCGAGGGTCAGCGTCGAGGCGCCGATCAGGGACCAGCCGACGCGCTTCATGTGGCGCGGCGACGGCGGCGCCACCACGAGCCAGGTGGTGGCGAGCAAGAACGGCGCGACCGCGAGCGGCGCCCACCAGCCCCGGAGCGCCGAGGCTACCAGCGCGACGCCCACCATCCCCAGCACCACCATCGCCGCGGCCCCTGCCCTCTCGGGCTCACGCGCGCGGCGCATCACCTCGCGCACCCCCGCCGTGGCGAGGCCGAAGCCGACCGACCACACACAACACAACACAATCGCCCAGGGCAGCGACACGCCCGCCGTCAGCGCGACCGGGAGCGCCAGCGCCGACAGCGCGGTCGCCACGAGCAGCTCGCCGACGAGGCTCTTCTCGCGCTCGGCGAGCACGAGCGGGATGACCAGCACGGCGAGCGCGGCGCTCGGCGCGAGCGCCCACGCGACCCTCGGCGCGAGCCACAGCGCGACCGCGGCCGACGCCGCCGCGAGCGCGAGGGACGCGGCGAGCGCGACGGCGGCGCGCCGACCGTCCTCGCGCCGCGCGCGCGAGCCGCGTCGCCCGAGCAGGACGAGCCACGGCTCGTGCGCGAAGAACGCCGCGCACGCGGCGACGACGAGCGCGAACGACGGCACGGTGGGCTCGCCCAGGCACAGCGCCGAGATCGACGGGAACGCGAGCTGCCCGTACGCGCCGTGCTCCTTCGGCATGAGGGAGCGCGCCATCAGCTCGCCTCCAGCGCCGCGCCGACGCGGGCCGCCTGCGTGACACACCCGGCGATCCCCGGGCCCTCGTACGCGGCGCTGACGAGCGAGAGTCCGCGGTGTCGCGACGCCAATCGACGGAGCTCGGCGACGCGCGAGGCGTGGCCCGTCTCCGGCTGCGGGGTGCCGCCGACGAAGCGGACGATCTCGCTGCGACGCGGCTCCGGCAGCGGCAGATACGCGCGCAGATCGGCGAGCGCGAGCGCCGCCAGCTCCTCGTCCGAGGC
>CAUJFL010000297.1 GCA_963169165.1 Myxococcota bacterium | reverse complement strand
CTTCATGACCGGCACGCGCGCGTCGATCAGGTCGTCGGCGAGCAGCACCGCGAACGGCTCGTCGTCGATCACGTGCTCGGCGCAGAGTACCGCGTGGCCCAGCCCGAGCGCCTCGGTCTGGCGGATGTAGATGCAGTTGATGCCCGCGGGCGTCGCCGACTGCACGGTCTCCAGCAGTGCCGTCTTGTTGCGCAGCGCGAGCTCGGTCTCGAGCTCGTAGGCCTTGTCGAAGTGGTCCTCGATCGAGCGCTTGCCGCGACCGGTGACGAAGACCATGTCGGTGATGCCCGCGGCGGCAGCCTCTTCGACCGCATACTGGATCAGCGGCTTGTCGACGATCGGCAGCATTTCCTTGGGGCTCGCCTTGGTCACCGGCAGGAACCGGCTGCCCAGGCCCGCCACGGGAAACACCGCCTTCCGGATCTTTCTCATCGCGCTTCCTTCCCTGCAATCAGATTCTTCAATCCGTCTTCGTCGAGCACGGGGATGCCGAGTTCCTGCGCCTTGGCGAGCTTGCTGCCGGCATCCGCGCCGGCGACCACGTAGTCGGTCTTCGCCGAGACGCTGCCCGCCGCCTTGCCGCCCGCCGCCTCGATCATCGCCTTCGCCTCGTCGCGCGTGAGCGTCGGCAGCGTGCCCGTCAGCACGAGCGAGAGACCGGCGAGCGGGCCCCCGGCCGCGGTCGGGGCCGGCGCGTGCTCCGTCCAGCGGATGCCTGCCGCACGCAGCCGCTCGATCACCTCGCGGTTGTGCGGCTCGTCGAAGAAACGGGCGATGCTCTCGGCGAGCACCGGACCGACGTCGCGCACCTCGAGGAGCGCCGCTCCGTCGGCGCCCATCAGCGCGTCGAGGCCGCCGAAATGCCGGGCGAGGTCGCGCGCAGTCGCTTCGCCGACGTGCCGGATGCCGAGCGCGAACACGAAGCGCTGGAGCGTCGTCGACTTGCTCTTCTCGATCGCGGCGACGACGTTGGCGGCACTCCTGTCGGCCATGCGCTCGAGCGCGGCGAGCTTCGCGACGCCCAGCGTGTAGAGGTCGGCCGGCGTGCGCACGACGCCGCCGTCCACGAGCTGGTCGACGAGCTTCTCGCCCAGCCCCTCGATGTCCATCGCTCGCCGCCCCGCGAAATGCAGGAGCGAAGCCTTGCGTTGCGCCGGGCAGATGAGCCCGCCCGTGCACCGCGCGATCGCCTCGCCCTCGAGACGCACCACAGCCGAGCCGCACTCCGGGCACGCCTCGGGCATCGTGAAGAGGCTCGTCCCGGCCGGGCGCCGCTCGGGCAGCACGCGCACGACCTCGGGGATCACGTCGCCGGCGCGGCGCACGATCACCGTGTCGCCCACCCGGACGTCCTTGCGGCGAACCTCGTCCTCGTTGTGCAGCGTGGCGTTGGTCACCGTGACGCCACCGACGAACACCGGCTTCAGGCGCGCGACCGGCGTGATCGCACCGGTGCGCCCGACCTGCACGTCGATGCCCAGCACCTCGGTGGGTAGCTCCTCGGCCGGGAACTTGTGCGCGACCGCGAACCTTGGCGCGCGCGACACGAAGCCCAGTGCCCGCTGCTGCGCGTGGTCGTCGACCTTGTAGACGACGCCGTCGATCTCGAACGGGAGCGACGACCTGCGCTCGCCCAGTCGCCGGTAGTAGTCCAGGATGCCGGCCAGTCCCGCTGCCAGCGCGCGCTCGCGCGTGACCGGGAAGCGCAGCGAGACGAGCCAGTCCATCAGCGTCGAGTGGGTCCCGGGCGGCGGGTGCGCTCCCCAGTCGACCTCGCCGATGCCGTAGGCGAGGAACGTGAGCCGGCGCGACGCCGTCACCCTCGGGTCGAGCTGCCGAAGGCTCCCCGCCGCCGCATTGCGCGGGTTGGCGAACGTCTTCTCGCCCTTCGCGGCCTGCGCGGCGTTCAGGCGATCGAAGTCGCGCCGGAGCATGACGACCTCGCCGCGGACCTCGAGGCGCCGCGGTGCGCCATCGGGAAGCGCGAGCGGGATCGCGCCGATCGTACGGAGGTTGGCCGTGACGTTCTCACCGGTCGTGCCGTCGCCGCGCGTGGCCCCCACCGTCAGGTGGCCGCCCTCGTAGACGAGACTGATCGCGAGCCCGTCGAACTTCGGCTCGCACGCATAGCGCACGATCTCGATGCCCAGCGCGTCGCGCACGCGGCGGTCGAACGCCTCGACCTCGGCGTCCGAGAACGCGTTGTTGAGCGAGAGCATCGGCAGTCGGTGCGTGACCGCCTCGAAGGCATCGGAGGGCGCGCCGCCCACGCGCTGCGTCGGCGAATCGGGCGATGCGAGCGCGGGATGGGCGGCCTCGAGCTCGGCGAGCTCGCGCATCCACGCGTCGTACTCGGCGTCGGTGCCGTCCGGCGCATCCCCGACGTAGTCCTTGTAGGCGGCGTCGCGGTGCGCGGCGCGGCGCGCGTCGATCCGCGCTGCAGCCGCGGTCGCGCCGCGGGGCGGTGCCGATCGCGCGGCCGGCATGACCGCCTACGCCGAGAACAGCTTGTGCGCGCGCGGGC
>CAUJFL010000296.1 GCA_963169165.1 Myxococcota bacterium | reverse complement strand
CACGCGCGCGTGCAGCACCTGCCGGTCCGCGCGGTCGGCGAGCACGAGCTCGGTCACCTCGCGCGCGCGCGCCGCGCCCGGCACGATCGACTCGGCGAGCGCGAAGGCGTCGCGGGCGAGCGCGGACGCCCGCGCGAGCTCGTCCGCGGTCAGCTCGAGCCGCTGCCGCGCCCCGTCGGCGAACGGCGTCCGCGTCGACGCTGGGCGCGCCTGCCGCCTGCCCGCCGGGCGACGGACCGAGAGGCGGACGAGGTGCCCGTCGACCTCGCGCTCGACCATCGAGCTCAACGTGACGAACGCGGGATCGAGCGCGCGCGCGGACGCGACGAACACCTCGGGGGGGAGACCGCGCGCTGGCTCGTCCCCGCACCAGACGACCGCGATCCCGGCGACGGCCGCCACCTCGAGCAGCCCTCGAACCGCGCCGAGCTCGACGTCGTCACCGAGCACGAGCGCGCCGCCCGCCGCGCGCCGCACGAGCGCGCTGGCCTGCGCGCACGCGTCGGCCGCCGTCACGCCGAACACGCGGACGCCAAGAGCGCGCAGCCGCTCGACCAAGGGCGCTATCGCTGCGCGCGCGCCGCTGACGGCGACGACGGGCGGTCCGCGATCGTCGGCTCGGGGCATGTCGCGGGACGGTATCACCCAGGGGCGAAGCCGTCGATCGAGCAGGAGACGCCGCCGCGGCGCCTGGTAGAGTCGCGCGCGTCATGCTCGAGTGGACGACGGTCGACCGCGCGCGCCAGCCGGACGGGGTCGAGTTCTCCCTGGCGCACCACGGCGACGAGTGGGTCGTCCGGGTCGACGGGCGCACGCTGATGTCGAGCCGGATGCACCACTCGGAGGAGGTCCTCGCCGACGAGGCGCTCGATCGCGTCGACGCGCCCCGCGCGGTCCTCGTCGGCGGTCTCGGGCTCGGGTTCACGCTCCGCGCCGCGCTCGACCGGGTCGACGAGTCGTGCCGTGTCACCGTGGCCGAGCTGGTGCCGACGCTCGTGCAGTGGAACCGCGAGCACGTCGGCGCCCTCGCGGATCATCCGCTCCGCGATCCGCGCTGCGACGTCGTCGTCGACGACGTGCGGCGGGTCATCGCTCGCCATCGCGGCGCCTTCGACGCGATCCTGCTCGACGTCGACAACGGTCCGGTCGCGCTGTCAGCGGCCTCCAACCAGGCGCTCTACTCGGAGCGAGGCGTGCGCGCGTGCCGCGACGCGCTGCGGCCAGGCGGCGTCCTCGCGGTCTGGTCATCGGGGCCGAGCCCGCGGTTCGAGCAACGGCTCGCCGCGATGGGTCTCGACACGGAGCTCGTGCGCGCCGCGGCGTGGACGGGCTCGCGCGCGCGACACGTGATCTTCATCGGGCGGCGTGGTGGTTGAAAAAATGAGAACACAAGACCGCGCCACGCCGAATGGTCCGTCGCCGCGACGCCGCGCGCGCTGCTCAGAAATCAGGCTGCGTGAGCCGCGGAGGCACGAACCGCGGCGGCGTGCGTCGCGGAGGTTCGGCCTTCTGCGGAGGCTCGGGGTGCTGCTCGCTCGCCGAGGGCGCCGGATCGAGATCGTCGATCGAGACGCCGTGCGGCGCGGCGCTGGGGACGGTGGATGGCGTGGCGGCGGGGACCGAGGCCGCCGCGACGGGGCGCGAGGCGGGCGGCGCCGAGGCGCGCCTCCCGATCGCCAGCAACAGCAGCGCGACCGTGAGGGCGGCGACGGCCGCGGCGGCGCCGATCCACATGGCGCGCGGCGACCGACCGGGCGGCCTCGTGGTGCGCGTCACCGAGCCGACGGTCGCCGTGCCAGGCGGCGTGGCGGAGTCGCGCGGCGCCGCGGCGTCGGCCGGACCGGTCGCCTGCGCCTGAGACAGCTTGGTCGTCTCGTCGTCTCCGCCCTCTCGGGCGACGTCGACGGAGTCGAGCTCCTCGACGATCGTTCGCGGCAGGGGCGGCGGCCCGCCCGACGGACGCCCCTCCAGCGCGTAGTACGAGTCGCGCACGGCGGACTGGAAGCTCTCGGCGTCTTGCCAGCGCGCGGCGGGCTCGAATTCGAGCGCGCGATCGACGATGGCGGCGAGCGCCTCCGGCAGCTCGGGCGCGACCGCGCGGACCTTGTCGACGCGGGTCGTCGCCGCGCGCACGAGCACCTCGTTGGCGTTGGCGCCCTGCTGCGCGAACCGACCGGTGAGCAGGTTGAACATCGTGGCGCCGACGGCCCAGAGATCGGTGCGCGCGTCGACGAGCTCGGTCTTGCCGAGCGCCATCTCGGGCGCCATGAACGCGGGCGTGCCGAGCGCGGTGCCGGTGATCGTCTCCGACGTCGACGCGCCGCCGAGCTTCGCGATGCCGAAGTCGAGGACCTTGAGCTGGCCGTCGAGCGTCAAGAAGAGGTTCTCTGGCTTCAGGTCGCGGTGCAGGATGCCCTTCGCGTGGGCGGCGCAGAGCACGTCGAGCAGCTGATCGGTGATCGAGAGCACCTCGGAGATCGGGAGGCGCCCTCCCCGGCGGCGCGCGCGCGCGTCGAGCGTCTCGCCCTCGAGCAGCTCCATCACGAGGTACACGCTGCCGTCATCGGCGGTGTCGTCGTCGAGCACCCGCACCGCGCCCGGGTGCCCGACCGTGTTCGCGACGTACCCCTCACGGAGGAAGCGCGCGCAGAGCACGTCGTCGTGCGAGATCGTCGGGTGGAGGATCTTCACGGCGGCGGCGCTCGCGTTTCGGTGTCGAGCCGCGTACACCGCCGCGGTGCCCCCGACGCCGAGCAGGTGCGCGAGGTGCCATTTGCCGTCGTACAGCTGCCCGATCCGGGCGCGCGCGAGCCGCTCCTTGTCGCCGAGGGTCACGGCGAGCCTGTCGAGGTGGCGCGCGCTGGCCGCTCGCGTGGGGCGCCGAAGGGTGAGCTCGCAGGATGCACGCTGGGCGCCATCTTGGCCGTCCGCCGTCGCCCCGTCTACCGGAAGATCGCGCGAAGCGCGCGCCAAACCTGCCCACGGAGCCGCGCCGCGTGTACCCTCGCGGCGATGGGGACCCCCAGGCCAGAGCCGTCGACGCAGATCGAGGGCGCGTGGATCGACTCGGGCGCGCACGAGCTCCCACCTCGAGGGGGCGGCGGTCGGGGGCGCTTCGCGCCAGGCGCGATCCTCGGCCGCGGCGGCACCGCGAGCGTCCACCGCGCGCGAGACTCGCTCCTGCTCCGCGACGTGGCGATCAAGCGGCTCGAGCCCCTGCTCGGCGACGCCCCGCAGCTCGAGCGGCTGTTCGCCGAGGCGCAGATCACGGGGCAGCTCGACCACCCGAACATCGTGCCGGTGCACGACATCGTCTTCGACGACACGCCGTACATCGTGATGAAGCTGGTGGGTGGTCGCACGCTCGGAGAGCTGCTCGTCCAGTCGACCGTGCCGCGCTCCGCCGACGCGCTCGACGAGCTGCTGCGCGTCTTCTTGACAGTGTGCGACGCGGTCGGGTTCGCGCACAGCCGCGGCGTCGTCCACCGCGATCTGAAGCCAGACAACGTCATGGTCGACACCTATGGGCGTGTCTACGTGATGGACTGGGGCCTCGCGCGCGTGGTCGACGAGTCCTCGAGCGAGATCGGCGTCTCGCTGCAGCGCGCAGACGACGACGGCAGCGGCACCCTCACCTACATGGCCCCCGAGCAGGCCGCGCCCAGGGCAGGCGGGATCGGCCCGTGGACCGACGTGTTCGCGCTCGGGGCGATCCTCTACGAGATCGTCGCGGGCAGGCCGCCGCACGCGAGCCTCGACTACGCCGAGCTCCGCGAGCACGCCGCGCACGGCGAGATCGTGCCACCCGAAGCGTGGGTCCCCGGCGGCTGGGTCCCGCCGGCGCTGTCCCGCGCGGCGATGAAGGCGACGGCGCACGAGCCTTCGGCGCGCCACGCGACCGCCGAAGAGCTGCGCGCCGAGGTCGCGCGGTTCGTGCGCGGCCTCTCGGCCTTCGAGGCGAAGACCTTCCCGGCGGGCGGGACCGTGCTCCGAGAAGGCGACGACGGCGACGAGGCGTTCGTGATCACGGAGGGGCGCGCGCTTGCTTTCGTGACGCGTGACGGGCGCGAGCAGCCGCTCCGCGAGATGGGGCCCGGCGAGGTGTTCGGAGAGCTGGCGGTGCTGTCCGAGGGCGGGACGCGCACGGCCAGCGTCCGCGCGCTCACCGAGCTGTCGGTCTACGTGGTCTCGCGCGCGTCCCTCGCCGAGGGGCTCGGCCTCGAGTCGTGGACGGGGGCGTTCGTGAGGTCGCTCGCGGCGAGGTTTCGAGAGTGCGAGCAACGGCTCGCGCGCGCCGAGGAAGAGCTCGCGCGCGCGCGGGCCCGCTTACCGGCTGGTCCGCCGCGGACAGCGCGCGCCCTTCGATGCCGCTCGACGACTACCGAAAGAAGCGCGCCGCCGCGCAGACCCCCGAGCCCTTCGGCAGCGCGACCAACCCGCCGCTCGACGGCGCGCGTGGGCGCTTCGTCGTGCAGCGCCACTCGGCGACGCGCCTGCACCACGACCTGCGCCTCGAGCACCGCGGCGTCCTGGTCAGCTGGGCGGTGCCAAAGACTCCCTCCCTGGACCCCGATGACAAGCGTCTCGCGGTCAAGGTCGAGGACCACCCGCTCGACTACGCGGACTTCGAGGGGGTCATCCCCGACGACAACTACGGCGCCGGCGCGGTGATCGTCTGGGACAAGGGCACGTACGTCGCGCTCGAGGATCTCGACGCCGGGCTGGAGAGCGGCAAGCTGCTGTTCGAATTGTATGGTTACAAATTGCGCGGAGTGTTCACGCTGGTCCGTACCAAGCGCAAGGGGCAGCGAGAGGCGCCGACCGAGTGGCTGCTGATCAAGAAGCCTGACCGCTTCGCGGCGAAGGCAGGCACGGGCTCGCTGCCGGACGCGTCGGTGCTGTCGGGGCGTACGGTCGACGAGGTCGCGGGCGGGGTCACGCGCGTCGACGAGGTCTCCGCGCAGCTCGGGGCTCGAGGCGCCGTGCCGGGGATGGTCGACGCTTCGCGAGGCGGGGTGATGCTCGCCGAGGTCGCGCCGGGGCCGTTCGACGATCCTGGCTGGTGCTTCGAGCTGAAGTACGACGGCTATCGGCTCGTGTGCCAGAAGCGCGGCAAGGGCGTCACGCTGCACCACCGCAAGGGCAACGACGTCACCGAGCAGTACCCCGAGATCGCCCGCGCGCTCGCGACCTGGCCGGGCGACGTCGTCCTGGACGGCGAGGTCGTCGTGCTCGACGACGAGGGGCGCCCGTCGTTCGAGCGCCTCCAGGCGCGCGGCCAGCGCTCACGCCCCGAGGAGATCGCGCGCGCGGCCGCAGAGCACCCCGTGACCTACTTCGCGTTCGACCTGCTGTCGCTCGCCGGCCTCGACGCGCGCCCGCTGCCGCTCGAGGCGCGCAAGCTCGCGCTGCGAGCGCTCGTGCCGCGGCTCGGCCCGGTCCGCTACGCCGACCACGTCGACAGAGAGGGCGCCGCGCTGTTCGCCCTCGTGCGCGAGCGCGGGCTCGAGGGTGTGATGGCCAAGCGGCTCGACGCCCCGTACCGAGCAGGGCGGAGCCCCAGCTGGAAGAAGGTGAAGGTCGAGAGGTTCGGAGACTTCGTCGTCGTCGGGCTCACGCCGCCGAAGGGTGGGCGCCCGTCGTTCGGCGCGCTCGAGCTCGCGGTCTTCGAGGAGGGAGCGCTGCGCTACGTCGGGCGGGTGGGCTCGGGCTTCACCGACGAGGAGCTCGCGCGCGTCCCCTCCGCGCTCCAGACCATCGACGAGGCGCCATGCACGGGGCCGATCCCGCGAGAGCCTGGCAGGCGCTGGGTGCGCCCCTCGCTCGTCGTCGAGGTCCGCTACCAGGAGTGGGTCGGAGACGGGATCCTGCGGTTCCCCGTCTTCGTGCGCACACGCCCTGACAAGCGCCCCGAAGACTGCATACGCGAGGCGTCCGAGCCGCCACCAGCGCCTCCCGTCGCGGCGGCGCCCTCCCCTCCCGAGGTCAGGCTCACCCACCCAGAGAAGGTGTTCTGGCCCGACGACGGCGTCGTGAAGGGTGAGCTGTTCGACTACTACCGCGCCATCTCTCGCTGGATGCTCCCCTACCTCGCCGACCGGCCCGTGGTGCTGACCCGTTACCCGGACGGAATCGCTGGGAAGTCATTCTTTCAGCATGACGCCCCGGTCTTCACGCCCGGCTGGGTGCGCACCGCGCGGCTCTTCAGCGAGAGCCAGACGCGAGAGGTCGACTATTTCGTGCTCGAGGACGAGGCATCTCTCGCCTACGTCGCCAACCTCGGCACCATCCCCATTCATATGTGGGCGAGCCGCACAGGCTCGCTGCAGCACGCTGACTTCTGCTCGATCGACCTCGATCCGAAGGGCGCGCCGATGCAAGACATGGTGACCCTCGCGCTGTCGCTGCGCGCGCTGTGTGATGAGGTAGGATTGTGTTGTGTGTGCAAGACGAGCGGACAGTCAGGCCTCCACTTGCTGGTCCCGCTCGGGGGGGTGCCCACGCACGACGAGGCGCGGGCGCTCGCCTACCTGCTGGCGCGCGTGCTCGTCGCCCGGCACCCCGATATCGCCACGTTGAACCGCGTGATCGACGCGCGCGGCGGCCGGGTGTACCTCGACACGCTCCAGAACGGACACGGCAAGACGCTGGTCGCGCCGTTCTCGCCGCGCGCGGTCCCCGGGGCACCCGTGTCGATGCCGCTCGAGTGGTCCGAGGTCTCGCCCGAGCTGTCGCCGCGCTCGTTTCACCTGCGCAACGCGGTCGCCCGCATGGGGGCGCTCGGGCGCGATCCGCTCGCGCCGTTGCTCGGTCCGGCGCCCGACTTCGCCGCGGTGCTCGCGCGCCTGGGCGCGGCGCTCGGGGTGTGAGTCTCCGCGCCTCCACGCGGAAGTTGGCCACGCTGAGCGCCGGCGTGTAGCGACGTCCGAGAGCACATGGAGGCCACTATGCACAGCGCGCGAGTCGGTGTCGTGATGGGGGGTTCGTCGGGTGAACGTGACGTGAGCCTCCGGTCGGGCGGCGCCGTCTTGAAGGCGCTCCGCGACCGGGGCGTCGACGCCCAGGCCATCGTGATAGACGACGTCGCGACCGCGCACACGCGGCTCGAGCGCGCGCGCATCGACGTCGCGTTCCTCGCGCTGCACGGCAGGTTCGGCGAGGACGGCTGCATCCAGGGCGCGCTCGAGCTCGCCGGCGTCCCCTACACGGGCTCGTCGGTGCTCGCGAGCGCCCTCGCGATGGACAAGGTCAAGGCGAAGGAGCTGTTTCGCCTCTACAACGTGCCGACGCCCCCGTACTACACGCTCACCGCGGACAGCCTGGCCGACCTCGAGGAGCTCCACGGCAGCTTCGGGTTCCCTGTGATGGTCAAGCCTCGCGCCGAGGGCTCGAGCCTCGGGCTCGCGCGGGCGTCGTCGGCGACCGAGCTCGCGCGCGCGGTGGAGCAAGCGCTCGCGCACGACGAGGTGGCGCTGATCGAGCGGTTCGTGAAGGGGCGCGAGCTGACGGTGGCGATCCTCGACGGCCGCGTGCTCGGCTGCTGCGAGATCGCCCCGAAGAGCGGCGTGTATGACTACGCGTCGAAGTACACGCCAGGCGCGACCGACTACTTCGTCCCGCCGCGCGTCGGCGAGACGCGCCTGAAGAACGTGCTGCACCTCGCCGAGCGCGCGGCCCTGGCGCTCGGGTGCACCAGCGCGGTGCGGGTCGATCTGCTCGTGACCGAAGGCGAGAACGAGTACGTGCTCGAGGTCAACACCCAGCCGGGGATGACCGAGACCAGCCTGCTGCCCCGCATCGCGGCGGCCGCTGGCTACGACTTCGGCGCGCTCTGCGAGGCGATCCTCTCCTCTGCCAGGCTGCACACTCATGGCCGACGCGCGCCCGCCAGGGTGGCGCCGGCGACCCCGCGCGCCCGGCCCCGCTTGGCCGCGACCGGCTGAGCCGAACGCCTCGCCAGCGCATCAACCTGAGGCCGCCCCATCGCGAGGCTCGCGAGGGCGGCCTCGCCCGTTGGTCACCAAGAGCGAACGGATCGCGGAGGCGACACGACAGACACGATCGCCCCTCGACGCCGGTTCAAGCTCGCTCGAGCTGCCGACCGAACCAGGTCGCGCCGAGCAGGGGGCGTGACGCCGCGCGGGCGCGGGCGCGGGCGGCCTCGTCGGGCTCGCCTGTCGCCTCGAGCGCGGCGACGCGCACCCAGTCCGCGAGGTGCTGCCACCCGTCGTGGCTGGGGCGCGCGTCGTCGAAGGAGAGCTCGAGCGCGGCGTCGTGGGCGCCGCGCGTCACGTGGACGAACGCGAGCGCGCGCCGGGCGAGGCGCAGGTCGCCCGGGACCGCCGCGCGCGCGACCGCTGCTCTCGCGAGCGTCAGCGCCTGGGTCGAGTCCCCGCCGCGCGCCATCACGACCGCGGAGACCGCGAGCGCGCGCGCGACGGCCGCGTGGCCCGCGCCATCGAGCCACGCTCGTACGACGGCGAGGCGCGCGCCGCGCTCGTCTCGACCCGCGAGGGCGCTCGCCTCTTCTGCCTCGAGCTCGGCGAGGTGCGCGAAGTGGTGCGCGGTGGCCGCGCGGGCGTCGACGGCGAGCGCGCGCGCGAGGTCGATGGCCAGGGCGAGGTCGAGCGACGCGCGCGCGTGCGTGACCGCCAGCAGCCGCGCGCGCCACGCGACCGGCGCGGAGGCGTGCAGCGCCTGGGTCGCGCAGCCCGCGAGGCGCGCCCCCGCCGCAGCCAGCGCTCCCTCGCCGAGCTCGAGCGACGCGCGAGCGAGCTCGGTCACGAGCCGCGCTTCCGCGTCGGCCGTGGGGTCGTCGATCAGGCTGGTCCGAGCGTCGTCGAACCGCTCGACCGCGATGAGGAGGTTCGCGCGGAGCGGTCCGAGCGACGCGTCTCCGTCCAGCAGCGCGAGCGCCTCCTCGACGTGCCCCTCGGCGAACCGCGCCTCGGCGAGGACCCCCCGCGCCCGGGACGCGTGCGCGGGCGCCGCCGTGATCGCCGCGCGGGCGAGCTTGACGGCGTCGCCGAGCGCGCCCGCGACGTACGACGCAGACGAGCCGACGAGCGCGAGGCGCGCCTCGACCGCGCCCTCGGCGCCCGCCGCGAGCCCCTCTCGCGCGAGCGTCGCGGCCTCCGCGCCGTGGCTGGTCGACCACGCGCCCTCGGCCGCGCGGGCGAAGAGCGCCGCGGCGGTGCGTGGGTCACCGCCCGCGGCCGCGTGCCGCGCGACGACGCCGAGATCCTCCTCGCCGATCGCCTCGAGCCAGCGCGCGGCGCGGCGGTGCCAGGACGTGCGCGCGTCCGCGTCGATGCTCGCGTAGATCGCGTCGCGGACCAGCGCGTGGCTGAACACCCACTCTTCCTCGCCGCCGAACCTCGGCGACTCGCTCGGCGACACGATCTCGAAGCTCGTCAGCGTCGCGAGCTCGTCGGGCGACTCCTCTCCCAGGAGCGCGCGCAGGCCGTCCGTCCACCCGATCCGACCAAACACCGACAGCGCCCGCGCGACCTTGCGGACCTGGGGCGCCAGCTGATCGAGGCGCGCCTGGACGAGCGCGGAGACCGTGATCGGCAGCGAGTCGGCGCGCTCGGGCGACGCCCGCAGCAGCTCCTCGAGGAACAGCGCGTTGCCTCCGGCGCGATCGATCAGCGCCGCGCGCGCCGTGTCGGTGAGCTGCGGGGCGACCTCGGCGACGAGCCGCCCCGCCGCGCCCGCGGACAGCGGCCCGAGCTCGAGCCGCGTCGCGCCGCGCTCGGAGAACACCGTCTGCGTGAGGCCGACGTCACCGCGCCCGAACGCGAGCACGAGCAGCGGCGTCGCGCGGTCGCCGAGGAGCGCGTCGAAGATCTCGAGCGTCGTCTCGTCCATCCAGTGGAGATCCTCGAGCACGATGACGAGCGGGCCGCGCGTCGCGCGCTCGCGCAGCGCGCTCTCGGCCGCGCGCTTGCCGCCGACCCCGCGCTTCTGCGGCGTCTCGAGCCGCCGTGACAGCTCGAGGAGCGCCCTTCGCTCCTCGGCGTAGAGCTTCGGCGCGAACGCCTCTATCCGAGCGAGCTGCGCCTCGAGCGGCTGACCCTTCGAGAGGCCGATGCGCTCCCGCAGCGCGCGCCCGACAGCGGGCGTCCCCGCGCCTCGCACGTCGGGATCGCCGCGACAGACGAGCAGCTCGGGCCGCGGCTGCTCGAGCGCGAGCCGTCGCGTCACCTCCCAGCGGATGCGGCTCTTGCCGATCCCTGGCGGGCCGGAGACGACCGCGACGCGTGGCGCGCCGTCCTCGATCATCTCGCGGTACACGCCGAGCAGGAGGCCGAGCTCCTTGTCGCGCCCCACCGTCGCCGTCGCCTTGCCGAGCAGGCGGCGCACGCTGTCGGCCCGCTCGCCCTCGTAGAGCAGCGCGACGCCACCATCGCGCTCGCGCAGCACGAAGTGATCGGACAGGAGCGCGACCGCCGAGGGCGCCACGCGGACACCTCCGGGCGGCGTCCTGTCGAGCTCGACCGCGGCCAGCTCGAGCGCCTC
>CAUJFL010000295.1 GCA_963169165.1 Myxococcota bacterium | reverse complement strand
GAGTTTGATAGGCCGGGTGTGGAAGCACGGTAACGTGCGGAGCTAACCGGTACTAATCGGTCGTGAGGCTTGACCTATCTCTAAGGCAACATGCGAGCTCGTGCTCAGGATTGGAGCAACGAGCCTCGATGGCTACGAACCGCCTCGACTTACGTCGAGGCTGGGCGCTCCCTGTCTTCCGGTGGTGATATCGAAGAGGCCACACCCGATCCCATCCCGAACTCGGAAGTTAAGCTCTTCGGAGCCGATGGTACT
Source organism: Myxococcota bacterium (assembly GCA_963169165.1). GTDB lineage: Bacteria > Myxococcota_A > Polyangia > Polyangiales > Polyangiaceae > JADLFU01. The sequence continues at coordinate 5,819 of CAUJFL010000295.1, read as the reverse complement.
GCACGGGCAGCCGTGTGGGAGAGTAGGACGCCGCCGGGATTATCTAAGAGAGCCCCTGGATCTGACGATCCAGGGGCTTTCGCTTTTTGTCCTGTCGCGCTCGTGGCCCGAGGTCGGCGCGCGGCGCTCGGGCGCTTTCAGGGGCGGTGCGCGACGAGCTCGACGCTGACGGCGTCGACGCTGCTGGTCGTGGGCGGGCGAAGCTTGGTGATCGAGACGGAGACCCGCGTTGCGGGCGTCGCCTCGAGCACACGCTCGATCACGCGCGCGCCGAGGCTCTCGAGCAGGCGGAACTCCTGGCTCGTCCCGACCTCGACGATGAGGGACGCGAAGCGATCGTAATCGAACACCTCGCGTAGGTGGTCGCTCGTCGGCAAGGTCGCGGTCGGCAACGTGATCTCGACGTCCGCCAGAAAGTCCTGCGGGAGCTGGCGCTCGGAGTCGCTGACGCCGTGCCTCGCGCGGAAGCGCACGCCAGACAGGCGGATTTTGTATTCGGCGCAGTCGACCACGGTCACCAGCCTTTCGGGAGAGCGAGCTCGAGGGGGGCGACCCAGAAGATCAGGCCGCTCGTGTCGTCGATGACGAACATCCGGCCGTCGGGGTGGAAGGCGACGTCGGTCGCGCGGCCGTTGATCGTGCCCTCCCCTCTGCCGAAGCCGTTGGTGAACGGGTTCTCTCCGCTCGCTGGTGCGCCGGTCGCGGGGTCTGTCTTGATGTAGACGACGTCCGAGTTCTCCCAGGCGCCGTTGGTGCCGTGCTTCGCCACGAAGATCGCGCCGTTGTAGGGAGCGGGCCACGTGCTCGGCGCGAACGCGAGTCCGAACGGCGTGTCGCCGAGCGGATACGCGACGAGCTCTGCTTCGACCTTGGAGCAGTCGGCTCCAGGGCTGGCGCTGAGGTTCGGCGCGACACAGCAGGGGTAGCCGTAGTTTTCGACCTTGTTCGTGGGGATGCGGACCAGCTTCTCCCTGCCGCCGATGTTCTGCCAGCTGTCACCGGTGAGCTCGTTCGCGTAGCAGACGTCGAACGAGTCGCACCGCAGGTACATCGGGTTGCGAAATCCGTCGGCCACAGTCTTCGCGGTGGTCGGGAGCGGGCCGTTCAGGGAGAAGCCGAGCAGCGCACCCCGGACGGACTCTTCGTCCTCGCAGGCGAAGGAGTCGAAGCGGCCTCGGGACACGAACATCTGTCCTGCCTTGGTCACGTCGATCGTGTGCGTGAAGCGGTAGTAGGCCACGTCCACGGAGTTCGAGCCCATCCCCACCGTCGCGACGAGCTCGCTCTTCGCCGTCGCCTTCCGGTCGCCGGCCTTGTAGGGCACGCGGCGAACGTCGCTCCAGCGGGTGTAGTAGATGTGATCCTGGTGGATGGCGAGGCCGTGGATGCAGTTGGTGTCGTCGGGATTCTCGTCGAGATCGGCGCACTCGGTGCCGTCGAACGGGCCTCCTCCGGCGGCGAACACGAGCTCGGCGTCGGCGCGGCCGTCGTGATCGTCGTCGGGGAAGACCAGGATCGCGCCCTTGCCGCCCTGTGCGCCGCCAGCGGTCGACCTCCCGGGCGCGGTGATGAAGACGTCACCATTGGGGGCGATGCGGATGACGCGCGGAACGAGCGGCGTCGTCGCGTCGCTCGCGCTGTACCGCCGCGCGCAGAAGCCCGCTGGCACGGTGAGCCCCGCGGGGACGGGCGCGGCAGAGGTCAACCCACAGAAGGTCCCGGGCTTGCCTTGCACACCGCCGCCGCCCGCGTTCGGCGCGCCGCCGCCAGGGTTGCCAGCCGCTCCGCCTGCGCCCGCCTGCGCCGTGCCTCCGGGGGGCGGCGCGCTCGAGACTTCTAGCTCCCCACCGCAGGCGTGGAGCATCGGGGCGGCGCTCGCGAGCAAGACCAGCGCGATAGAGCCAAGAGAAGGTGAGTTCACGGCGCGCATTCTTGAACCATCACCGCGCGCGGGTCCATCTGTTATCAATGCGATGATGTCGTCGTCCCACTCGCGCGTGCAGTGCCCGACCTGCCTGCAAGAATTTCCGTCATCGCTCGGCGTCTGCCCGATCCATGGGCTCGCGCTCGTGTCGCGCACCTCGGTGCGACCGACAGCGTCATCGCAGCGCACCGTGATCGTGGGGCGCTACACCATCAAATCGCTGATCGGCGAGGGGGGCATGGCGCGGGTGTACGCGGCCGACGACGGACAGTCGGGCGCCCGCGTCGCCGTGAAGGTGCTGTCGCGGCTCTACGCCGGTGATCCCCGTGAGCGCGAGCGCTTCGTCCGCGAGGCCAAGACGATCGCGCGGATCGCGCACCCCTCTGTCGTCAAGCTGCTCGACTCGGGCGCGCAAGAGGACGGGCGCCCGTACCTGGTCATGGAACTGCTGGAAGGAGAGTCGCTGGCCGAGCGCCTGAAGCGTGACGGGCGCGTCGACGTCGAGCTCGCCCTGTCGATCGGCGCCGACGTCGCGCGCGGGCTGCACGCCGCCCACATGGCGGGCGTCGTGCACCGCGACGTGAAGCCAGGCAACGTGTTCCTCACGCGAGGCGGCGGCGCGAAGCTGCTCGATTTCGGGCTCGCGAAGACCTACGCCGCGACCGCGCTGACGGAGGCCGACGTGTCGGTCGGGACGGCCAGCTACATGGCGCCCGAGCAGCTGCTCGCCGACGGCGTCGATGACCGCACCGACGGGTTCGCGCTCGGCGTCACGCTGTACCGCGCCATCACCGGCGCGATGCCGTACGACGCGCGAGGGAAGACCGAGCTGCTGTTTCGTCAGATCGTCGATCTCGCGCCGCTGGCTTCGACGCGTCGGCCTGATGTGGGCCCGGCCGTCGACGCGATCCTCGCGGTCGCGCTGCGAAAGAACCCGGCGTCGCGGTTCGCGCACCTCGAGGCGTTCGCGCACGCGCTCGACGCCGCGCGTGAGCGACGCGACGTCGCGCCGCCGCTCCCGCCCGAGGTGCCGCCGGTCCACTATGTCCCGCGCTCGGACATGGCGGTGCGGGTGGCGCGGTCGCTGTGGGGGATGAAGGGCCTCGAGGCTCCCTTCTGAGCTCGCGAACCGTCGTGAATTTAGCAAGCAGAGGGCGCGCCCGGTACGATCCGCGGCATGCGCTCGATCGTCGTCGCCTGCCTGGCCCTGGTCGGCTGTCGCCCCGCCGTCGCCGAGGATCGCGCTCCCCCTCCGGCGCCCGCCGCGAGCGCGCCCGCGCCTGCCGTGAGCCGCACCGACGCCGCGCCGCCCGGCCCGGCGGCCCACGAGGACGCGTGCCCACAGGGGATGGTCTCGATACCCCCCACAGGGCCAGGAGGGTTTCAGATGGGGAGAGGCCTGCGCGGAGAATCTGACAAACAGCACACTGTCGTGTTGACCCACGGTTACTGCATGGACGCGACCGAGGTGACGGTGGCGGCGTACCGCGGGTGCGTCGAGGCGGGGGTTTGCAAGCTCCCGTACCTCGAGGATCTGTTCTCGACGTACCCGAGGTTCCCTGACCATCCAGTGAACATGGTCAACTGGGAGAAGTCGCGCGTGTACTGCGCGTGGGCAGGCAAGCGCCTGCCGACGGAGGCCGAGTGGGAGTGGGCGGCGGCGGGCCCTGAAGGGTATCGCTGGCCCTGGGGCGACGGGCCGGACCCAGCGTGCGGAGAGACGGCCGATTTTACGCCGTTTGGCGCGCCAAAGTCGAACCCTGGCGGCGACGTGGGGTGTCTTGGCGGAGGCCCATCCAAGGTCGGCGCGTCGCCGAAGGGCGCGCGGCGCTGGCCCGGCGGAGCGCTGCAGGACCTCGCTGGCAACGTGTGGGAGTGGACCGAAGACTCTTACGCGCCGTACTCGACGGCGGCCGCGACTGATCCGCTGGTGAGGCTCGAGACCGCCAACCACGCGATCCGTGGCGGCGGATGGAACCGCCCCGCGCGCGCGCTGCAGACCCAGTTCCGTGGTGCTGCCATCTACACGTACCAGGTGCCGGCGCTCGGGTTCCGTTGCGTGAAGGGCGCGCCGCACGCGACCCCGCCGCCCCGCGGGGGCTCGCGGTTACTTCCGCGGGGGGCGTCAGCTCCTGGGGCTTCTCGACGGGGCGTTCGCCGCCGCGCCGGGCTCCTCGTCGCGCAGGCGCACGGGGCCGAAGTGCTCGGGGTACAGCGCGTTCGCGTCGGCGTAGAACGCGCGGATCTTGTCCATGTCGGCCTTCACGTCGCCGGTGGTCTCGATCGTGGCGCCGAAGCCGCTCTGCTTCTTCTCGTAGTCGAGGCGCGCGCAGACGATGGGCACCCTGGCCTCGTGCGCGATCCAGTAAAAACCGCTCTTCCAGTGCTCGGTGCGGCCGCGCGTGCCCTCGGCGGGGATCATCAGCGCGAGCGAGTCTGCGTCGCGCAGCAGCTGCGCGCAGTGCTGGACCATGTCGTGGTGCGCGCGTCGATCGACGGCGATCCCGCCGAGGCGCTTCAGCAGCCAGCCCTGCGGCGGGTCGAACAGCTCCTTCTTGCCTAGCCACGACACCTCGACCTCGAAGTAGGAGGCGATCAAGAGGGCGATCGGCAGGTCCCAGTTGGAGGTGTGCGGCGCGGCGATCAGAACGTACTTCTTCGCGGCGGGGCGCTCGCCGCACGGCTCCCACCCGATGAGATCGAGGAGCCGCTTCGCGTCTCGTTTGCGCATGCGGCGCCGAGCCGAACAGAGGTTCGGGGACGCGACAATCGCCGAAGCGGTCACGCCCCACGTTGTGACCGGATCCTGACCTGCGGCGCGCTGGCCTTCGCGCGGCGCACGTTGTGCGGTAAGAGCCGCGGTCGGTCGTCCCCGCCATGCACTCGCTCTCGCCCTCCGCGCTGCCCCCGTCCTCCTCTCGGGGCGCGCTCGCGCTCGCGCCGCTCGTGGAGCGCTTCTGCGATGGTAGGCGGGTCGCGGTGCTCGGCTCGGCCACGTCGGGGCTGGCGGTCGAGCTCGCGCGGCGCGGCGCGCGCCTCGTACACGCGTACGATCCCGACGCGGCGCGCGTCGCCGAGGCGCTGATCACGCAGGCGGCGAAGGGTGTGTCGTACGCCGCGCTGACGGACGGCGATCTCGGCGTGCGCGACGGGGCGTTCGACGTGACCGTGGTGTCGGACCTGACCGAGGTCGGCGACGCGGCGGCCGCGATCTCACGCGCGCGGCGGTTGACGTCGCCGTCGGGCGTCGTCGTCGTCGCGGGTGGCGCGGGAGACGGCGCGCTCGCCTACTACGAGCTGTACGACGCGTTGTCGCTGCAGCTCGCGAACGTGAGGATGCTGGGGCTCGTCGAGTTCGCGGGGCTGTCCTTCGTCGATCTCGCGTCGGGCGGCGAGGGCGAGGTGTCGGTCGACTCGTCGCTCGCGCCTGCGGATCGCGAGCCTGTCGCGTTCGTCGGGATCGCGAGCGAGCGCGCGCTCTCCCTCGACGCGTTCACGTTCGTCGAGCTCCCGCGCGAGCCGTCGAGGTCCGCGGCGTCCGTTGACGGTGGGGTCGAGCTGGTCGAGGTCCGCGCGCAGCTCGCGGCGTCCGCCGGCGAGGTCGAGCGGCTGCGCGAGGATCGCGCCGAGCTCGCCGCGCGCGTCGCCGACGCCGAGCGACGCGCGGGCGGCGCCGTGTCCGCGCTCGCCGACGCCGAGGCGGTCGCCCGCGCGGCCGAGGCGAGGCTCGTCGAAGAGTCGCGCGCGCGCGAGCTGGTCAGCGGTGAGCTCGCGAAGCTGAAGAGAGAGCGTCCGCGCGGGCCCGATCCGCGCGCCCTCGCCGAGTCCGCGGCGGCGCTCTCTCGCGCCGAGGCGAGGGAGCGCGCGCTCGCCGCGCGTGTCGTCGAGCTCGAGT
>CAUJFL010000294.1 GCA_963169165.1 Myxococcota bacterium | reverse complement strand
CGCGCGGGACTTGCCGAAGCTCATCGCCTTGCCGCCGCCCGCCTGCAGCTGGCGGATGAAGAAGTAGAACATCAGCACCATCACGCCGAGCGGCAGCAGCGTCATCAGCACCGGCATCCACAGGCCGTTGCCCTCGTCCTTGGCGTAGGTGACCTTGACGTTGTGGTCGAGGATCTCCTTGGTGATCGAGTCGCCTACCGGGCCGACGGTCTTGTAGACCTCTTTCTTCTTGGTCGTCGGATCGACGACCGTGAACGAGTACTCGCGGTCCTTGATGTCGACCTTCTCGACGTGGCGCTCCTCGGGCTTGGCCCGCACGAGCGACATGAAGTCGCTGAACGCGGCCTGCTCGGTGCGTGACGCGCCGGGATCGGCGTACTGCCACAGCGCGACGAACGCGAGGAGGATGAGGACCCAGATGAGGAGCGTCTTCTGCGATTGCTTCACGGCGAGGGGACCCGGAGAGATTCGGTGGGCACGGCCCGGAGATGGGGCTGGAGCGGCGAGCTTGCCACCCCGAGACGACGGCGTCTAATCCTGAGCGCCTTCTTCGGCGTCGTCGGTCTTCGTAACCACGAATCCGCCCGCGTCCAACGACACCCATCGGTCACCGTCGCGCGTCCGGACGACGACGCGTCGCCCAGCGCCCTCGACCATGCGGCGGTGCTTGCGCCCGAGCGCGCGGGGCCACGAGGGCTCGGGCAACCGCGCGAGATCGTCCGCGAGATCGTTGAGGTGCGCGACGATCGCAGGCGACAGCTCGCGCAGGAGGGGGAGCACCTGCGACCGGACGCGCGCGCGCGCGAACCTCGGCTCGACGTTGCTGGGATCGGTCGAAAATGGCACGCGATGGCGCGCGAGGTGCGCGTCGACGTCGGCGCGGGTCGCGAGGCAGAGCGGTCGGATCCACGGGCCATCGCGCGGCGGCAGGCACGCGAGCCCGCGCGGTCCCGAGCCCGACAGCAGGCGCAGCAGCACGGTCTCGGCGCGGTCGTCGGCGTGGTGCGCGGTCGCGATCGCGCGCGCCCTCACGCGCGCGGCGACCTCGACGAGCGCGGCGCGCCGGGCGTCACGCGCGCGCGACATCAGGTTGGAGCCTCGCGCGACCTCGACCCGCGCGATCGAGAGCGGGACCTCACGCGCGCGGCATTGGTCGGCGACGATCGCCAGCTCTGCCTCGACCTCGCGCAGGCCGTGGTCCACCGCGCACGCAAACAGCACAAATTTCACGCGACGGCGCGAGAGGGCGAGCGCGTCGAGCATCGCCATCGAGTCGGGCCCCCCCGACACCGCCGCGAGCACCAGGTCGCCGCGCGCGATCAACGCGTGACGGTCGATCGCGCGGCGGACGAGGGTGGTGAGGCTCGGCGTCGTCACCCGCGACGACGGCGACCGCGCGCGAGCGCCGCGAGCCCGAGCAGCGCGAACGGGGCGAACGAGCCCGCGCTCGAGGGCGACGCGACCGCGCAGCCTCCGCTGCTCGAGCTGTCGTCCGACCCGCCGCCGGAGGGGTTGGTGGCGGGCTCACCGGTGCCGGTGCCACCAGCGGTCGCTGTGCCACCAGCGGTCGCGGCGCCGCCGCCCGCGGAGGTCGTCCCGCCGACAGCGGCGCCGCCGCCGGACGAGCTGCCCGCCGCGGACGAGCCGCCGGAGCCGCCCGTCGTCGAGGAGCCGCCCGCGCTGGTGCCGCCGCCTCCTCCGCCTCCTCCGCCTCCGCTGCCGCCCGCGCCTCCGCCGCACGCCGTGGAGCAGCTGCTGTTCACGCAGGTGCGCGCGGCCTTCACGAGCGGGTTGGACGAGCAGCTGGCGGCCGGCGTGCTGGTGGTCACGCACGCGGTGCAGGTGCTGTCCGCCGCGCAGGCCGCGAGCTCCGAGCAACACTTCTCTTCGTAGCAGGTGTTGCAGGTCGCGTCGTCGGAGCCGAAGCCGCACTTCGAGCCGCCGCACTCGACGGCGCACCCCTTCGAGATGCAGCTCTGCTCGGCCTGGTAGAGCGCGTTGGAGGCGCAGCTCGCGGGCTTGTTCGCCGAGGTCGCGCAGGTCGTGCACTCGGCGTCGCCGGCGCACGCGCTCATCTCGGCGCAGCATTTGTTCTCGAAGCAGGTCTGGCAGGTCGCGTCCTGCGCGGTGAACCCGCATTTCGCCTTGGCGCACAGCGCGTCGGCCGCGCACTCGGACGCGCAGCCGGTCGCGCAGACGCAGTCGAAGATCTTGCTGTAGGTCGCGACGCCGGCCGGGTGGGCAGACTGACAGGCGCTCACGCACGCGCTGTCGCTGTCCCCGCACTTGGTCGCGCAGTCGATGAACGCGCTGCAGTCGGCGTCGGCCGTGCACGCGTCGACGTCCCCGGAGCACGCGCCGCCGGGGAGGGTCGCCGACGAGCGGCACTCGTCGCACGTGAGCGTGCCCGCCGTGCCGTCGATGAACGGCTTGATGAACGAGTCGTACACCTTGGACACGCGCCCGCTGCCGCCGAAATTGCCGCAAGACTGCCCGCCGAACGACGTGATCGCGGCGACGCGCGTCGAGGCGCCGCTCCCCGAGAGGCCGGGCCCGCCGCTGTCTCCCTGGCAGGTGCCGCTCGTGTTCTGGCCGCTGTCGAAGATGACGAGCGCGCCGCTCGACTGGAAATAGCTGATGGTGAGGAGCGCGTGGTTGCGCACCGAGTTGTTGGGGTTGGTGTCGGTCTTGCCGTAGCCAATGACGTCGAGCTTCGAGCCGACGGCGAGCTTGTCCTCGGCGGCCGTCATCGCGGGGATGACCGGCGGCGCCGCGCCGTTGAACGAGAAGCGCATGATCGAGAAATCGTACGGCGCGCTCGTGATCGCCTTGTAGGCCGGGTGCACCTTGACCTCGAGCACGGGGTACCCGGTGCTCGCCTTCGAGTAGTCGGTGCCCGGGATGACGAACAGCTGGCTCGGATCGAGGGGCGTCGTCGTCGGCTCGCCGTTGGCGTCGTGCGTGACCGCGCAGTGCGCGGCGGTCAGGAAGTAGCCGACGTTGCCCTTGACCGCGATGACCGTGCCCGTGCAGGCGGCGCCCTCGCCCCCGCCGAGATCGATCTGAAGCGCCATCACGGCGGGAGACGACGTCTCGGGGCTGCCCTTGTAGATCGAGTCGGAGCGCGCGCCCATCGCGCCGGACCGATCGGTGGAGCCAGAGCCGCCGCACGCGAGCGCGGCGAGCGAGAGGAGCGGGAGCAGAGCGAGGGGACGAAGGCGCATCGGGAGGATCTCCAGTCTGTGTCGGGAAGGCCGGACGCTAGCACGGCTCACCGGCGCTCGCGCGACGCCGCCGCGAGGGGTTGCGTGGGCGTCGCAGCGCGGATAGGGGCGGCGCGTGGCCGCCTGCTATTTCGACGTCGACGGCACGCTCGTGTCGACGAACCTCGTACACCCGACGGTGTTCTATCTGCTGAACCAGCCGTCGCCGCTCGCGTCGCTCGGCAAGGTGGCGCGCGGCCTCTTTCAAGCGCCGTCGCTCGCGATCTCCGAGCTGCTCGATCGGCGGATGTTCAACGAGCGCCTCTATTCGCTCTTCGAGGGGACCTCCGACGACCGCCTCCAGTGCCTGGCCGACGAGGCCTTCGACACCGTGCTGAAGCCCAACCTCTACCCGGGCGCGCGCGATCTCGTGCGGGTGTGCCGCGACGACGGGCACGACGTCGTCCTCGTGTCGGGCGCGCTCGACTTCCTGATGCAGCGGCTCGCCGACCACCTGGGCGCGACGCACGTCATCGCGAACCGCCTCGAGATCCACGCGAACCACGCCACCGGCAAGCTCGTGCGCCCCGTCGTGGCCGGGCCCGAGAAGGCGCGGCTGATCCGCGAGCACGCGCGCGCGCACGGGCACGATCTCGACGCGTGCTTCGCCTACTCGGACAGCTACTCGGACGTGCCGATGCTGTCGGTCGTCGGCCACCCGTGCGCGGTCAACCCCGACGGCGCGCTCTCTCGCCTCGCCCGCGCGTACGACTGGCCCGTCGTCCGGCTCGACCGCGCGCCCGCGTGAACCTTTGCGCGTGAACGCGGCGTGCGGGTAAGCTCCGCGGCCGTGCGCGCCACCCTCCGAATCCTGGCACCGTGCGGGCTGCTCGCGCTCGCGAGCGTCACGGCGCCCTCGTGCAACGTCTACGACGCCGCGCTGAAGGAGCCCTTCCCGCGGGCCAGCGGCGGCGGCGCGGGCGCGAGCGGCGCGACGACAGGCAGCTGGGGCAAGGGCTGGTGGTCGAAGCCAGGCGACAAGGGCTGCTTCTCCGCCGGCTTCCCGTCCGACAAGGACCGCCCGGCGCCCAAGGCTGGCAAGGATCGACCGCCGTTCTTCGTCGCGATCACCAAGCTCCGGCTCGGCTCGCAGAACGAGGCTGGCCAGGAGGACGGCAACGCCTGGATGGACATCGGCTTCGACCTCGACGGCGCCTGCACCAGCTCGCCGACCTGCGGCATCGACAACGACAACGCCGGCTGCAACCAGGGCTCGATCCCCGCGCGCATCGACGGCAACGACTGCCGCGACAACAACTTCGGGCGCTTCGAGGTGTTCGTCGCGCAGACGCCCGAGGTGGGCGCGAAATATCGCCTCAACGACACGCAGTTCAACTGCGGGCTCTGCGCGGGCTACTACAACTTCTTGATCCGCGTGAGCGGGTACAACGGCGAGCAGGACGACGACGACGTGCGGCTCGACATCTACCCGTCGATCGGCCTCGAGACGACGACGGGCATCGACTGCTCGACCGCCACGCAGCCGAGCACGCTCTGCTGGCTGTCGACCGATCCCTTCATCCTCGACGAGACCGGGTTCGCCGAGCCGAAGACGGGCGACGCCTTGCCGACCGCCAAGGTGTTCGATGCGCACGCTTACATCAAGCAGGGGTACATCGTCGCGACCTTGCCCGACGACTCGTCGTTCTGGTTTCCGACCGAGCCCGCCGACGGCGTCAACACGTTCCCCATCAGGATCCAGAAGGCGATCGTCACCGGCCGCGTCGAGAAGGGGCAGGACGGCACGATCGTCGTGAGGGACGGCGTCATCGCGGGGCGCGTGAAGAAGGACGACGTGATCGGCGGCTTCCGCCAGATCGGCCTCTGCGAGAACGAGGGCCAGCTCTACAAGACGATGGTCAACTACGTCTCGTCGAACCTCGACGTGCTCGCCGACGGCACCAACGCGCCGACGTCCGACTGCGACGCGCTGTCGGTCGCGGTCGGGTTCGAGGGCAAGGAGGCGACCGCGTCGACGACGCTTGGCAAGGCCACCCCGCTCACCGAGTGCTTCAACCCGTTCGCGACCGGCGGGATGGGCGGCGCGGCGGGCGCGGGCGGTTCGTCGGCTGGCAGCGCGGGCGCGGGCGGCTAGTCGATCAACACGCCCGGGTTCAGCACGCCGGCTGGATCGAGCGCGCGCTTCGCGCCCCCGAGCGCGAGCGCGAACGCGTCGGGGCGCTCGCGATCGTACCAGGGGCGATGCGTGCGTCCCACCGCGTGGTGATGGGTGATGGTCCCGCCGGCGCGCGAGATGGCGTCGGACGCCGCGCGCTTGACCGCCGACCACGCCTCGATCTGTCGACCGGGCGCGGGCGGCGCGAGCCACGTGTAGTAGGGCGCGGGGCCGTCGGGGTAGACGTGCGTGAAGCGGCAGGTGAGCAGACCTCCGCCCAGCTCGCGCTTCATGGCCGCGCCGACCGCCTCGCGAATCTCGGCGTCGAGCCTGGGCAGCGCCGCCCACGTGCACGCCGTCTCGAACGTGTCGACGACGAAGCCCATCGTGACGAGCGCGGACTGCAGGTACGGCCCGTCGAAGAACGCCTGGCGCCAGCGCTCCGCCGCCGCGTCGCCGCCGCGCGCGCCGTCGTCCTTGATGGTCACGCCGCGCGGGCACGCGCCCCCCTCGGCGACGGCGAGCGCGACCGCGCGCTCGATCGCGTGCGTCACCGGGTGATCGGCCGACTCGAACCCGAGCAGCAGCAGCGCGGAGCCGTCGTCGGCGACGAAGTTCAGGCGGGCCTCCATCTCGTCGAGCACGCGGCAGTTGGCAGGGTGGAGCCCCGCCTGCGCGACGGCGCGCGCGGCGTCACAGGCCTCGCGAAACGAGGGAAAATGCAGCGCCGCCGACGCGCGAAAGCGCGGCCGTGGCACCACGCGCATCCACGCCTCGGTGATCACGCCGAGGATCCCCTCGGAGCCGAGGACGAGTCGCTCGGGGCTCGGCCCCGCGCCGGACGCCGGGAGCCGTCGCGTCGCGTACACGCCCCGCGGCGTGACCATGGTCACCGCCTCGACCAGCTCGTCGACGTGGGTCATCAAGGTCGCGTAGTGGCCGCCTGCGCGGGTCGCGAGCCACCCGCCGAGCGTCGAGAACTCGAAGCTCTGCGGAAAGTGACGCAGGGTCAGCCCGTGCGGCGCGAGCTGCCGCTCGAGGTCGGGTCCCATCGCGCCGGCCTCGATGCGCGCCGCGCGAGTGACCGCATCGACCTCGAGGACGCGTCCCATCCTGGAGAGGCTGAGCGTGGCGATCGGCCGCGCGCGCGGGGCCTCCACGCCGCCGACGACGCTGGTGCCGCCGCCGTACGGCACGATCGTCACCCCCTCTCGCTCGGCCCACTCGAGCGCGGTGATGACGTCGGCCGTGTGCTCCGGGAACAGCACGAGGTCTGGCGCCGCCGAGAAGTCACCCGAGAACGCGCGCACGAGGTCCGGGTACGCGCGCCCATACGCGTGACGGGCTCGCACCTCGTCGTCGTTCGTCGCCATCCGCGCGAGCGCCTCGGTCACCGCGAGGCGCGCGACGGGGAGCCGCGCCGTCGCGAGCGTCGGCTCGGGCGCTGGCGTGGGCGTCGGCACCCCGAGCACCCCTGCGAGCTGAGCGCCGAGCGCGCGCCGAGCGGCTTCATCTGGCAGCTTGTCCTGCCACCCCCAGCCCCAGAGAGATCGTGCGCGAGCGGTCATGCGAGGGTGGCAGCCTAGTACCGCGCGCCCGAGGACGGCCAGCGACCCCTGGGCGCGATGACACGGCCCATGGAGGGCGCCGCCTTCACGCCCCAGCGGGCTCACCCCTCCGGGGCGCGTGGGGCGGGTGAACGATGCGCCGCCCCTCGTCGCGCCGGACTCCCCGGCGCGACGGGTCGCACCGAGCAAGCGATTCAGTCCCTTCGAGGAGCGACGCCGCGAAGCGCGACGACGGCCGGCGCGTGCCTCGGTTCAGAACGGCGCCACGGCCGAGATCCACGAGCCGAGCGCGGAGACGATCGCGGTGAACGCGGCCGACAGCACGAAGCAGACGTGCGCCGGCCTCGCGAGCCGCGCGCGCGCCGTCGAGTCGAGCGCGCGGAGCGACGCCGCGTGCAGCGCGAGCCCCGCCCACGCGAGCGCCACCGCCCCGAGCGCGAGGTGCTCCTTGCGCTCGAACATCCACCCGAGCATCGGCGAGCGCACGAACAGCGCCTGCTTCACCGCCGCGCGGTACACCGGGTAGATGACGAGCGCGCTCAGCGCCGGCAGCGTGACGATCACGGTCGCGGCGACCGAGACCCGCGACAGGCGCCGCACGGGGCGGCGGAGCATCCACGCGGGGTGCAAGAGGGCGGCCGCCGCCAGCCACCCCACGTGCCCGTGCGCGTGCGCCACGGCGCGCATCGTCGCGTCGATCATGGCACCAACGCCGACTGCGCCGCGATCAACGTCGCCGCGACCACGATCCACACAGTTAGATTGGTTATGATTCTTCGGGGATGCGCGGTGAGCTCGTAGAAGACGGGCGCGAGGCTCGCCGCGACGCACGCGACGACGCCCGAGCGCCAGTAGAGCGCGATGTTGCTCGACGCCACGATGGCGACGGGGTTCGGGTCTCCGTAGACGAGGTGCTCCGCGACGCGCGCGATCGGGTAGCCCCCGACGAACGTCAGCGCCGAGAGCGCGAACGTCACCTGCAAGCGCGCGCGCCTATCCACGCGCCCTCCACGCGACGACGCGCGGGCACTCGGGATCGGGCGCGCCGTCGTCCCCCTCGTGCGCCGCGACCACGCGGCAGCCGCCGCGGCAGACGGTCGCGACGGGGCAGGTGTCGCATGGCGCTGGCAGGCGGGCTGGGTGCGACGACCACCGCGCCGAGGTGTCGGTCGGCGCGTCCCCTCGATAGAAGCTGCAGGGCCCGCGGCGGCCGTCCACGTCGACCGACGCGAGCCACCGGCCCGCCTCGCACCCGAGCACGCCCGCGGCCTCGAGCGCGGCCGCGTCGAAGCGGCCCGACAGGAACGGCACGAGCGAGCAGTCGATGCGCACCCGCAGCCCGGAGGTCTTCACGAGGCGCTCGAGCAGCGAAGGCACCTCGGTGACCTGCGCCTGCGTGAGGCGAGCGTCGGCGTACACGAGCCCCACGCCGCGCCCAGCGGGCTTGAACCGCAGCAGCTGCACCTCGACGGCGCCCAGCTCGCGGGCGCGTCGCGCGGTCGCTTCGAGCGCGTCGAAGGTCCGTCGCGTCAGCACGACGTTGACGCCGAACGGCACGCCGGCGGCGGCCAGCGCCCGCATCGCGCGGATCGCGTGCTCGGCGCCGTCGACCCCGCGGACTGCGCGGTACGCGTCGCGCTCTCCGTCGAAGCTGACGTTGATCTGCGCGAACTCGGTGAGCTCCTTCGCGCGCGCCTCGGTGAGCCCGAGCCCGCTCGTCGTCATCACCGGCACGAGGCCGCGCTCGCGCGCCGCGCGGGCGACGGCGGGGAGATCGCCGCGCGACAGCGGCTCGCCTCCGCCGAGCGCGACGACGAAGACCCCGTCGGCGGCGAGCGCGTCGAGCCGGGCCTCGAGCTCGGCCAGCGACGGCGCACCGCCGTCCGGCGTCGCGTCCTGGTAGCACCCCGTACAGGCGACCGGGCACCGCTGGGTGACCGCGACGTGCGCCTCGAGCGGCCTCGGCGCGGGCGGCGACGGTCCCCACGCGTCGCCACCGACCACGCCGAGCCGGCCTGCGAGGGCGCGATCGACGGCCACGAGCGTCGGCGGATCGTCGAGGCGCACCCACGCGCCGAACGCCTCAGCCCTCGCCCGCACCTTCATCCTCCTCGGCCGGCTCCGGATCGGAGCTCGACGACGACAGCGCCGCGACGGCGACCGCGACCGACGACACGACCACGCCGGCGACGAACAGCATGTCGACGACGCTGCCGACGGACGAGCAGTTCGCGCCGGGCAGCGGGCGCACCGCGAGGACACCGTCGGGAAGCCTCCGCTCGCTCACAGGCCAAAATCTCCCAGCAGATCGGCCTCGGCGCTCGAGAGAGACAGGTAGCCCACCGCGAGCACCGCCCCGAGCCCGAGCACGAGCAAGCCGACGCGAGGCGCGCCCGCCGAGCGCGCGACGCTCACGCCGCGTTCGACCAGCAGCCCCCCGAGCGCGAGCAACAGGAACGGGCGCGCCGACAGCGACGGATCGTAGAGCCAGAGCATCGCGGTGGAGAGCGCGGCGACGAGCGCGAACGCGAGCGACCTCACCCCGGGCCGCGCGGCCGCGCGCGCGCCGCGCCACAGCCCCCACGCGGCGACCAGGGCGACGGCCCCGAGCGCGACCAGCGACGCGATCCTGAGCCGAGCTCTCCGATCGTCGCGATCGAACCGCGCCGCGATCGTCGGAGCGAGCGCGCGGTGCGCGCGGGCGAGGGACGCGGCGCCACTCCGATCGCCGAGCCGCTCCTTGGAGAACACCGCCACCGACAACGCCGCGGCGCGCATCACCACCGGCGCGCCGTCGTCCGCGAGCAGCAGGGAGGCGGCCTCGAGGCCCTCGCGCGGGCGATCCGCGCGGCGCGACAGGCCCTCGGCGACCAGCAACCAGGCCTCTCGCCGCACCATCCCCGGCGGGAACGCGGACGCCTCGCGCATCAGCGCGGCGAGATCGTCGGCGTTCGACGCGCGCGCGGGATCGCGGCGCACCCGCAGCAGCGTCGCGAGGGGCGCGAAGTCGCCCTCCGAGCGCGCCTCGAGGTCATCGAGGCGCGCGCGCGCCCGCAGCGCGAACGACGCCGACGGCCGCTCGCGAAGCGCCGTCCGGTAACCCGCGACCGCGCGGGAGAGCTCGAGCCGCGCCTCGGCCGCCACCGCGTCGTCGAACGCCTCCTGGGCCACGTCGGCGCGCGCCTCCCCCGCCACGCAGGACGCGGCGATGAGGGACAGGGCGAACCAGGCGCGGCGCATCGGCGGCGACGCTACTCGAACCTGACGCGCGCGGCCTCGGATCGTCCGTCGGGCACAATGAGCGCCCCGACGTAGTAAGACGAGGGACCGCCGTGCGCTCCCGCGTCCTCGCCCCGTCACTCGCGCTGTCGCTGCCGCTCCTGGTGGCGTCTTGCCACGGGTGTGATCGCGACAAACCATACGTTCCCTACACGATAGATCCCATCGCCTCAGCGCCGCCCGGAGCGTCCTCCGCGCCACCCGCGAGCGCTGCGGCAGGCAGCGCCGCGCCGCCCACGGGTTCGGCGCGCGCCGCGGGGGTGACCGCGCCGCCCGGCGCCACCACCTGGGAGCTCGCCGGCCTCTCGCTCGCCGCGCCGCCGGGGCGCGTCTTCGTCGCGGGGGTGCAGTTCGACGCGCCGTCGCCGCAGGCGCTCGTGTTCGCGGCGGACGGCGCCTCGACCGCGGGCGAGCTGCTGCTCTACCGCGCGTCGGGCGCCGCGCCGACCGTGCTCGGCAAGCTCCCCGCCTGGGTGCCTGGCGGCGCTGGCTGTCAGCATCAGGTGCAGCTCACGCGCGTCGGCCGCGCGACGGGGTTCATCGAGCTGGTCGCGCTGTGCAAGGCGGGCGAGCCCAAACGACCGCACAGGTGGGCCGCGGCGGTGAGCGTCGGCGAGCGCGCGGGCGTCGGCTTCGAGCTCTCCTCGGCCGAGATCCCGGACGGCGCGCGGCTGTCGATCGAGCCGGACGCGAGCGATCGCGACGGTGACGGCGCGGACGATCTCACCGTCACGCTGGCGCTCGAGGGGATGCCGCTGCCGCTCGCGCCGGGGGGCGGGGCGCGCGCCTCCGTGCCGCTGAAGCTGCTGGGGCGCGACGGCGGCTGGGCGCGAGAGCCTGCCGAACCTGCGACGTCGCTCGCGGCGTCGGCGAGGTGGCTCGCGGCGCAGGCGGCGAAGCGGGACAAGGCCGAGGACTCGCTCGCGTCCGCGACGCGCCTGCGCGTGCTCGCGTCGATGGTCTGCGCCGAGGGCGGTGCGCCGATCGTCACGCACGGCGACGGGACGCCGATCTCGTGCGGCGATCTCGGCGGCGCCCTCGAAGAGCTTCGCCTGGCCGAGGCGCGCGCCCACACGGCGATGGGGCGCGTCGCGGTCGCGGCGTCCATCGCGGAGCACCTGAAGGCCGCGCGTCCCAAGTCGAAGCGCGCGGTCGAGGCGTACGCCGCGCTCGACGCCGCCGCCCCCGTGAAGAGGGCCAAGGCGCGGCCGCTCCGCGCCTCGCCCGTGACGTCCGAGGTCGCGCTCCCGCTCACGTTCGACGCGGCGGGCAAGCTCCTCGTGCTCACCGACGCCGGCGTGGTGCGCGTCGATCCCGCCACCCTCGACGAGACCCCGGCCGCCGACGTCGCGGCGTGGAACCCTCGCGCGGAGCTGGCCGGCGCCCAGCGGCTCGAGGGCGGCGCGGACCCCTGCAAGACCGAGCGGCTCCGCGCCCACATCCGGGGAGAGGCCAACGCGCTGCGCGAGCTCTTGCTGCCCCGCCTCGGCGGGAGCGCTCCTCTGTGTCCGTCGTCGACGGCCGCGCGGGCGACCTTGCTCGAGCGCGACGCCGACGGCGCGACGCTGCTGCTGTTCGGCGAGGCCGCGCGCGTGCCTGCCGACGGCGAACGAATCGAGCCCGCCGACTGGCCGCGCGCCGCCGCCAGCCCCGGCACGGCGCGCTCACCCGACGGACAGTGGACCGCGATAGGGCTGGGCGATCGGGCGCTGCTCCGCGGCGCGCCCCGCTGGGAGACCTGGCGCCCTCAGCCGTTCTTCACGCTCAACGCCTGCGTCGCGGCCAACGACGCGAAGGCGGTCGCGTGCACGCTCGACAAGGGCGCCGTGCTGCTCACGCCTTGACCGCGTCGCCGCCCCGCAGCCGATCGATCGCCTTCGCGAGCTCGACCGCCGGGATCACCGCGAACGAGAGCACGAGCAGCTCGGCCCACTGGGCGAGGCTGAGATCGAACGTCTTGAACACCGGCTGCAGCGGCGTCACCAGCACCGCGACGAGGTGGATCGACGTGCTCACCAGGACCGCGAGCACGAGCGGCTTCGCGATGACCGGCGACAGCGAGAAGACCGACTCGCGCGGCGACCGACACGAGAACGCGTGGAACATCGGCGACAGCGCCAGCAGCGAGAACGCCGCCGCGGTGGCGAACGACATCGAGAACTCCTGACGCCCCGCGCGCACGTAGTAGACGAGCGACAGCCCGCCCATCAGCACGCCGACGAACAGCATCCCCAGCCAGTCGCGCGTGGCCATCAGCGACTCGCCCATTCCGCGCGGCCTCTCCGACATCTGACCTGGCGAAGGCGGATCGACGCCGAGCGCCAGCGCGGGCAGGCCGTTGGTGACGAGGTTGATCCAGAGGATCATCAGCGGCGTCAGCGGTGTCCACGGCCCCACGAACGACGTCGCGAAGACCGCGACGCAGAGCCCCGCGTTGGACGACAGCAAGAAGAAGATGAACTTCTGGATGTTGCGGTAGATCGCGCGGCCCTCGCGCACCGCCGCGACGATCGTCGCGAAGTTGTCGTCGGCGAGCACCAGGTCCGCGGCCTGTCGCGCGACGTCCGTGCCGGTGCGGCCCATCGCGATGCCGATGTGCGCGGCCTTCAGCGCGGGCGCGTCGTTGACGCCGTCGCCGGTCATCGCGACCACGTGCCCCCGCGCCTTCAGCGCGGCGACGATGCGCATCTTCTGCTCGGCCGTCGTGCGAGCGAACACGCGGATCTGCTCGACCTGCTCGCGCAGCTGGGCGTCGGAGATCGCCGCCAGCTCGGCGCCGGTCATCGCGCGGTCACCGGGCTGCCACATGCCGATCTCCTTCGCGATGGCGGTGGCGGTCAGCTTGTGGTCGCCGGTGATCATCACGACGCCGACGTGGGCGCGGTGGCACTCGGCGACCGCCTCCAGCACGCCGGTGCGCGGCGGGTCCATCATGCCCGCGAGCCCGAGGAACGTGAGCTGCTCCTCCGGGTCCCCCTCGGGCCGCACACGCCTGCACAGCGCGAGGACTCGCAGCGCGCGGGCGCTCATGTCGTCGGCCTGCGCGAGGATGGCCGCGCGATCATCGTCGGTCAGCGGGCGCGCGCCCGAGGCCGTGTCGATCATCACGCAGCGCGGCAGCAGCACGTCCGCGCTGCCCTTCACGTGGGCCACCTCGCGACCACGTCCGTCGAGCGTGACGACCGTCATGCGCTTCCGATCGCTGTCGAACGGCAGCTCCTTCACGAGCTCGACGCTCGACCGCAGGCTCTCGGGCTCGCGGTGTCCGCGCGACGCCATGGTGAGCAGCGCGCCCTCGGTCGGGTCACCGACCACGCTCCACGCGTTCGTCTTTGGATCTCGCCTGAGCTCGGCGCCGTTCGAGTACACGGCCGTCTTCAGCAGGTGGTCGAGCGGGTCGGGCATGGACTTGGGATCGACCTCCGCCCCGCCGTCGACCTTGATGTGCCCCTCGGGCGAGTAGCCCTCGCCCTCGACCTGGTACTTGATGAAGTCGGCCCAGACCTCGCGCACCATCATGCGGTTCTGGGTCAAGGTGCCCGTCTTGTCGGAGCAGATGACCGTCGCGGCGCCGAGCGTCTCGACCGCGGGGAGCTTGCGAACGATCGCGCCGTGCTTGGCCATCCGCTGCGTGCCGAGCGCCAGCGTGATGGTCGTGATCGCCGGCAGCCCCTCGGGGATCGCCGCGACCGCCAGGCTGACCGCCTCGAGCAACAGCACGTGCCACGAGCGCGCCGGCCAGTCGGGGAAGAACAGCGGCCTCAGCATGCCCCACCCGAGCAAGAAGCCCGACAGCGCGAGGCACCCGATCAAGATCCACTTGCCGAACTTGTCCAGCTGCTGCTCGAGCGGGGTCGGCTCCTTCTCGGCGGCCGCGATCATCGTGCCGATCTTGCCGAGCTCGGTCGCAGCGCCGATCGCCGTGATGACGCCGCGACCCTTACCGCGCACCACGTTGGTGCCGAGGAACACCATGGTCGTCCGGTCCGCGAGCGGCGCGTCGTCGGCGCAGATCGCCTTCGCGTCCTTCGACGACGCCGAGCTCTCGCCGGTCAGCGCCGCCTCCTCGACGCCGAGATCGAACGTCTGCAGCAGCCGCGCATCGGCGGGCACCGCGTCGCCCGCCTCGAGCTCGATCAGATCGCCGACCACGACATCTTCGGCGGGGATCACCTCGACGCGCCCTCCGCGCCGGACCCGCGCGAGCGGCGCCGTCATCTTCGCGAGCGCTGACAGGGCCTCTTCGGCCTTCTGCTCCTGGTAGTAGCCGAGGAACGCGTTGAGGATCACGATCAGCAGGATCGCGATCGCGTCGCCGAAGCGCTCGAGGAACGTCCCGGACGAGCCCGAGGTGACGCCCACGCCGACGGCGATCCCCGCGGCCACGAGCAGCGTGATCACGAGCGGGTTGAGGAACTGCTCGAGGATCTGCCGCAGCGCGCTCTTGCCGGGGGCCTCAGGCAGCCTGTTCTTGCCCTGGCTCGCCTGCGCCGCGACTGCCTGCTCGCCAGTCAGCCCCACCTGGTCTGTCGCGCCGAGTCTGTCGAGGAGGGTGTCGAGCGGCTCTACGTGCACCGGGTGCGCGGGGGTCGTCATGCGAGGCGGCGGAGCATAACACCCCGCACCGCATGTGCAGCCCGCCGCCAGACCGTGACACCGGTGCCATGGGAGGGACGCGCGCCCGCGAGCGCGTGCGCCCATTTTGACGCGTCGGCACGAGAAGTGCTTCAGAACGCGCGTCCGCTTCCTTGGCCTCGCTTCAACCGCCTACCCCTCCCTTTTCTTTCCTCGCTTAGTCACTTTTTCTTAGCCCGCTCCCGCTTCATCGCTTCGCCCGCAGCTTGCCTGGTCGAGCCTGAATCACGAAGACGGCCTCTGCTCTCCCCGAGCGGCGCCGTCTTCGAGCTTTTGTCTTCTGGGCTTTGTGAGGGCACGCCCGCGCTGATAGCGTCAGGTCCCCATGCGCGCCCCGGACCCGTACATCGGCCGTGAGATCGCCCAGGGCAAGTACCAGATCATCCAGAAGATCGGCTCGGGCGGGATGGGCGCCGTCTACAAGGCGTCGCAGCCGAACATCGGCCGCATGGTCGCGATCAAGATCCTGCACGCGAAGCTCGTCGCGCGAAAGGATCTGGTCGAGCGGTTCTCTCGCGAGGCGAAGGCGCTCGCGCACCTGTCGCACCCGAACACGGTCCGCGTGTTCGACGACGGGATGCTCGAGGACGGCTCGCTCTACATCGTGATGGAGCACCTCGAGGGCAAGAACGTCAACCAGATGGTCCGACAGAAGGGCCCCATGTCGGTCGAGCGCGCGCTGCCGATGATGGTCCAGGTCTGCGGCGCCCTCGAGGAGGCGCACCGCGCGGGGATCGTCCACCGCGATCTGAAGCCCGAGAACATCTTCCTCTGCAACCAGGGTGGCATCGCCGATTTTCCGAAGGTGCTCGACTTCGGCCTCGCGAAGGTGACCGACAAGGAGATGCGACCCGGCGCGCCCGCGCTGACCCAGGAGGGGATGATCTTCGGGACGCCCGAGTTCATGTCGCCAGAGCAGGCGCAGGGAAAGACGCTCGATCCGCGCAGTGACATCTACTCGCTCGCGATGATCCTGTACGAGGCGCTGACGGGCAAGCTGCCGTTCGACGCCGCGCGGCCGATGGAGTTCATCCAGCACCAGGTGATGACGCCGCCGTTGCACCTCGACGCGCGCGTGCCTGGGCAAGCGTTCGCGCCGGGCCTCGGCGACGTGCTCGCGAAGGCCATCGCCAAGGACCCTGACGACCGCTACCAGTCGGCGGCCGAGTTCGCCGCCGCGCTCTCGCCCTACACGACCGGCACCACGCCGCCGCCGCCGCCGTCGCGCCCGGTGCCGTCGACGTCGACCCTGGCGCCTCCCTCTGCCGCTCCTCCGGTCGGCCGCGTGGTCCCGCTCGGGACGATCATCGGCGTCGCCGTCGCGTGCCTCGTGGTCGGCGCCGCGATCGCGGTCGGCGTGATGCTCGCGCTGAAGGGCTAGCTCGCGTCGGGCTCGGGGCCTTCAGGCGACGAAGGCTCGGGCGGCCGCGCGCGCGGGCCGCCGCGACGACCGCCGAGCGCGAGCACGAGGCACACCACGAGCGCGGCGACGCCGATCGCGCCGGCGCCCAGGTAGCGCCCCCTCGGGCTCTGCAGCGCGGCGGGGTTGGACTCGAGCCGCGAGATCACGGCGCGCGCGCGGGTGTTCTGCGGATCGAGCGCGAGCGCGCGCTGCAGGATGGCCAGATCGACCACGCCCGACTCGGCGAGCGCCTCACCCTCGAGCGTGAGCGCGAGGCTCTCCATCGGCCTGGCGAGCGGCCCGTCGAGCTCGAGGCGCGACGCCTTGCGGGCGAGCACGATCGCGCGGGGGCGCTCCTTGTCGGCCAGCTCGCGCGCGAGCTCGGCGTAGGCCGGCACCATCTCGCCGCGACGATCGAAGCCCGGGAAGCGCGCGAGCACCACGTCGAAGGATTTGGTCGCGACGTCGAGCTTCTTCTCCTTCAGCGCGGCGACCCCCTCGTCGAAGGTCGAGACGATCTCCTCGAGGCGCGCCCGGTCTTGTGATTCGAACAGCTCGAGGGCGATCTTGTCCCACGTCGAGCCGGGGGGCGGGCGCTTGCCGATCGTCGCCTCGTAGGCCTCGCGCAGCTGCCAGAGCGCCGCGTCGCCGAAGCTCGACACCGCCTCGCGCGCGGCGTCGCGGATCGACGCGCGGTCGGAGCCGGTGAAGCTGACGATCACGCGCAGCGCGTCGAGCTCCTTGGCGCGGCCGTAGGCGCGGATCACGTCGGCGACGATCTCGGGATCGGCGATCTGCACCGCCTCGCCGGGGATGGCGCGGCCGAGGGTGTCGAGCGCGCGCGCGGCCCAGCGCCGCACCTTCTCGACGTCGTGCTTGCGGGCCTCGGTGAGCGCCGGCACCGCCCGATCGCCGAGGCGCTGCACGAGCTGCTGCGCGTCGATGCGGAAGAGATCCCCGAAGTAGAAATAGATGTTCACGACCTCACGCGCGGCCGGCGTCGTGCCGAGCTCGACGAGGGCGCGGCCGATCGCGAGGACGGCGACGGTGTCCTTGAAGGCTTGCTCGGTGGGGCGGGGCTTCGCCATCACGAGCGCCAGCCAGTCGTTCTGGTAGGCGGCGGCCTGACGCTCCTTCTCGCGCTCGGCCTTGTCGCGCTTGTCGTGCTTCTTGTGCTTGTCGTCGGATTTCGTGCGGCCCTTCCGGGCCTCCTCGATGATCGCGGCGGCCGCGTCGCGCGCGAGCGACTTGCGGAGCTCGGCGAGCCTGCGCGCCATCGCCGGGAGCAGCGCCGCGCCGCCGTCTTTCAAGCGCGCCTGGCCCGCCTCGAGCTTTCCCGCGACGATCTCGGCGAGCGCCTTGTCGAGCTCGGTCGACTGCGCGGGCTCGGGCGCGGGCAGCGCGGTCGACGCGAGGCGCGGGAGCCCTGGGTGGCGCGGCGCCGCGCCTGTCGTCGCCGGCCCCGCGAGCGTCGCTGCGAGCGCCGCGACCGCGAGCAGGTGTCGAGGGGCGCGCATCGAGGCGCATGTAGCAGATGCGCGCGGGGGAGAAAGCGCGCGGCACAGCTGTCACGAAAAGACCGTGAAACACGCGCGAAAAGAACCCTTGGCACGGTGCGTCGCAAGGAGATCAGACAGATGCCCGAGATCAATTCAGGCGACACCGCGTGGCTGCTCGTCTCGACGGCCCTCGTGATGTTGATGACCCCCGGCCTCGCCCTCTTCTATGGAGGGATGGTGCAGGGCAAGAACGTGCTCTCCACGTTCATGCACAGCTTCTTCGCGCTGGGCATCGTGACCCTGCAGTGGGTCACCATCGGGTACTCGCTGTCGTTCGGCAAGACGCACGGCGGCCTCATCGGCGGCGTCGACTTCGCGTTCCTCAACGGCGTCGGGATCGACGGCAACGGCAAGACCGTGCCGCACCTCTTGTTCATGATGTACCAGGGGATGTTCGCGATCATCACGCCCGCGCTGATCTCGGGCGCGTTCGCCGAGCGCATGAAGTTCTCTGCCTACGCGCTCTTCACGCTGCTGTGGGCGACGCTGGTCTACAACCCGGTCGCGCACTGGGTGTGGGGCGACGGCGGCTGGCTCGCGAAGCTCGGCGCGCTCGACTTCGCGGGCGGCACGGTCGTGCACGCGTCGAGCGGCGTCTCGGCGCTGGTCGTCGCCGTCGTGCTCGGCAAGCGCGCCGGCTACCCGGCCGTCCGTCACCCGCCGCACAACCTGACGATGACGGTGCTCGGCGCGGGCATCCTCTGGTTCGGCTGGTTCGGGTTCAACGCGGGCTCGGCGCTGAAGGCGGACGGCACGGCGACGTACGCGTTCGTCAACACGCAGGTCGCGGCGGCGGCGGGCGCGGTGGTGTGGGCGCTCATCGAGCTGAAGATGCACGGCAAGGCGACGATGCTCGGCGTGGCTTCGGGCCTGGTCGCGGGCCTGGTCTGCATCACGCCGGGCGCCGGGTTCGTCGCCCCGATGGGCGCGATGGCGATCGGCGCGATCGCGGCGGTCGTCTGCTTCGGCGGCGTGATGCTGAAGGGCAAGCTCGGCTACGACGACTCGCTCGACGCGTTCGGCGTACACGGAGTCGGCGGCATCGCGGGCGCCATCATGACGGGCGTGTTCGCGACCAAGGCGCTGACCCCGGAGAACGTCGGAGGGCTCTTCTCGGGCAACGCGAAGCTCGTCGGCGTCCAGGCGCTCGGCGTGTTCGCCGCGTCGGCGTACGCGGCGATCGTGACGTTCGTGATCCTGAAGATCGTGGGCGCGCTGGTCGGCCTGCGCGTCGACAAGAACGACGAGCTCGAGGGTCTCGACGCGACCGTGCACGGCGAGAGCGGCTACGTGCTCGGCTCGAACAACGCGCACGCGGCGCGCGCCGACGAGGAGGACGAGCCCGCGCCCTCGGCGGTGTCGCAGCCCGCGACGACGACCTGAGTCGCCACGCGAGCGCGCGAAGACGGCCGCGGTCCCTCGAGGGTCGCGGCCGTCCCGCGTTTCGCGCGCGCGGCGCGTGGGCTAGCATCCCGTGATGGCCCAGCGGGCGCATGTACCACCGACGTTCGAGGAGCTCGATCGGCTCGAGGAGGGCG
>CAUJFL010000293.1 GCA_963169165.1 Myxococcota bacterium | reverse complement strand
CACGTCGACGCCGCGTGGGGCGGGCTCCTCGCGTTCGGCAGCGCGCCCGCCGCCGCGCTCTCGGGGCTCGCGCGCGCTGACTCGGTCACGTTCGATCCTCACAAATGCCTCTTCGCGCCGCTGGGCACCGGGCTGTTCTTCACGCGGACGCGGGCCGAGGCGCACGCCGCGTTCTCGCAGCGCGCGCCCTACTTGCCGCGCGACGACTCGCGCGATCTTCGATCTCACGGGCTCGCGTGGTCACGGCGCTTCGCGGGGCTGCGCGTGCTGTTGCCGCTCGCGGTCGAGGGGTGGGCGGGGCTCGCCGCGCGCGTCGACCGGATGCTCGCGCTCGGTGAGCGGCTGGCGAGTCGCCTCGCGGCCGAGGGGATGAAGCTCGGGCCGCGGTCCGCGCTGCCCGTGGTGACGTTCACGGGGCCGCGCGACGGGCAGGACTCTGCGCGGTGGCTGGCGGCGGCGGCGGCGCACGTCGACGAGGCGCTCGACGCGACCATCACGCTGGTGCGCGCGCCGTCGGGGCGCCGCTCGCTGCGCGCGGCGATCGTGTCGGATCACACGACGACAGACGACGTCGATCGCGTGACCGACGCGCTCGGCGAGTTCTCGCGACGCTGACCGGTCACCCCGGATCTCGGCAGCAGCGCACGCCGGTCGAGTAGTCGAAGTAGCTGCTGGGGTGGTTGCGCACCCGCGCGTCGCACCCCGATCGCGTCGCGCGCGCGTAGAACCCGCCGACGAACGTGCCGTCCGCGTCGTCGACCCACTCGTCGAGGTTGCCGACCATGTCGTAGATGGCGTCGTCGCCCCACACGCTCGCGCAAGCGGGGGTCTTGCCGGTGTCGCGGAGCAGCGGGCGATCGTCGACCGTGATCTGGTTGAGCCGCGGATCGGTCAACCCGATCGAGAACGAGCCGTGCAGCACGTGGGCGGGGTGGTCCTCGCGAAAGACGTTGCAGGCGCCCGCGTCGAACCTCGTACCGTACGGGAAGCGCGTCTGGCGCTGGCCGCGGCACGCCGTCACCCACTCGGCCTCGGAGCACAGGCGCTTCTGCGAGCGCTCGCACGCGAGCTTGGCCTGCTCGCCGGTGACATAGCCGCTCGGAGTCGCGTGCGGCCAGCTCATCGCCTTGAACGACCACGACGGGCCCGCCTGCAGCGCGGGGACGGGCGGCAGCGGCATCGTGCGGGCGAGCGTCCCCTCGGGCTCCTGGTCGCGCGCCGTCGCCCAGTGCTCGAGTGACCACGCGAACAGCTTGGGAGACGGCGGATAGTAGGGCGACAGCGGCTCGTGCGTCTCGAGCTCGACGAGTGAGGCCTCGTACCGATCGACGCAGACCCTCCCCGCGACCGCGACCATGTCGTCGGGACACCGGATCGTCGCGTGCAACAGCGGCAACGACGGCGTGTGGTGCTCCTCGGCGCCGCCCACGCTCCCGCTGTGGCGCCGCTTCTTTCGCGTGGTTTGAGGCTTCTTGGGCGGCGCGACGCCGCGCTTCGGCGCGCCCTTCACCTGCGGCGCGGGGGCCTTCGGGGGCGCCTTCGGCGCAGAGCTCGAGGGCTGCGCGACGCTCACCACGAACGACACGAGGAGCGGGGCGCCGAGCGCGCGCATCGGGCTCATCCGCACACCTCGCGGACCGCGCGCGCCCCGCGCGCCAGCTCGTCGTCGGTCAGGTAGGGCGCGGGGCCGAGGCGGAGCACGTCGCCGCGCGCGTCGGTGAACACGCCACGCTCCCGCAGCCTGGCCGACAGCTCGACGGCGCGCGGTGTCCGAAGCGCCACGAACCCGGCGCGACGCGACGGCTCCCGCGACGACGCGAGCTCGACGTGCCGGCTGAGCGTCCCGAGCCGGTCGAGCTCGTCGATCAAGAGAGAGGTCTGACGGAGCGAGAGCTCGCGGAGCTTCTCGGGCGTGAGCCCGTGACGATCGAACACGTCGAGCGCGGCGTCGGCGCGATAGAACGGGCAAGCGTCGAACGTCGCGCCCGCGAAGCGCGCTCCTCCTTCGCCGTAGCCGACCTCGTGGGCGCGGGGACGGGACAGCGCCGCGTAGTCGGCGAACCACCCGGTGTAGGCTGGGCGCAGCGATGAGCCCGCCGGGCTGCGCAAGAAGCACACTCCCTCGCCGAGCTGCGCGTATTTGTAGCCGCCAGCGACCACGAACGCCTGGGCCGCGTGAGGTCCCAGCTCGAGGGGTGCCACATTGAAGGAGTGGTACGCGTCGACGAGCGGGATGGCGCCGAGCTCGACCGCGCGCGACACGAGCTCTCCGAGCCGCTCGACGATCCAGGCGTCCTCGAACAGCACCGCCGACACGGCCAGCATGGCGGTGCCCGGCGCGAGCGCGTCGAGCAAGCGATCGGCGAGGCGCGCGCGGTCGGTCGCGTCGACCCACACGATCTCGACGCCCTCCTCGGCGAGCCGCGAGAGCTGCCGGTGCAGCGAGTGAAACTCGCCCGTCGTCGTGACGACGCGCGGGCGGTCGGACCAGCGCAGCGACGACAGCAGCCGAAAGACCAGCTCGTGGGTGCTGGAGCCGAAGGTGATCGCGTCGTCAGGCGCGAAGCCGAGGCGCTCGAGCACGCGCGCCCCGACCCGGCCGACCAGCGGAAAGACAGCCTCGCCCCACTTGTCGTCGACCCAGCGCGCGGCGTCGTCGAAGGCGCGCGCGCCGGCGTCGCGGGCGGCGTCGGGCCACGCCTGGTGCGAGTGACCGGTGAGCAGCACCCGCGGGTGCGCGAGGAACGCGGAGTACTCGCGACGGAACCGCTCGAGCTCGAACACGCCGCGACCCGTAGCGTCGCGGCCTGCTTCCGGCAATTCCGGGCGCCGATCAGCCCTCGTCCGCGAGCGGCAGCAGCGACAGGCGTCGCATCACGACGCGGCCGTGGTCGCCGTCGAGCATCCGCACGAGCGCCATCGAGACGCCGGCGAACGCGAAGAACAGCGCGAGCCTCCCGTCGAACGTCGCGCTCCCGTGGAAGAAGCGGGCGGACGCGACCTCGTGGCAGGACAGGAGCTCGACCCGCTGCACGCCGGGCGTCGCGTCGGCCATCCGCGCGAGCGCGTCGACCAGCTCGTCGGGCGCCGCGACCTCGCGAGAGGCACGCCAGAACTCGTCGGTGGGCCAGAGCTCGTCGTACAGCTCGAACGTCTGCGCGAGCGACGGGGCGGCGAGCAGGCGCTGCTCGAGCTCGAGCAGACGCGCGGCGAGCTCGCGCGCGGATTTGGGAGACAGCGGACGGCGGGTGGGGTGGACGGCGTTGGCTTGCATGCCTGGATATCGGCCGCTCGCGCCAACGCTTTCACACTTTCTGCGTCGTGGTCGATTTTCGCCCCGTCGCCCGTGCCACAATCGAGCGCGATGAAGCCCGCGCGCGCGCTCGCAGCAGCGACGTCGACGTGGCTGGCCGTGTGCTCGGCGCGAGCGCAGCAGCCACCGCCGCTGCCGGCCCCCCCTCCCCAGGCCGACGTCCCGCCCCAGCTACCGCCCACCACGCCCCAGCAACCTCGTCCGTCGGACGGTCGACGCGCTGGTGCATATCCCAATTATCCAGTCTACCCCTATCCGCCCTACGCTTACCCCTACCCTTACGCTCCCTATGCCTACCCCGGCCCGCCTCCTGCTGGGCCGAGCGCGCCACACGAAGACTCATCCGCCCGGCGGCACGACGGCTTCTACTTTCAGCTGGCGTCCGGGCTCACGCACGAGCGCGTCTCCTTCGACGGCAAGGGGTCGCGGAGCGGCGCGGCGACGGGTGGCGCGGTCGATCTCGCGTTCGGGGGGACTGTCTCGCGCGGGTTGGTGATCGCCGGGGCGGTGAGCTTCCGCTCGGCGACGGTGGAGCTCGAGGCGGGCGGCGCGGCCGCGACCCCGGCCGCGGTGCGCTCGTCGCTCATCGGCCTGATGCTCGCTTACTACCCCGACCCGAAGCGCGGCCTGCACTTCCAGGCGGGCGCGGGCTTCGCGACGGCGCACGTCTCCGACGGCGACGACGATTACGCTCCGGGCGCGTCGGCGCGCGACGCCGTGGGCGCGTCGGACTTCGACGGCTTCGGCGTGCTCGCGGCGGTGGGTCACGAGTGGTACATCTCGGACGACTGGTCGGTCGGGCTCGCGGCGCGCGTCGACGCCGCGTGGGTCCAGGGACAAGGGACGGTCGACGCCACCGCGCGGCAGCTCGCGCCGTCTGCGCGCTTCACGCTCACGTTTCATTGATCGTGCGCCTTCACCATCCGCCCCCGCCGAGCGCGATGAAGCGCCCCGGAGACCCACGTTGAACCCACGGACGAGCGGCTGACACATGTTTCGTCTCGTCGATCGCGTCCGTCGCAGCGCCACCGTGCTGGGCGTGCTGGTCATGCTGACGGGCGTCGTGGCGGTCGGCTCGGGTGTGCTCGCGCGGCGGGCGCTCGAGGCGTCGTCCCAGCGCGCGCGAGACGCGGCGGCGGCTCGGTCGCTGGGCGCGCTGGGTCGCGCGCAGTACATCGACGAGCTGCACCGCGCGCGCGGGACGGGGGGAGCCCACCCGCCCGAGGAGCCCTGGGCCGCACGCATGAGCCGCGGGGCGGCGAGGCTCGCGCCGGCGCTCGACGCCGACTCGCGGGGGAGGCTCGCGAGGATCGAGCAACGCAGCCGAGCGCTGTCGCTGGTGCTCGGGCCGCGCGAGGCGGGCGAGCCCTCGCCCGACGACGAGCACGCGGCGCAAGCGATCGTCGAGGCGCTGGTCGAGGACGCCGACAGGCTCGCCGAGCGGCTCGAGCGGCGGGCGAGCGACGCCGAGGCCTCGGCGCTCCAGGCGAGCCGCGCCGCCGTGTTCCTGGGGGGATTGTTCTCCGGCCTCGGCGTGGTGTTCGCGTGGCTGGTCGGGCGACGCCTGCTGGCCGAGGTGTCGACGCCGGTCTCCCGACTGCGCGCCGTGACCGAGCGGGTCCGCGCGGGCGAGCGCGCCGCGAGGGTCGGTCCGCTCGACGCCGCCGAGCTGCACGACGTGGGGGCCGGCCTCGACGCGATGCTCGACGCGCTCGACGAGGCGGACGCGCGCCTGCACGCCGCCGAGAAGCTCGCGGTGCTCGGGCGCGTCGCCGCGACGGTCGCGCACGAGATGAACAACCCGCTCGCCGTCCTCCGCGGCACGGTCGCGTCCCTCGCCGAGGGCGCGAGCTCCGACGAGCTGCGGCGCGAGCTCGCGGTGGTCGACGACGAGGCGCGCGCGTGCCAGCGCATCGTCGAGGATCTGCGGCTCGCCTCCCACGCGCCGCTGCTCCGCTTGGAGCAGCTGGACCCCTCCACGCTCGCCCGCGACCTCGTCGAGCGGCGCGCGATGGGCGCTCGGCTCGTCGTCGACGTCGCCGCGGACACGGTCGTCGCCGACGGCCTGAGGCTCCGGCAGGTGCTCGACAACCTGCTCGACAACGCCGAGCAGAGCACGCAGCGCCGCGGCCACGTCAACCTGTCGGGGCGGCGCGTCGGGGACTCATATGAGCTCGTGGTCGACGACGACGGTCCGGGCGTCCCCGCGCCCGATCGCGCGCGGATCTTCGAGCCGTTCGTCTCGGGGCGCGGAGGGAGCGGGCTCGGCCTCGCCGTCTGTCGCGCCATCGCTCACGCGCACGGCGGGACGCTGTCCGTGGGCGACGCCGAGGTCGGCGGCGCGCGCTTCACGCTGCGCGTGCCGGTGGATGGTCCGCGCGACGCGTGAAACAGCGTCCGACATCGGAGCCTCGCGCGGAGGCGACACGAACGAAGAAGGCCGGCCAGCGTCTACTCGCTAGTCCGGCCGTTTTTCCGTTGCTGCTTTGGAGCGGGAGAAGGGATTCGAACCCTCGACGTCAACCTTGGCAAGGTTGCACTCTACCACTGAGTTACTCCCGCAACGGGAGGCGCGTTCTACGAAGCCCCGGCGACCTTGTCAAGCATGAAAGATCTGTCCGCGCACGACGCGGCGACGTAGTAGCCGAGAGCCCGTGACCGCCGCGACTCCCGCCCCGACGACGTCGAACTTCCTGCGCGCGTGCCGGGGTGAGCCGGTCACCCACACGCCGGTGTGGCTGATGCGGCAGGCCGGGCGGTTTCAGGCCGAGTACCGCGCGATCCGCGAGAAGGTCGGCTTCCTCGAGCTCTGCAAGACGCCCGAGCTGGCGGCCGAGGTGACGGTGTTCGCCGTGCGGCAGCTCGGCGTCGACGCGGGGATCATCTTCGCCGACATCCTGCTGGTGCTCGAGCCGATGGGCCTGCGCGTGACCTTCGAGAAGGGCGACGGGCCGGTGATTCACGATCCGATCGCGGGCGCGGGGGACGTCGATCGGCTGACCGGCGAGATAGAGCCCGCGAGCCTGGGCTACGTCGGCGAGGCGATCCGCGCGTTCAAGCGCGAGCTCCCGACGGTGCCGCTCATCGGCTTCGCGGGGGCGCCGTTCACGCTGGCGTCGTACGCGATCGAGGGCGGCGGCTCGAAGCAGTACATCGCGACCAAGCGGCTGATGTACGAGGATCCTGGCGCGTTCTCGGCGCTGATGGAGCGGCTGTCGACGGCCATCACGCGCTTCTTGACGATGCAGATCGAGGCGGGGGCAGACGCCGTGCAGCTGTTCGACAGCTGGGCGGGCGCGCTGTCGCCGAGCGACTACCGCAGACACGTCGCCCCTCACATGAAGCGGATCGTGTCGACGCTGCCCGACGGCGTGCCGGTGATCACGTTCGGGACCGGCACCGGCGGCTTCCTCGAGGAGCTGGCGGCGTCGGGCGCAGACGTCGTGGGCGTCGACTGGCGCCTCGACATGGCCGACGCCGCGCGGCGCTTGCCGGGCGTCACGCTGCAGGGAAATCTGGATCCCGTCACGCTGTTCGGGCCCGTCGACGCGATGAGGCGCGAGGTCGAGGCGATCCTCTCGGCCGCGCGCGGGCACCGCGGGCACGTGTTCAACCTCGGTCACGGGATCCTGCCGGGCACGCCGGTCGACCACGTGCGGGCGCTGGTCGAGCTGGTGCACGAGCTGTCCGCGCGATGAGCCGCGTCGTCGTCGTCGGCGCGGGGCTGTCGGGGCTCTCGGCGGGGCTCACGCTCGTCGAGCGCGCCCCGTCGCTCGAGGTCGTCGTCGTCGACGCGGCGGCTCGGGCGGGCGGCGCGGTCGGCACCGTCCACGAGCGGGGCTTCGCGATCGAGCGGGGCGCGGACGGCTTCCTGACCGAGAAGCCGGCCGCGATCGAGCTCGCCGCGCGCCTCGGGCTCGCGGACCGTGTGATCCGCACGCGGGCCGCGCGCGACGGCGCCTATGTGGTGCGCGACGGCGCGCTGCTGCCGCTGCCGCGCGGCTTCTCGATGATGGCGCCGATCGAGCTCGGCGCGTTCCTGCGTTCGCCGATCCTCTCTCCGGCGGGCCGCCTGCGCGCGGCGCTCGAGGTGCTCGCGCCGCGACGCTGCCCCGACGACGACGAGAGCCTCGGCTCGTTCGTGCGTCGGCGCTTCGGGCGCGAGCTGCTCGAGCGGCTCGCGCAGCCGCTCGCCGCGGGGATTTACGGCGCAGACCCGGATCACCTCAGCCTGCGCGCGACGATGCCCAGGTTCCTGCACGAGGAGCGCCGCATGGGCTCGGTGACCCTCGGGCTGCGCGAGCGCGCGAGGCGGAGCGGCGCCGACGCGCGCGGCGTTCGCTACGGCCTGTTCGCGAGCTTCGATCGGGGGATGCAGACGCTGATCGACGCCGCGGTCGAGCGGCTCGGCGGTCGGCTGCGCCTCGGCGTCGCGGCGACGGCGCTCACGCGCCATGGAGAAGGCGTCGAGCTCGAGGTCGGCGGGGAGCGGCTCGCGGCGGACGCGGTCGTGCTCGCGCTGCCGGCGCCCGCGCAGGCGAGGCTGCTCGGCCCGCTCGAACCCGATCTGGGCGCGCGCCTCTTCGCCATCCCGCACGGCTCGTGCGCGACCGTCACGCTTGGCTGGGACGCGCCGGCGCTCGATCCGCGCCTCGACGGCTATGGGTTCGTCGTGCCCAAGCTCGAGGGGCGACCGTCGATGGCCGCGACGTTCGCCTCGAAGAAGTGGGCCGGCCGCGCGCCCGAGGGCGGCGAGCTGGTGCGCGTGTTCTTGCCTGGCGAGCCGTCCAGCGACGACGACGCCGTGGCGACCGCGCGGGCCGAGCTGCGCGCGCTCGCGTCGGTCACGCGCGAGCCCGTCATCGCGCGGGTCGAGCGTCATGTCCGCGCGATGCCCGTCTACGAGGTGGGCCACGAGGCGCGGGCGCGGCACATCTCCGACGCCGCGCGCGCCCGGCTCCCGCGGGTGCGGCTGGCGGGCAACGGCCTCTTCGGCGTGGGCATCCCGGACGCGATCAAGGCGGGCGAGACGGCGGCCCTGGCGGCGCTCGCCGAGGTGAAGAGCGGGCGCCCCTGAGCACCGATGTCCTCCCCGCGCAGGCACGTCGACGTCATCTTCGCCTCGATCCTCGCGGCGCTCCACCTCGTCGCGACCGGGCTCGCGTACCTGAAGCTCGAGCACGGCGGCGCCCTCGACTGGCTGCTCGCGCTCGCGCAGTCGCTGGGCCGCGGCGCGCTGTTCGTCGGCGTGTTCATGCTGCTCGTCGACGGCGCCGCGGGGAGCTCACGCTGGGCCCGGCCGCCGCTCGCGGGGCTGGTGTTGTTCTTGTTCTGTTCAGAGACGATAGACTTCTTGCTGTTCAGTCTGTCCGGGGCGCACCTCACGTACCTCGTGCGCGTCATCGTCTCGGGCGGCAAGCGCGACTTCCGCGCTCTCGAGGGGGCGACGCGCGTCTC
>CAUJFL010000292.1 GCA_963169165.1 Myxococcota bacterium | reverse complement strand
GCCGAGGAGGAGCGACTCGCGACTGGGCGGCTCGACCTCGCGCGACGGTACCAGGACGTCGAGCACGTGAAGGTGCCGCGCGAGGAGTTCGACGCCTGGTTCGGCGAGGCGCCCGATGCGCCCTGAGCACCACCGCGCGTGGGTGCAGCAGGCCCAGCTCGACGCCGAGCGCGGCGTCATCGCCTGCCGCATGTGCCAGCGC
Source organism: Myxococcota bacterium (assembly GCA_963169165.1). Taxonomy (GTDB): domain Bacteria; phylum Myxococcota_A; class Polyangia; order Polyangiales; family Polyangiaceae; genus JADLFU01. The sequence goes on along the minus strand of CAUJFL010000292.1, from coordinate 2,403 downwards.
CACGCAGGGCTCGACGAGACCACCACGCTCTGGCGCAACGGCCAACTCGTGTTCGCGCTCTGCGACCGCTGCGCGGCGAGCCACGACGTGCTGTTCACGCCCACGGAGACCGGCGTCGAGGTGCGCGCCAAGCGGCGCGGGCCGCTCGTCGTCGGAGGCGGGACGTGAAGCTCGTCGTCTCGTCGAAGCGGCCGTGTCGGCTGGAGCGCGGCGAGATCCGCCGCGTCCCGCAGGACCGCACGAACCTCCTCGTCGGCTACCACGTCTGCTGCCTGCGCTGCGGGTTCAACACGCCCGCGCTCGCCGGCAACGACGGTCTCGACCTCGACGAAGGCGAAGCGCCCGATGACCTGACGTTCTCGAAGGCGCTGCGCTGCACCTTCTGCCGCGTGCTGATGCACGTGAGCCACGGCGAGCTGCGGCTCGAGGAGGACGCCGATGTGCGGCACGTCCGCTTCCACTGACCGGCTCCTCGTGATCCACGAGGCCCGCGTCGCCGCCGACGAGTTCGTCGAGCACTTCCTCCGGCTCCCTGTGGCCAAGGCCATGAACCTCGGCACGCGCGCCGGGTTCGACCGCGCCGTGGCGCTCCTCGCGGCCCAGCTCCGGCGCGCCACCGGGCGTGCCGACGTCGATGCCGTGCGCGAGGCGATCGCCGTGCTCGACGTCGACTGGGCTCGCACCACGGCCGCCGAGCGGCGCCGCTTGGTCTCCGAGGCGATGGCCGCCGCAGGCCGCGCCACCGCGATCGTCCCGGCTCGCATCGAGGCCCCGTTCAACGACGCCGCGCAGGAGGTGGTCGTCGCCACCCGCAGCGACGCCCGCCGTGGCCAGCGGCTCGCGATCGGCGCCGAGTTCAACGCCGTCGACCGCCGTGTCGTCACCCACGTGACCCGCTCGCAGGGGAACTTCGTCCGCGACGAGTACGGCCGCCGCATCGAGGGCTTCGGCGAGGAGGCTCGGCGCATCGTCGCCGCCGGGCTCGAGGCGGGACTCGGACGTGACGACATCGCCGCCGACCTCGAGCGCGCCGCGCGCGGGGCGCTGGTCGATCGCGCGCCGTTCTACTGGGAGACGGTGGCCGCCTCGTTCATCGCGCAGGGCCGCTCCTACGCACAGATGAGCAGCTACGCCGAGGCCGGCATCCGGCAGTACCGCATCGAGGCGGTGCTCGATGAGCAGACCACGAACATCTGCCGCTACCTGCACGGCAAGACCTTCTCCGTGGCCGACGCCCTCCGGCGCTTCGACCGCATCGAGCAGCTCGAGGACCCCGAGGCCATCAAGCAAGCGATGCCCTGGGTCCGCGAGTCCACCGCCCCCGAGACGGGCCGCACCCGGCTCTACGTGAACGGCGGCGGCGGCCGGACCGACCTCGCCGAGGTCGCGCGCTCCGCGATGGGCACCCGCGACGACCGGGGCGACTTCCGTGCGGTCGCCAGCGACTCCGCGCTGAACGAGGTCGGGATCGGCTTCCCGCCATACCACGGCCTCTGCCGGTCCACGACGCTCGCGGTCGTGTGATGACTTCAGCTCGTTGAGGTGTCTGCTGAAGGCGCGGGAGCAGGCTGGTATCGGATCAGCAGGTACGCGCTCGCCGAGCGCTCGTCGAAGCCAGAACCCGCGCTGCCCCAGGAAAACTCGTGGCGCCCCTCACCGACCGCCGCCGCGAGCCAGTGCGCGCCCTCGGCGACGATGGACTGCTCCTCGTCGAACGACCAGCTCGCGTAGCCGTCAGTGCCGGCCCGCGGTCGGTGGAGCCTGATGGAGAACAGGCGCCCTCGTTCGAAGGTCAGCGTGGCCGAGAACGCGACGCCGCCGGTGACGCGCGACGCCAGTTCGAGCCACGCCCACTCGCCGCGCTCGTGCGCCGAAGCGGTGCGCCCGAGGGGAGACGCGCGGAACGCCGTCAGGGGCTCCGCGGGGTCGATGCGCGCGCCATCGTCATAGGTCAGCACGCCCGTCGCCGCGTCGAGGCTCATGGACGAATCGTAGCTCGAGCCTGGCTCCAGTATGGTTACCGACATGTCGAACCCCATGGCCCAGGACTACGCCTTCCCGCCCGAGCTCCCTGCGGAGGTCGCGGCGCTGCTCACGAACGCCAAGAGCGCTTCGATGGACGCCGCCGTCGACGCGGCGTTCGCCGCTGTCGCGTTTCCACCGGGCCAACTCCTTCCCTCCGAGCGCTTGACGCCTGCCCAGCGCGCGCTCGCTCAGACGCTGGTCGTGTGCCGAATCTGGGCTCCGGCATGTCGCGGCCGCCTCCCCGACCGGAGTGTTCTTCGCGCGTGGCTGGGGCTCGAGCCGGGAGAGGTGTTCACGGTGCCGGTGGAGTTCGAACGAGAGGGCGTTCGCCAGCGTGAGCCGCTCTGGCACGCGATCCAACTCCTGCGCATGGACGAC
>CAUJFL010000291.1 GCA_963169165.1 Myxococcota bacterium | reverse complement strand
CGCGCGTGGGGCGGCGACGGTCCCTGGCTCGGCGGCGTCATGCCGATCGAGGCGCCGCACGGGACCGTCTCGATGACCGGTGAGCGCCGTCGCCGCGCGATCTCGGACGAGGGCGTGGTCCACGACGCGCTCGCGTTTCCGGGGATGATGACGAGCCTGCAGCCCGACTATCTCTTGACCTACCGCCTCTGGCCGCTCGCGGTCGACGAGACGCGCGTGTCGTTCGACATCCTCGTGCACCCGGAGAGCGCGCGCCCGGAGGACGACCAGTCCGATCTCGCGCTCTTCTGGGATCGGGTGAACGCCGAGGACCGCGAGATCGTCGAGCGCCAGGCGCTCGGGCTCGCGTCTCCGGGGCCCGATCCGGTCGCCTACTCGACCTGCGAGGACGGCGTGCACGCGTTCGAACGGCTCGTCGCGCGCGCGCACGCGGAGGCGCTGGCGTGAAGCTCCACGGAATCTTCGGGCGCCCGTACCTCGATCTCACGGGCCTCATCGACACCGCGCCGCTCGCCGAGCTCGACGAGGAGATCTGCCGCGCGCTGCCGCACCTTCCGCCAGGGTGGACGGGCGGCACGCTCAAGTGGATGAACGTCGTCGCGCCGTGGCAGCGCGACGATCCCTATCGCGACGCGATGGACGCCGTCGGCGCGATGTCGCCGGCCGAGCGTCGCGCGTTCGTCGCGATGAACCCCGACGTGCCGCCGCTCGACGACGGCGACGCGCCGCTCGGCGACGAGACGGATCGGCCGTTCAACCACGCGCAGTGTGTCTATCTCGAGGCGCGGCACGGCGTGTATTTTCCGTGGAAGACGTGCGTACACCTCGTCGAGAACGACCGGTGGGAGGACAAGCACAGCGGCGACGGCAAGGTGGTCTCCGAGGCGTGCGCGCGGCTGATGCCCCGCACGGTCGAGTACGTGCGACGGCTGCCCTTCCGCGAGATCGGGCGCGCCGTGCTCTTCGGAGTTCATCCGAACGATCACGCGCCGTTTCATCGCGACGCCGAGCCGGGCAGAGAGCTGTCGATCGCGCAGTCGATCTCGATCGATCCCCGCGGTGACAAGGGCCTCGTGCTGCGCGACGCCCAGGGCGGGAGCCGCACCGAGGTGACGGCGCGCGTGCACTGGTTCAACGACATGGACTACCACGGCGTCGAGGCTCGCCCCGTGTTTCGCTACTCGATCCGTGTCGACGGAGTCTTCGAGCCCGAGTTCGCGCGGCGCCTCCGGGCAGAGTTCGGCTGACGCGCCGCTTGCGCGGAGGTGACGGGAGCATCTACCGTTCTCGATGCGCGGAACCACGCGCGCCCCTGCTCCGTAACCGACGACACATGGCGATCGCCAGCGACCCCCACGTGAAGAGAAACCTGGTCCTCGAGTGGTTCGTCGGTGGGGGCGAGGTCTATCGAAGCCGGTTCCGCGCGTTCGAGGTCGGGTGCGTCGCGGCGTTCTTCTATCTGACCGGCGCGATGGGCCTCGACGTCGTCGCGGGCATGCTCGCGTCACCTTCCGCCGCGCGCTACGTCGTGCCGGTCGCGTTCGCCGCGTACGTCGCGGCCGACTTCGTGAGCGGGTTCGTGCACTTCCTCGCGGACACCTACTGCACCGAGACGACGCCGCTGCTCGGCCCGAAGCTCATCGCGCCGTTCCGCGAGCACCACCGCGATCCGCTGGCGATCACGCGGCACGTTTTCATCGAGGCTAACTGCGACAACTGCTTCACCACGCTGTTCGCGCTGGTCCCGACGCACGTGTTCGTCCACGCGACGCGGGGCGGCGCGCCGACGCTGTTCTCGCTGTTCGTGCTGCTGTTCTCGCTGGGGATCCTGATGACGAGCATCGCGCACGGATGGGCGCACCAGGACGAGCCGCCGTGGCACGCGCGCCTGCTGCAGCGCGCCGGGATCGTGATCAGCCGCGACCGACACGCTCGCCACCACGCGCCGCCGCACAGGAGCGACTACTGCATCACCTCGGGGTGGCTCAACCCGCTGCTCGACGGCACGCGGTTCTTTCACCACCTCGAGCGCGCGCTCTCCAAGGTGGGGATCCACCGGGGCGGGTGATTACGGCTCGATGAGCACCGCCGCGCTGAGCGCGCGCCCGTCCGTCGGACCAACCTGCGCCCGCGCGTAGTGTCCCGCCGCGCGACCGGCGACGAGGTACACGCCGTGGTTGACGATCGAGCCGTCGAGGCGGCGCTCGGCGTCGAAATGGCGCTGCGCGATCCAGCGGCCAGGTCGGGCGTGCGCGAGGGTCGCCGCCCACGCCTCGCTCGTGACCGCGCGGCCGACGACGACCTCGTCGCCCTCGGCGCCGTAGTCGCTCTTGACGACCCAGTCCGCCTGCTCGGCCGCGAGGCGTGACGGGTGGATCGCCTCGAGCCTCGAGGAGACGGGCACGCGCCGCTCGATCGTGGCCTGCGCGCGCGGCGAGAAGCGGTGTAGGTGCTCCCAGAAGAACGCCATCGCCCGCTTGTTCTGCGGCAACACGGAGCCGAACGGGTTGATGACGGCGAGCTGCCCCTCGGCCATCCCCGCGACGACCGCCCGGAGCGCCTCGCGGAGCGGCTCCTTGTCGGGCACGTCGTCGTCGTCCCAGGCGCTCGCGCGCTCGCCCCACCAGTCGGTCTTGTAGTGACGGAGCATGACCCCGATGGGCGCGTCGAAGAGCCGCGTCGCGTCGCCGTCGTGGTCGAGGTTGTAGGGCGAGCCGAGCACGACGCGGTAGCCGGCGCGCTCCATCCAGCGCTTGTACAGCCGCACCAGCGACAGATCCTCGGTGAACTCGGTCGGGTACACGATCCCGATGGTGCGCCGGGCCTCGTCTGTCGCGCCGTCCAGCGAGCGCCGGGCGATCGTCTCGACCATCGCCACGAACCGCCGCTCGAGCGCCGCGTTGGGATCGACGAGCGACGGCGCGCGCGCCGCGGCGAGCGCCCCGAGCACGACGGCCTCGGGCTCGCCGGTCGGCGTGTCGCAGTTGAGCTCGGCGATCGCCACGCCCTCGTCGGTGAAGAAGGCGTCGACGCGGGCGATGCCGTGCCACATCGGCAGGGACATCTCCCACATCATCCGCTGCACGGGGGTCAGCCCGAAGAAGTCGGTGGTGAGCTCGGGCTCGTCCGCGACGACGCGACACAGCTCGTCGTAGAGCGCGCCCACGTCCTCGGCGGCGCGCGTCAGCTCGGCGGCGCGGGCCTTCGACAGCACCACCGGCTCGACGGCGAACCTGGGCTCGCCGTCCACCCACGGATCGGTGAGGACGCCGTCCTCGACGACCGCGCGCGCCAGCTCGTCGTAGCTCTGCGGCGTCGTCATGCGAGCCGCGCGATCGACAGGGCCGTCGCGAGGTAGGTCGCCCCCTCGAGCGCCCCCAGCCCCACGCTCCGCTCCTTCGCGATGCCGTCGTCGAGGCGCCCGCCGCGAGCCTTGAGCGGCGCGCGCAGCAGCAGCGTCTGCACGAAGAGCTGGCGCACCGGGTAGAGCGCGAGCGCGGAGAGGAGCACGCCGCCGTAGCCGCGCATCGACACCACCCAGCCCACGAAATCGCCCTCGAGCGCGCGCGCGACGACCACCGCGATGGCGACCGAGACGCCGGCGTAGCTGAGCGCGGCCGCGAGGTTCTCGCCCGCGATCTGCTCCTAGTCGTCGTAGGTCGTGAGCGCGCGGAACAGCGAGACGAACACGATGAGCGTCACCTGCGCGATGCCGAAGAACGCGAGCGACAGCAGCAGGCCGCGCAGATCGTTGCCCCCCAACGCGCGCGACGTCACGACGCCGGTCGCGACGAAGTGCGCGCCGCCCGCGACGCCCGACGCCACGTTGCCGCGCGCGATCTCGGCGGGGAGGCGCTTGTCGAGCAAGAGGCGCACGCCGAGCCGCCCCGTCAGGAGCACGAGCGCGAGGCCCAGCAGCCCGAAGCCCGCGACCCACGGGACGTCGCGGGTCCACGTCTCACCCTCGGCCGAGCTGTGCACGGCGGCCGCCGCGACGAGGAACACCGCGAGCACCTGCCCCACGCGCAGCAACCGCTCGGCCGGGTTGCCCTCGCGCAGATCGCGGGCGAGCCCCCGCTCGACGAGCGAGAGGGCGACGAGGAGGCCGAGCGTCGTTCCGACGCCGAGCGCGACGAGGTAGAGGGGTCGCAGTTCCATCGCGCGGAGGCTACCAGCAGCGCGCCACCCCCCGCGAGGCGCATCGAGCGGCGGGTTGCGCGGTGAGCGGCCGCGCTGGTACGAAGGCGCGTGGCCATCCGTGGGCTGTGGGGGCGTCCCTACATCGATCTCGCGCCGTACCTCGATCTGTCGACGCTCCCCGAGATCCACGAAGAGGTCTGCCTCGCGCTCACCCGGACGCCGCTCGGGTACACCGGCGGGAGCCACCGCTCGATGGGGATCTTGCCGAAGAACCGGCCCGACGACTGCCTCGTCGACTACGTCGAGGTGATCCGGCGGATGAGCGACGCCGAGTTCGAGACCTTCCGCTCGATGGCCGACGATCCCTCGACGATCGATCCGGCGGCCCGCGCGACCGCGACGTTCGGTGAGGAGCGCGAGCACCCGCTGTCGCGGCGGCAGATGCAGTGGTTGAAGATCCGATTTGGCGTGTATTTCCCGTGGAAAGGCTACGTCGAGCTGATCCCCAACCTGCGCTGGGACGACAAGGCGCGCGCCGATGGCAAGGCCTTCACCGGCGTCGCGCGCGCGCTGTTCCCGAAGACGCTCGAGCTCGTCCGGCGCCTGCCGTTCACCAGGATAGGCCGCTGCAACGTGATGGGGCTCGAGGCGCACGACCACGGCACCGTGCACCGCGACGGCGAGCCCGACGAGCAGACCGAGCCCGATCACTTCATCACGCTTTGCCCCAACGCCGACAAGCGCCTCTTCTTGTGGGACGACGACGCGCGGCTCGAGGTGCCGGTCGAGGGGCGCGCGGTGTGGTTCAACGACCACGACTATCACGGGGTGTCTGCCGCGCCGTTCTTCCGGTATTCAATCCGCGTCGACGGCGTGTTCGAGCCTGAGTTCCTTCTGCGCCTGATCGATCAGCGGCCATGAACAACCCCCTGCCGTCCTTCAGCCCCAGAGACACCGTCGACGAGCCGGGGATCATCGGCGCGTCGTGGTGGCAAGACGGGCTCGATCCGCTCGGTCGCCGCCCGTTCCTCCGCAACCTGCTCATCGGGGGCGCGGTGCTCGCGGTCGGCGTGGCGGCGGTCGGCGCCGCGTGGCCCGAGCCCGACTTCAGGGTCGTCCCGCGCTCGGCGAACCAGACCCAGCGCGAGTTCGGCTGGAGCTTCGGCGCAGAGGGCGAGGCGCTCGTGTTCGACGGCGCGGCGACCCAGGCCTTCGACCGCGCGGCGCTCCAGCGGCTGGGGGCAGAGGTCCGACCGAGGTCCACGAAGCTGCTCCCCTTCTTCGTGCCGACGCTGTTCGACTCGCTCACCGCGACGGCGACGGGTCGCACCGAGGACTCGGTCAAGGCGAGACCGCTCGTCGAGGCGCTGCGTCCGCTCTCCACGGCGTCGATGACCGCGGCGTACGCGGCCGGCGCCGCGCTCTCAAAGGCGCTCGCCAGCAGGCTCGACGTGGCCGTGCTGGTCGATCTGGCGGGCCCCGACGCGGTCGCGTTCGCCGCCGGCGCGGCCGAGCACCTCGAGCCGGTGTTCGCGTTCGACAACTGGCCGCACCCTCGCGGCGTCGTGCCCGCGCACAGGACGCTGGCCGCCCTCGCCTACTACCAGCCGCTGTGGGTCAAGACCGCGGCGACGCGCAGGCCGGGCGCCGCGCCGCTGTTCGCGCTCGACCGCGCCAGGCTCTCTCCCTACACCGACGACTCGACGCAGTTCGACAACCGTCACCTCGCGCGCGTCCCGAGCGCGGCGGCGCTCACGAGCCTCGGGGTGCGCGCGCTGATCCACGTGGTGCCGGGGCAGCCCGACCTCGAGCTCGACGATCTCAACGACGATCTCGTGTCCATCGCCGCGTCCATCCGGCTCTTTCTCCGCAGCGTCCCGCAGGTGAGCGCGGCCGCGCCGGGGGCCGATCCGCTCGCCGGCGCCACCTACTCTCCCGCGGCGCGCAAGACGCCGTTCTCCGGCGGCGCCGTGGGCGGCGCGCGCACGCCCCCGGCCGGCTTCGGCCTCGTGCCCGTGCTGGTCGCGGCGGGCACGGGCGCCGTCATCGGGGCCAAGATCAGCCGTAACGGCTCGCTGTTTCGAGGCGGGAGCACGGGGGGCTGACGGTGAGAGTCTCCATCTTCGCCGTCGAGCTGGCCCTGCGCGTCGAGCGCGCGCGCCAGGTCCACGAGCAGCTGCTCGCGTGCACCCAGGCGGCGCTCCCGGCCTCCAGCCTGCAAGAGAAGTGGGATTTCTACGGCGGCGCCGCGCGCGTGCTGCTCGCCAACCTCTCGCTCGCCGAGCGCGGATGCTGGGATTTCTTCGAAGACGACGCGCGCGCGCGGCGGGACTTCGAGATGTGGAAGGGCGGCATGACCACGCGGGAGGGCGCGCGCACCTCACCGTCAGGGACGGTCGATCCGTACCGCGGCGACGCGAGGTTCGCGACGTTCACCATCTCGATGCTGCTCGTCCACGGCTCGCCGAGCGAGCGCGCGATGGCCGCCGCCTGCGCGATCCCCGACCCGCAGCTGTGGCACCGCGCGTCGTTTCATCGCGTGCTGTCGGCGATCTCCGGCCTCAGCTTCGCGAGCGTGTACAGCGACGTCGCCTACCTGATCCCGCGCGACTTCGAGTGGGCGCTGACGGCCGAGGATCTGGCGCAGGAGAAGTTCGAGTACCTGCGCCCGATCGTCGGGTGACCTCAGAAGCGCCGCGCGCCGCCGCCGTACACAGCGGCGTCGCCCAGCTCGCCCGCGATCCGCAGGAGCTGGTTGTACTTGGCCACGCGGTCGGAGCGGCAGAGCGAGCCGGTCTTGATCTGCCCCGCGTTGGTCGCGACCGCGAGATCCGCGATGAACGTGTCCTCCGTCTCGCCCGAGCGGTGGCTGATGATCGACGAGTAGCCAGCGTTCGTGGCCATGCGGATCGCGTCGAGCGTCTCGGTGAGCGTGCCGATCTGGTTGACCTTGATGAGGATCGAGTTCGCGATCCCCTCGTCGATGCCGCGGCGGAGGCGGGTGGGGTTCGTCACGAACAGATCGTCGCCCACGAGCTGCACCTTGGCGCCGAGGCGCTCGGTGAGCGCCCTCCAGCCCTCCCAGTCGTCCTCTGCCAGGCCGTCCTCGATCGACACGATCGGATACGCGCTCGAGAGGCGCGCGTAGTTGTCGATCAGCGCGGCGCGCGAGACCTTCTGCTTGTCCCAGGTGTAGGTGCCGGCCGCCTTGTCGAACAGCTCGCTCGCGGCGACGTCGAGCGCGAGGCTCACCTGCTCGCCCGGCGCGTAGCCCGCGTCGGAGATGGCCGCGACGACGCGCTGGATCGTCTCCTCGATCGTGCCGATGCGCGGCGCGAACCCGCCCTCGTCGCCGACCGCCGTCGACAGCCCGTCCTTCTTCAGGTTGGCCTTCAGCGTGTGGAAGATCTCGGCGCCCGCGCGCAGCGCCTCGGCGAAGCTCGGCAGGCCGTGCGGCACGACCATGAACTCCTGGACCTCGATGCCGTTGTCCGCGTGCGCGCCGCCGTTGAGGATGTTCATCAGCGGGACCGGCAGCGTGCGGGCGACCACGCCGCCGAGGTAGCGCCACAGCGGCAGATCGATCGTGTCGGCGGCCGCGCGGGCGACCGCGAGCGAGACGCCGAGCAGCGCGTTCGCGCCCATCTTTCCCTTGTTGGGCGTCCCGTCGACCTCGAGCAGCGCGCGATCGACCTCGGGCTGATCGAGCGAGTCGAGCCCGAGCACGCTGGGGCCGAGCGCGTTGTTGACGTGATCGACGGCCTTCGTGACGCCCTTGCCGAGGTAGCGCTTCTTGTCGCCGTCGCGCAGCTCGAGCGCCTCGTGCTCGCCGGTGCTGGCGCCGGAGGGCACCGCGGCGCGGCCGTGTCCGCCCGAGGTGTGCACCTCGACCTCGAGGGTCGGGTTACCGCGGGAGTCGAGGATTTCGCGCGCGAGGACAGCGTCGATCTGGGACATGCGAGGTGGCTCCTTTGGCGCGCGGCTACCCGAGCGGGACCTGGGCCGCAACGCGCGAGTTGGGCGCGCGCGATTGGGGTTGCGAGAGGCGGTCGCGGGCACGATAGTCGACCGAATCATGTCGTCTCCAAGCACGGCGCCCGCTCCGGCGGCGCCCTCGGGCCATGGTGGCAGACCGGCGGTGCACGGCTCGCTGGCGGGCCTCGGCCTCGCGGCGCTCGGCGTCGTGTTCGGCGACATCGGCACGAGCCCGCTCTATGCGCTGAAAGAGTGCTTCACGGGGCACCACGCGGTCGCCCCCGATCGAGCGGGGGTGCTGGGCGTGCTGTCGCTGATGCTCTGGTCGCTGACCGGCGTGGTGACGGTCAAGTACGTGGGCTTCATCATGCGGGCGCACAACCACGGCGAGGGCGGCATCCTCGCGCTGCTCGCGCTGGTCCCGGAGTCGTTCCGCCGCGCCGGCAGCGTGATGGTGCCGGTCGTGCTGGTCGGCGCCGCGCTGCTGTACGGAGACGGGGTCATCACGCCGGCCATCTCGGTGCTCTCGGCGGTCGAGGGGCTCGAGGTGGCGACCGAGGCGATGAAGCCGGTGATCGTCCCGGCGACCGTGGTGATCCTCGTCCTGCTCTTCCTCGTGCAGCGCAAGGGCACGGCGGGGATCGGCGCGGTGTTCGGCCCGATCATGGTCGTGTGGTTCGTGTCGATCGCCGCGCTCGGCGTCGCGCAGATCGTGAAGAACCCCTCGGTGCTGGTCGCGCTCGATCCTCGCCACGGCGTCCGGTATCTGCTGGAGCACGGCTACCACGGCTTCCTCGTGCTCGGCTCGGTCGTGCTGTGCGTGACGGGCGGCGAGGCGCTCTACGCGGACATGGGGCACTTCGGCGCGAGAGCGATCCGCCTCGCGTGGTTCGGCCTCGTCATGCCGTCGCTCGCGCTGACCTACTTCGGCCAGGGCGCGCTCATCCTCGGCGATCCCGCGGCGGCGAAGGCCCCCTTCTACGGGATGGTGCCGCGGCCGCTGCTGTACCCGATGGTAGCGCTCGCCACGGCCGCGACGGTCATCGCCTCACAGGCGCTGATCTCGGGGGCGTTCTCGCTGACGCGGCAGGCGGTGCAGCTCGGCTACTGCCCGCGCGTGTCGATCGTGCACACCTCCAAGGACCAGGAGGGGCAGATCTACATCCCCGAGATCAACTGGATGCTGATGATCAGCTGCGTCGTGCTCGTGCTCGCGTTCCGCGAGTCGACCGCGCTCGCGGCCGCCTACGGCATCGCCGTCACCGGGACGATGGGCATCACTTCCATCGTCTACTTCGTCGTGCTCACGCGCACGTGGAAGTGGAGCGTCTGGCGCGCGCTGCCGCTCGTCGGCGCGTTCCTCGCGTTCGACCTCGCGTTCTTCGCGGCGAACGCGGTGAAGATCAAGGACGGCGGCTGGGTCCCGATCGCGATGGCGGCGGTCGTGTTCACGGCGATGATCACGTGGAAGAAGGGCCGCGCGCGCCTCTACGACTTCATCACGTCGCGCACCGTGCAGCTCGACGACTTCCTCGCGGGGCTCGAGGCGAAGCCCCCGCCTCGCGTCGACGGCACCGCGGTGTTCATGACGGCGAACGCGAACGGCGTGCCGCCGGTGATGTTGCATCACTACAAGCACAACCAGGTGCTGCACGAGCAGGTCGTCCTCTTGACCATCGCGAGCGAGGACGTGCCGTTCGTGTCACCCAAGAACCGCATCGCCGTCGAGGAGCTGCGCTGCGGCTTCTACCGGGTGAGGGCCGCGTTCGGGTTCATGGAGACCCCGAAGATCCCGGCGATCCTCGAGGCCTGCGCGATCTTCGGCCTCGCGATCGATCCCGACACGGTGACCTTCTATCTGGGCCGCGAGACGCTGCTGGCGACCAAGCGCCCGGGGATGGCGCGCTGGCAGAAGGGGCTGTTCTCCTATCTCTCACGCAACGCTCGCACGGCGACGGCGTACTTCGGGATCCCGGCCGACCGCGTCGTCGAGCTGGGGATGCAGGTCGAGCTCTGACCGCGCCTTGGCGATGGGCCGCGTACAAAGCCTACGCGTGACGCGCCGAGCCCTGTAGGGTGCCGGAGACGCAATGGCCGCGCGCGTGATGGTCGTCGACGACAGCCCCACCCTACGCAAGGTGGTGGCGAGCATCCTCAGCCGCGGAGGGCACGAGCCGGTGGTCGCCGCCGACGGGAGAGAGGCGCTCGAGCTGCTCGCGAGAGAGCGCGTCGACCTGATGCTGCTCGATTTCGTGATGCCGAAGATGACCGGCTACGAGCTCTGCCGACGCGTCCGCGCGGACCAGGCGCTGGCGTCGCTGCCGATCGTGCTGATGAGCGCGAAGGCCGAGAAGGTGCGCGATCAGTTCCTCGAGCAGACGGGCGCGCTCGACGCGATCAGCAAGCCGTTCGACCCTCAGGCGCTCTTGGCGGTCGTCGAGGGGACGCTGAAGCGTGTCGAAGAGGGCCGAGTCCGGCGCGAGATCCCGACGCTCGACATCGACCTCGTGGAGATCGACGACGAGCCGGAGCCGAGCCTGAGCGAGCCGCCTCCCCCGGCGTCGAGGCCCGACGTCGCGGCGCTGGCGTTCGTCGAGCGGATGACCACGAGCGTGGGCCAGGCGCTCGCGTCGATGGGCGTGCCGATCGATCGTGATCGCCTGTCCGCCCAGCTCTCCGCGGCGCTCGAGCCCGCGACGCTGACCGAGCTGCTGAAGAGCCTCGAGGAGTGGAGCGAGAGCGCGGGGCCGAGGGAGGTGCTGCGCGGGCGGGGCGACGCGGTCCCTCTCGGCGAGATCCTCCAGGTGCTGCAGATGCAGATGCAGTCGGGCACGCTGACGGTCACGCAGGGACCGGTCGAGGTCGAGCTCGCGTTTCGTCAGGGGCTCGTCGACATCGCTCGGTCGCGCGGAGAGCTGCGCGACGAGTTCCGGCTCGGGCGCTACCTCGTCGAGGAGGGGCTGGTGACGCAGGCCGAGCTCGAGCAGGCCGCCTCGCAGGCGAAGGCGCGCGGCAAGCTCCTCGGGGACGAGCTGCTCACCGCCGAGAAGGTCACGCGCGCGGATCTCGACGGCGCGCTCGCCCGTCAGTCGAGCGAGCTCATCTACGAGATCCTCCGCTGGCCGAAGGCCCGCTTCGCGTTTCGCAAGGGCGGCCCGGGCGTCTCGGACAACCCGGGGCTCGGGCTCCCGGTGGCGAGCCTGGTGATGGAGGGTTTCCAGCGAGTCGACGAGTGGCGGCTCATCGAGGAGCACATCGACTTCGACGCCGTGCTCTACAAGAACCCGCCCGCCCTCGAGAAGATGAAGCCCGGCAAGCTCGGCAAGGCAGAGCTGAGGATCCTCGAGCTCGTCGACGGCGCGCGGAGCGTGCGCGAGATCGTGAAGCTCTCGTCCGCGTCGAGCTTCGACGCGTGCAAGACGCTCTACCAGTTCCTCGAGGCGCGCCTGGTGAGGCGCATGCAGCCTGCGCCATGATCGAGCTCGTCGGGCACGCGCGCGTCGTCCGGGTGTCGCTCGAGGTCGCGCGCCGCGTCGTCCCCATCGGCCCGATCTCGGCGGTGCCCGACCTCCCCGCGCCGGCGCTCGGCGTGACGGTCGCCGAGGGGCGCCCGTGCCTCGTGCTCGATCCGCTGGGAGACGGAGCCCCCGAGCGCCGGGTCGGGCTGCTGTGCGACGTGGACGGTGAGCACGTCGTCGTCGTCGCGCGCGAGATCACGTGGGGGGGTGACGAGCCGACCGAGGAGCTCGACGTGCGCGCCTGCTACGGGGAGGTCGAGGGCGCCATCTGGGCCCAGAACGCGCAGCGCGCCTACGAGCAAGGAGCATGATGACTCGCCGAAAAAAATGGATGGACGTGCTGTTCGGCAGCGCCGAGAGGGCCGACGACAAGGCCGCCGCCGACCCGGCGCTGGCCGCGGCTCACGCGAAGGTGCAGAAGCCGCTCGCAGAGCTCGTCCCGGTCGCGGAGCGGTTGACCGGCACGCTCGCGCACGCGCGAAGCTCGCTCGACGCGCTGGCCGAGCGAGAGCGCCGCTCGCGGGCGACGCGAGCCGAGCTCTTGACCGCCACCGCGCGGGTGCGAGAGGGGCTCGGACGCCTGGGGATCGTCGCGCTCAACGCGGGCCTCGAGGGGGCGCGCATCGAGGGGCCGGCCGGGCGCGCGCTCGCGATGGTGGCCGACGAGATCCGCCAGATCGCGATCCGCTGCACGGCGTCGACCGACGAGATCCTCGACGCGCTCCGCGACGGCGCGCTCGAGGCCGAGAAGGTCGGCGCGTCGATCGCCGACACACGCGAGCGACTCGCGACCGCGGCGGTCGACGGCTCGAGCCTCGCGGCGCTCGCGCACGCGACCGACGGCGCGCTCGCCGAGCTCGGAGACAGGCTCGGCAAGGCGACGGGCGTCGAT
>CAUJFL010000290.1 GCA_963169165.1 Myxococcota bacterium | reverse complement strand
CGCCCTCCTCGTCGCCCTCGTCGACGACGCGAGACGCGAGCTGTTCGGCCGAGCCGCGCGCCTCCGAGTACGCGCCGTACAGCGTGACGATCGCGCGCGCGATGGACGGGTGGCTCTGCAGCATCTCGCGCACCTCGCCGCGCGTCAGGTGGAGCCCCTCGAACATCCGATCGCTGAAGGCCTCCATCACGTCGCTGACGAGCCGCGAGTCGCCGTCGACCGCGAAGCTCGCGAGGTCCATCTCGAACAGCTGCGCGAGCTTGATCAGCAGCGGCGCCGGCAGGGGGCGCCGGTTGTTCTCGATGAGGTTCAGGTAGCTCGCGCTGATCCCGAGCTTCTCCGCCAGCTGCTGCTGCGAGAGCTCCGCGCGACGCCGGACCATCCGCACCTTCGCGCCGAAGCGAGGCGGCTCGGGCGCGTCATTCTTCGGAGATTGTGGCGTCGCCATTGACCAACTTTACAGCACCACAAGCCGCTCTTTACAAGACATTACAAGGTTATCAAGGCGGCGACGACGAGCGCTTGACCGACCGCGTCATGAAGCGCACTTTCCACGTCGCGATGAAGCTGCCGAGCGGCGTGATCCTCACCTCCCCGGTCTCAGCCGAGCAGGCCGAGATCTTGACCGAAGAGGCCCTGGCGTTCGTCGCCGACCTCGCGCGCGGGTTTCAACCTCGCGTCGACGATCTGCTCGCGCGGCGCAGGGAGCGACAGGCCCGCCTCGACGCCGGCGACGAGCGGTTCGGCTTCCTCGCGGAGACGGCCGACGTGCGCGCGGGCGACTGGAAGATCGCCGAGGTGCCCGGCGTGTTGCTCGACCGGCGCGTCGAGATCACCGGCCCGCCCGACCGCAAGATGGTCATCAACGCGCTCAACTCGGGCGCCAGCGTGTTCATGGCCGACTTCGAGGACTCGAACGCGCCGACCTGGTCCAACCAGCTCGACGGCCAGGTCAACCTGCGCGACGCGGTCCGCGGGACCATCACCTTCGAGGGTGGCGGCAAGCGATACGCGCTCGGCCCGAGGACGGCGACGCTGTTCGTGAGGCCGCGAGGCTTTCATCTCATCGAGCGCCACATGCGCGTCGACGGCCGCGAGGTGCCGGGTTGCCTGTTCGACTTCGGCCTCTTCTTCTTTCACAACGCGAAGACCCAGCTCGAGCGTGGGGCGGGGCCGTTCTTCTATCTGCCGAAGATGGAGAGCCACCGCGAGGCGGCCGTCTGGGACGACGTGTTCACGTTCGCCGAGGCGCGGCTGGGCGTCCCACACGGCGCCATCAAGGCGACGGTGTTGATCGAGACGTTGCCGGCCGCGTTCGAGATGGACGAGATCCTCCACGCGCTGCGCGACCACTCGGCGGGGCTCAACTGCGGGCGGTGGGACTACATCTTCAGCTTCATCAAGCGGCGCGCCGCCGACCCGGCCGCGCTCCTGCCCGACCGCGCGCAGGTGACGATGGACAAGGGCTTCTTGCGGGCCTACTCGCAGCTGCTGATCAAGACCTGTCACCGCCGCGGCGCGCACGCGATGGGCGGGATGGCCGCGCAGATCCCCATCAAGGACGACCCTGCCGCCAACGACGCGGCGATGTCGAAGGTGCGCGCCGACAAGCTGCGCGAGGCCTCCGACGGCCACGACGGCACCTGGGTCGCGCACCCGGGGCTCGTGCCCGTCGCGAAGGCCGTCTTCGACGAGGAGATGCGCGGCGCGAACCAGCTCCACGTCACCCGGGACGACGTGTCGATCTCCGAGGACGATCTGCTGCGCGTCCCCGAGGGCACCCGCACCGAGGCCGGGCTGCGGCACAACGTCCGCGTCGGCGTGCAGTACCTCGAGGCCTGGCTGCGAGGCCAGGGCTGCGTGCCGCTCTACAACCTGATGGAAGACGCGGCGACCGCCGAGATCTCCCGCGCCCAGGCCTGGCAGTGGCTGACCTTCGGCGTCACGCTCGAGGGCGGTCGCGAGGTCACGCGCGCCTGGTTCGAGCAGGTCGTGCGCGAGGAGCTCGACAGGGTGCGGGACGAGGTCGGCGCCGCGCGGTTCGACGCCGGGCGCTTCGCCGACGCGACGCGCCTCTTCGTCGAGATGTCGACCGCCGCGCGCTTCGAGGACTTCCTCACGCTGCCCGCGTACGCGCTGCTCGACCGCAAGACAACCTAACACACTTATCATCATTGCCAACCTGACGGAGCCACGCAACTCATGACCAAGCCCATCACCAAGACCTACGGCGATCTCCAGGCGACCCGCTTCGAGGGCGTCACCCGCACCTACTCGCAGGCCGACGTCGCGCGGCTCCGCGGGTCGTACAGGATCGAGTCGAGCCTCGCCGCGCTGGGCGCCCGAAGGCTGTGGGAGCTCTTGCACAACCGTGACTATGTCCCCGCGCTCGGCGCGCTCACCGGCAACATGGCCGTGCAGCACGTGCGCGCGGGCCTCGAGGCGATCTACCTCTCCGGCTGGCAGGTCGCGGCAGACAACAACACCTCGGGACAGATGTACCCCGACCAGAGCCTCTACCCCGTCGACAGCGTCCCCAACGTGGTGCGCCGCGTGAACGCCGCCCTGCGCCGCTCCGACCAGATCGAGAGCGCCGAGGGCAAGGTCACGCGCCACTGGCTCGCGCCGATCATGGCCGACGCCGAGGCCGGCTTCGGCGGACCGCTCAACGCCTACGAGCTGATGAAGTCGCTGATCGAGGCGGGCGCCGCGGGCGTTCATTTCGAGGACCAGCTGGCCAGCGAGAAGAAGTGCGGCCACCTCGGCGGCAAGGTGCTGATCCCTACGTCGCAGTTCATCCGCACGCTGACGGCGGCGCGCCTCGCGGCCGACGTGGCCGACGTCCCGACGGTGCTCGTCGCGCGCACCGACGCCGACAGCGCCAAGCTGCTCACCTCCGACGTCGACGAGCGCGACCGGCCGTTCATCGAGAAGGGGGACCGCACTCCCGAGGGGTTCTATCGCATCAAGAGCGGCATCGAGACGGCCATCGCGCGCGGCGTCGCGTACGCGCCGTTCGCCGATCTGGTTTGGTGCGAGACCTCCAAGCCTGACATCAAGGAGGCCAAGCAGTTCGCCGAGGGCGTGAAGAAGGTGCATCCCAACAAGATGCTCGCCTACAACTGCTCGCCGTCCTTCAACTGGAAGAAGAACCTCGACGACGCCACCATCGCCAAGTTCCAGCGAGAGCTCGGCGCGATGGGCTACAAGTTCCAGTTCGTCACGCTCGCCGGGTTCCACGCGCTCAACCACTCGGTGTACACGCTCGCGAAGGGCTACTCCGAGCGCGGGATGGCCGCCTACTCCGACTTCCAGCAGGCCGAGTTCGCCTCGGAGGCCGACGGCTACACCGCGACGCGCCACCAGCGCGAGGTCGGCACCGGCTACTTCGACGCCGTGGCCGAGGTCATCAGCGGCGGCACCTCGTCGACCACCGCGCTGAAGGACTCGACCGAGGCGCACCAGTTCTGAGCACGAGCGGCGCTCACGCGTCCCACGGCGGCGGCGTCCACACCGGGCGCCGCCGTCGCGCGTCTGGTGTAGCGTGCGCGCGTGAAGAGGCTCGAGCTCGCGGCGATGTTTGGTTTGGTCGGAACGTGGGCGCTCGCGTCCTGCGCGTCCAGCGGGTCCGAGACCCAGGGAGACGACACCGCGCAGGCGGGCGGCGGCGGGGCTGCGGGCGCGGGCGGGAGCGTCGCCGTGGCGGGTGGCGCGGCAGGCAAGAGCGCTGGCGGGGGCGGCGCTGGGGGGGCCGCTGGACTGGGCGCGGCGGGCGCGGCCGCGGGGAGCGGAGGGAGCGGAGGCGCCTGCAAGCTGGTCTCGCCGTACTCGACCAAGAACATCCCGTGCAACGCCTGCGCGGAGCAGCGGTGCTGCGCCGAGATGAACGCGTGCCTCGGCGAGATCGTCTGCAACGACACCTACGTCAACTGCATCCTCGCCTGCTCGCTCCTGTCGGGCGACGCGGGGAAGAGCGAGATCGACGCGTGCGTCGAGAAGTGCGGCGTCGACGCCCCCGACGGCAAGGCCGCCTACGACGCGGCGATCGGCTGCGCGGAGAGCAAGTGCGCGGCCGAGTGCGGCCCGTTATCGGGGCACGCAGGCGCCCTTCGACGCGACCGGGAGCTTGGCCTTGCAGTCGGCCGCTCCCGCGCTGGTCACGCAGACCCCGAGCTGCCCTGCGCCGATGGATGGCTTGTCACAGGTCCCCCCGCCGCAGTCCGCGTCGTCGCAACAGTAGACCATGCACGTCGACTCGAGGCACGCGAGGCCGGGCGCGCAGTAGGGTCCGCTCGAGTCGCACTTGGCACAGACCGGCTCGACGTTGTCGGGCGGAAAGCAAGTGAAGACGCCAGCCTCGTTGAAATCGCAGGCGTCGCCGCCGGAGCAGCCCTCGTTGGAGATCGGGTTGCAGAAGGTGCCACCGGTGGCGCAGGCCGCCGCGCACCTGCGGTTGGCGCAGCCGAGGAGCGCGCGCGCCGCCTGGCTGTCCCAGCACGCCGGGATGCTGGGATCGGAGACGCAGTCGACGCACTTGGCATCGGCGAGGCACGCGGCGACCTCGGCGCAGCACTGATCTCGCTCGCACTTCGCGCAGGTGTTGGGCGCGGGCCCCACGTCGCACGAGCCCGCAGCTCCGCCGATCCCCGCCGCGCCCGCGAGGCCCGCTTGCCCCGCCACGCCCGCGGTCCCGGCGCCCGCGCCGCCGCTGACGCCGCCCGCGCCGTCGCCGGGCGAGCCCGCTGCCCCGGCCGCCGCGGCGTCGTCGTCGAAGGAGAGCTCGGTCAGGCCGACCACGCTGCGGCACGCGACCAGCGAGGCGCAGAGGGACCACGCGAGGTAAGAACGCACCGCGCACCTCGACCGAGCGGGGGCCCAACGCGACGTCGGCCTTGGAGGACCGGACGAGCACGAACACGCCGATCCCCACGGCGGCGGCGCCGACGACGAAGGCCGCCGTCGAGACGTCGGCCCAGCGCGCGGCGACGTCCCGATCCGCGCGCAGGCTCGCGGGGCACCGCCCGTCGACGCACGACTCCTTGATGTCGTCGGTCCTGCGCTTCGCCGTCACCCCCGCGAACGAGCCCAGGCCGACGAACAGCGCGCCGGCGCCCAGCGCGGCGTAGCCGGCGACGGGTGACCCGCGCTTCGGCGGACGAGGCGCGAGGCTCGGAGCGCTCGTGGGAGCCACCTCGCTGGAGGTCGTCGCTGGCGGGGCGCCGCTCGGCGAGGGCGCGGGGACGGCGAGCAGCGCGGTGACGTCGAGCTCGACGCGGGCCTGCTCTCGCTCCTGGACGTCGCGCCTGTCGGTGCGGCTGCCCCTTGCGCCAGTCGTGACGATGGTGTGCGCGCCCGGGTTGACCGCGATCGGCGCGCCGAGCGCGGCGACCGTCACCGGACGCCCGTCGAGGGTCACGGCGGCGTCTGCGCCCGCGGGCGAGAGGCCGATCGACAGGGACGGCACGCGCGGCGTCACGGCGGCGGCCTCGATCGCCGCCTGCCTCGCCGCCTCGGGCCACGACGCGGGATCGCCTGGTTTGACCACGAAGCGCGCGGCCTCGAGCAGGCGCTGCTCGGCCTCGACCAGCTGACCACGCTCGCGGTGCGCACGGCCGAGCGCGAGCAGCAACGTCGGGGCCGACACCAGCGTCACCGCCCGCGTGAAGCGTTCGATCGCGGCGTCGTAGTCCTTCGAGTCGAACGCGGCCTGCGCCTGTTCGGCCAGCCGCCGTGCGGTCGCGCGCGCCTGCGCGTCCTGCGCGTGCAGCGGCGACGAGAGAGCAAACAAACACAACAGCGGCAGTAGCCCGCGGCGCATCGCCCCGTCAGATACCCCAATCTGGCTTGGTGGTGGTCGCCGACGTCGACACAGGGCGAGCGACGGGCCTCGCGCGCGCGGGAGCCGACGGCGCGACGGGCGCGGTGGTGGGAGCGGGCGGCTGGATCGTCGAGCTCGCCGACGCGGGCGCGGCGGCCTCGGTCGTGGACGGCGAAGCGGGAGGTTCAGACGGCGCGGGCACGGAGACCGCGGGTCCCTCGGGCGCGGCGGGAGAGGGTGGCTGAGGGCTCGACGGCGGGCGAAGGAACCAGAGCGCGACGGCCGCGCACACCGCCGCGCCCGCGATGATCCACGGGGCGGCGCGCTGGGCCGCGCGCGGCTGACGATGGGAAGACGCGCCGGCGAGCGTCCCCGTCGGAGGAGCGGCGCGCTGGTGCGCTCGCGCCGCCGACGCTCTCGACGCGGTGGACGGGTCGCCCGGCTCGGACGCGACCGTGACCGCCTCGGCGTGCGCGGGGGGGAGCACGGGGCCGCTGACCTCGGCCGACGGGACGCGGAGCTCGGGCAGCGAGCCCGCGAACCCGTCGGCGCGGCACGCGCCC
>CAUJFL010000289.1 GCA_963169165.1 Myxococcota bacterium | reverse complement strand
TCGAGGTGCGCGAGGCGCGGATGTCACACGCGCTCGACGCCTCCCGCGACCACGGCGAGGCGGGCGTCATCTCGGGCGTGCTAGGCGCCGAGGCGCTCGTCTCCGCCGGCCTCCGCCGCATCGAGATCTCCAGCTTCGTGTCGCCGCGGTGGATCCCCCAGCTCGCCGACGCGGAGGAGCTCGCGCGCTCGCTCGAGCGACCCGACGGCGTCACGTTCTCCGCGCTCGTCCCCAACGCGAAGGGGCTCGCCCGCGCGCGCGCCGCCGGCCTCGCCGAGGTCGCGGTGTTCCTGTCGTCGAGCGAGACCCACAACAAGAAAAATATCGCGAAGACGATCGACGACACGCTCGCGCTGTACCGCGAGGTGACCCGAGACGCGGCGCAGGCGGGGATGCGCGTGCGCGCCTACGTCTCGACGGTGTGGGGTTGCCCGTACGAAGGTCCCGTCAACCCGCGTCGCGCGCGCGAGATCACGCGTGAGCTGCTGAAGATGGGCTGCTACCAGGTCTCGATCAGCGACACGATCGGCGTCGGCACGCCGCGACAGACGCGCGACATCGTCGAGCTGTTCCTGTCCGAGTTCACCTCGTCCCAGCTGGCGCTCCACCTGCACGACACCCGCGGCACAGCGCTCGCCAACATCGTCGTCGGGCTCGAGCTCGGCATCCGCGATTTCGACAGCTCGGTCGCTGGCGTCGGCGGCTGCCCGTACGCGCCCGGCGCCGCGGGGAACGTCGCCAGCGAGGACCTCGTCTACATGCTCCACGGCATGGGCGTGAAGACCGGCGTCGATCTGCCGCGCCTCGTCACCGCGGGGAGGGTGGCCTCGGCGCTGTTGCAGCGAACCCTGCCCGGCAAGGTACACCAGGCCGGCGTCGAGTCGCTCAAGGCCTGAGCGTAGGACGCGATGAAGTCGCGCGACGAGGCGTCCGCGAGGCCTACGCTCACGCTCGTCAGCGCCGCAGGTGGGCCTCGACCAGCCCGAGGCGATCCTGACCCCAGTAGAGCTCGTCGTCGTCGACGATGAACGTCGGCGCGCCGAAGACCCCTCGCCTCGCCGCGTCCTCGGTCGCCGCCTTCAGCGCGTCCTTCACGGCGGGGGTCTGCGCGCCCGCCAGGGCCTGCTCGGCCTCGCCGCCCAGCAGCTCGCGCAGCGTCGCGTCGTCGGTGATGTCGCGGTCCTCGGCCCAGTAGGCGCGAAACACCCGCTCTCGAAAGCTGTCGCGGCTCGCCTCGGGCAGCGACAGATACAGGCGGAGCGCCTTCAGCGAGTTGGTGGGGAAGCGGCTCGGGAAGCGCATCGGCACGCTCCAGTGCTCCGCCCAGCGCATCATGTCCTTGAACGTGTACTGACGCTTTGCCTCGGACCAGGTGGTCAGCGGCACGTCGACCTGACCTATCGCCTTGAACAGCCCTCCCAGCAAGAACGGTCGCCAGATGACTTGGCAACCAGTGCGCTCGGACAACGCTCCGATCTGCGAGCAGCCGAGGTAGGCGAACGGGGAAGAGAAATCGAAGAACACCTCGAGCTTGTGCGGCATGTGCGGCCTCTCTGTGGTTTTGGTGGTCAACGGCACACGCGCCCCCGTGAGGGCACGCTCGACGAAAGGCAAGCGGTCTTGCCCCCAGAACAGCTCATCGTCGAACACATAGGCAGGGGCGCCGAACACACCCTTCGCGAGCGCGCGCTCGGTGCGCTCGAAGAGCTCGGTCCGCGCGTCGCCGAGGCGCCCGAGCAAGGCGTCGGCGTCGTGCCCGGCGCGCGACACCACGTCTCGGATGGTGTCGGGCTCGGAGACCGGGCGGCCGTGGACCCAGTACGCCTCGTAGAACCCGTGGATCACCCGTGAATCACAGCCTGTCAGCAGCGTCGCGCGCAGCGCCTCGACCGTGCGAAAGGGGTGCTCCGCGGGCATCTTCAGCGTGACGCCGAACTCGTCCGCCCAGCGGTCGAGGTCCCGCGCGTTGTGGCGCGCCTTGGCCTCGGAGAGCGTGGCGAAGAGCTTCTGCGGCGTGCCCACCGATCGGAACACACCGCCCAGCAAGAAGGGCTCCCACGACAGCTCGGCGCCGGCCCGCGCCGCGAGCGCCTCGACCGTGCGCGAGCCGAGGTAGGCGTAGGGACAGGAGTAGTCGAACCAGAACTCGAGCTTCACGCGCGCGACGCTACGCCAGCCGCCGCGCGCGGGCCACGGGCATCACTTGCATCCGCAAGATGGAGTCGGCGCCCCGACCGCCTTGGCCTTCAGCGTGAGCCAGGTCTTCGACTGCTTGTCTTCGCTGACCTGGACCTTCTCCATCGTGAACTCCGTGACGCCGCTCGTGAAGACGAAGTCGTTGAGCTTGAGCTTCTCGGTCGATTCCTTCGGCTGCGGCGTCCCGTTGGGGAGGCCGCCGAGCGAGCAGGTGGCGCCGGTGCAGGTGACCTGACCCTTGGTGTGATAGGGATCGAGGCCGGGCGGCATCCAGGTCGCCTTGCCCGAGGCGAACGAGCCCTGGGCGCCGCTGCACACCGGCGGCGTGACGTCGACGACCAGATCGGTGTGTACGCTGGCGCCGGCCGAGCTGACGGTGAACTCGAGCACGAGGTCGTAGTCGATGACGTCGACCCGCCCCGCGTCGGGCTGACCAGCGGGCGCCGAGAACCGCAGCTTCATCGTGCCGGGACCGATGTGCTTCGGGTCCTCGTACGGGGTCGCGACGGTGTTGACCTGGTTGCCAGCGCCGAGGGGCGTGTCTGTGATCTCGAACGTCGAGCCGGTGAGATCGTAGACGACGTCGACGGTCGGGTTCGCGCAGCCGCCCGTGCCGGAGCCCGCCGTCCCCGAGCCCGCGGCGCCCGCCGTCCCGGAGCCCGCCGTCCCGGAGCCCGACGCGCCCGCCGTCCCGGAGCCCGCGGCGCCCGAGCTTCCCGTCCCTCCGCTCGCCTTCCCTGCGGCCCCGCCGCTGCTCGAGCCGCCGGACGCGGTGGAGCCCGACGCGCCGGAGGGGGTCGTCGCGGGCGCGGCGTCATCGCCTCCACCGCACGCGATGAGCGAGCCGATGCCGAGGACGAGCGCGAGGGACACGGATGAGCGGAGGTGGCGTGAGGTCATGCACGGCATGAAACACGTTTCATTGACATTTGTCACACGATCTTCGCGTGCTCGGCGATGGCGCGCGCGACCTCGGTCGGCTCGACTCCGCCCGCGAGGCGCCCCTCGGCGCGCTCGGGGCGACCGCCGCCCCGTCCGCCGCGCGCACGGGTGAACGCCTTCAGCCACGCGCCCGCGTCGAGCGCCTCGACGTCGCCGCGCTCGACGACGATCGCGTGCTCGCCCCGCGCCTCGTCGAGCCCGAGCGCGACACCTGCGATCCCTGGCGCGCGCGCGAGCTCTGCCGCGATCGCGCGGAGCGTGGGCGCGTCGGGATGCGAGACGGCGACGTGCGCGACGGCGGGCCGCGCGGCCCCGGCCCGTGAGAGCGCCTCCCTCGCGAGCGCCCTGCCAAGCTCGACGCGCGCGGCGGCGAGCTGCGACGTGCGCGCCTCGAGCTCGCGGCACCGCGACGCCACCGCGTCCAGCACGTCGGCGTGGCCGCAGGAGAAGTCTCGAGCGAGCGAGCCCAGCGTCCGGGCCGCGGCCTCGTGCGCGTCGAGCGCGCGGCGCCCGGCGACGAACGAGATCCGCGCGCCTCCCCTGTGCCTCACGACCGAGGTGGCGAAGATGGGCCCGATCTCGCCGGTGCGCGCGCAGTGCGTGCCGCCGCACGGCGAGCGATCGAAGCCGTCCACGTCGATCACGCGGACGCCCGACTCGACCTTGGGATCACGGCGCAGGCCGAGCGACGCGAGCTCGTCCTTCGTCGGAAACAACACCCGGATCTCGCGATCGTCGAGCACGACGTCGTTGGCCAGCGCGACCGCGCGCGCGAGCTCTTCGACGGACAGCTCGGCCGAGACGTCGATCGTCGACTCCTCCGCGCCCAGGCGAGAGGACACGGTCTGCGCGCCGCACTCGACGCTCAACGCGGCGCTGAGCACGTGCTGTCCGCTGTGCTGCGAGCGCTGATCTCGGCGCCGCACGCGGTCGACCACGCCGCGCGCGAGCTGGCCCGCCGCGGCGTCCGCCGGCGCCCCGTCGAGCAGGTGATGCACGCGGCCGTCCTGGTCGAGCTGCACGTCGACCACGCCGACTCGCACGCCGCCTATCACCAGCGCCCCGCGGTCGCCTGGTTGACCGCCGCCCTCGGCGAAGAACGCGCTCTCGCGGAGCACGATCGAGGGCGCCGCGCCGAGCGAGGTGACGGCGACGATCTCTGCGTCGAACTCGAGCGGGTGGGGCTCGACGAGGTGGAGGCGGCGGGTGGCGGTCACGCCGCGAGCATGCCTCGACGACGCGCCCGTCGTCCGCGCAATTTCGCGGGCCCGCGGTCGCTGCTAGCATCGCGCGCGGTGCACATCGTCGTCGAGCCGCGCCTGGTGCGCCGCGTGGTCAAGGCCGAGCTCGGCCTGGTCGGGTTCGGGGCCGCGATCCCGCACAGAGAGTCCTGGGTCACCGAGCGAGAGAGGCTGCTCGAGCTCTGCTCCCCTCGCGAGCTGGGCGTCGGCGCCTCGGAGTTGCCACCACGGGTCATGCTCATCGCGCACCCGGACTCGAGCGGCGCCGAGGCCGAGGCCGAGATCGTGCGCGAGGTGCTGC
>CAUJFL010000288.1 GCA_963169165.1 Myxococcota bacterium | reverse complement strand
TCGGCGGGCGCGAGCGCGCGCTCTTCGTGGGCGCCACGACGGCCGCGCGCCTGCAGCCGTGGATCGCGGTCGGCACCGACGTGGACGGGCTGCGCGTGCGCGCGGCCGCGGGCGGCACGGGAGATCACCTCTCCGCCCGCGCGGGCGACGTCGTCGAGGGAGAGAGGTTCTCCGTCTCCACGGGGTTGCCCTTCGACGCCTACGCCGCACGCCTCGGCTCGCGCCGCGCGACCCGCCCGGTGCCAGCGCCGCACGGGTGGAACTCTTGGTATGAATTGTGGGATTCAGTCGACGAGCCGGCCGTCCGCGCCAACGCCGCGCTCGCGGGGCCCGCGTTCGCGCAGCTGTCGACAGCGCGGCCCTTCATCGTGGTCGACGACGGCTGGCAGCGCGCCTGGGGCGACTGGCGACCGTCGGCCGCGCGCTTTCCGTCGGGCCTCGACGGCCTCGCGCGCGACCTCGACGCGGAGGGGATGCGGCTCGGCGTGTGGCTCGCGCCGCTGCTCGCCTCGGAGGAGAGCGAGGTGTGGGCGGCGCACCCGGACTGGTTCGTGGAGGGGTTGACCTACGCGCACCCGAAGAACGGCCCGATGCGCGTGCTCGACGTCACGCACCCCGACGCGGCGGCGCACCTCTCGGCCGCGCTGAGGCAGCTGGTCGCGTGGGGCGTGTCACTCATCAAGATCGACTTTCTGTTCGCGGGGACATGGCCCGGCTCGCGCCGCGAGGCGGTGACCGGCGCGCAGGCGTACGCGCGGGCGCTCGCCCTGGTCCGCGACGCCGTGGGCGAGGAGACGATCGTCGTCGCGGTCGGCGCGCCCCCGCTCCCGACGCTCGCGTTCGCTGACGCGTGGCGTATGGGGCCCGACATCGCGCTCGAGGGACCGGCGGTCTCGTGGCCGTTCGTCGCCCACGAGGCGCGCGCGCTCGCGGCCCGCGCGCCGTTCTGCCTCGCGACGCTGTGCGACGCGGACCCGCCGCTGTTGCGACGCCTCACCGAGGACGAGGTGAAGGCTGGCGTCAGCCTCGTCGGGATGGCCGGCGGGGGCCTGTTCTTGTCCGACGATCTGCGCAAGCTCGAGCCAGGGCGGCTCGCGTGGGGCGTGGATCGCTCCACGTTCGACGCCGCGACCTCGGGGCGAGCGGCGCTCCCCGTCGGCGCCTTGCTCGACGCCCCGCCCGACGCGCTGTCGAACCCCGTCGTCGATCTCGTCGCGCGCTCGACGTCCCAGCGCGTGCCGCTCGTGTGGCGGCGCCCCGACGGCGGGCGCGTCGGGTGGAACGCGAGCGACGACGCCGTCGACGTGGACGGGGTCACCGTGCCCCCGCACGCGGCGCGCGAGCTGCCATCGACGCGTTGACACGTCGCGTGCGGGGTGGTCACGTCACCTCGATGGTGAGCTCGCTCCCGACCCGCTCGTTCGACGTCATCGTGGTGGGCAGCGGCATCGGCGGGATGCTCGCCGCGGTGACCGTCGCGACCGCTGGCAAGAGCGTCCTGCTCCTCGACGCTGGCAAGCAACACGGGGGCTACACCAACCCGTTTCGGCGCGGAAAATACGAGTTCGACCCTGGGCTCCACTACATCGGAGAGTGCGGCCCCGGTCAGCAGATGACGCGGATGCTCGAGCGGCTCGGCCTGTCGGACACGCTCCGGTTCCGCGAGCTCGCGCCTGACGGCTTCGACCGGCTCGTGTTCCCGGGCTACGAGGTCACGACCCCCAAGGGCGCCGGCGTGTACCGCGATCGGCTCGTGCGCGACTTTCCAGCCGAGCGCGCGGGGCTCGACAAGTTCTTCACCATCCTGGGCGAGTTCCGCGTCGCGATGTCGGCGCTCGCGCGGCTGAAGGGCGCGCGCTCGTTGCTCGAGCTCGCGCCGCACGTCCCGCTGCTCCTCAAGTACGCGCGCGCGACCTACGCCGACTTGCTCGCGCCGCTGATCGAAGATCCGCTGCTGCGCGCGGTGCTCGCAGGACAAGGAGGCGACTACGGGCTGCCGCCGGGCCGGGCGTCCGCGCTGATCGGGCTCGGCGTGCTCGATCACTACCTCGGCGGCGCATATTTCCCGCTCGGCGGCTCGAGGGGCCTGCGCGACGGCCTGATCGAGGCGCTCGAGGCGCGCGGCGGCGTACACCGCCGCAACGCCCGCGTGGACCGCATCCTCGTCGATCGCGGCCGCGTGCTCGGCGTCGAGTGCAAGGGCGTCGAGCTGTCGGCCCGCGCGGTGATCTCCAACGTCGACGCGTCGGTCACCTACGGCAAGCTGCTGCGCGAGCGCGACGCGCCCCGCCGCGCGCGGAAGAAGGCCGAGAAGACCCGCCAGTCGCTCGCGTCGATCTGCCTGTTCATCGGCACCGATCTCGACGTCGCCGCGTCGAGCATGACCGAGGCCAACGTGTGGCATTACCCGTCCATCGATCTCGACGGGTTCTACGCCGTCATGGAGCGAGGGAGCATGCCCGCGGGTGACTTCTTCTTCCTCTCGTCGCCGTCGCTGAAAGACCCCGGCAACCCGTCGAAGGCGCCGCCGGGACACCACACGCTCGAGCTGGTGACGCTCGCGCCGTACGAGCCCTTCGCGGA
>CAUJFL010000287.1 GCA_963169165.1 Myxococcota bacterium | reverse complement strand
AGCGCGACGACCAAGACTGGACTTCGCATCAAGGCCCGCGCGAACCACAAGCGCTACCAGCCCGGCATCAAGGTCTCCAACGCTGAGCTCGACTCGCTCGCCATGACCCCCAACGCATTTCACGGTGAGTGGAACTACACTATCAGGCCACGTCAGAGAGATCACAAGATTTCCGTAATTGTTGCCCAGGCCCATCGACTTCTCACGCTGCCTGTCTCAAAATCGTTGACCCGTTCCGGGGCCGCAAATTTCATCGAAAATCCGAGAGTGTCTGAGCAAGGTCCGCTATGAAGACACGGGCATCTTGCGCCGTCCCTGGTTCGCCCCCGCCCTGCTCTTGGTCCTGCTGCCTCCAGTGGATGCGCATGCCATGGACGACGTGTTGGATCGCATGGGTCAGCCAGCGTCGCCCCCTGCGCCGGTGAAGGCCACGAAGAAGGTGAGCTGGTACGGGTTCGAAGTCCTCGCGGTCGACACCGCGATCGTGCTCGGAGCGACAGCCGCAGGAAATCATCGCTTCGAGGGGGCGTGGGCACTGCTGGTGGGAGCGCCGGTGGTGCACCTCGCGCATGGGCAGCCGGGACGCTCCGCCGGAAGCTTCGGGATTCACTTCCTGGTCGCGGGTACGCAGACCAGCTCCGAGCAGAAATTTCTGATCGCCGGCTTCGCAGCGGCCTTGCTCGACGCGTCACTGTTGGCGTGGAAGGTTCACGCGCCGTCGGTGACGGTCCAGCCGTCAGCGACTCCTATTCGAGGCGGAGCCCTGGTTGCTGTGAGCCTGACGCTTCAGTGAAATGGCATTACTACACTCTTGCGCCCGGTGGCGTCGAGGTGCGACAGCGGTCGGAAGGTCGACCTTGGCGTCGCCCTTTGCCGGGGCGCGCCTCGCGCCGTCACACCACGGCGCCGCTGTGGAACGTTCCGGGGACGGTCACCGATTCACATCGACGTCGATGGGCGCGCTCGCGATCACGCCGTTCCGACCTCGATCTCGAGCCGCGAGTGCCCGCACGCCGCCGCGGGCTCCCCGCGCCGCATGCGCAGCGCGTGACCGGTTTTCGCCCCCTCGGAGAAATGGAACACGTTACAGTCGGACCGATGACCGAGGCCGAGATCGACGCCGAGCTCACCCGCGCGGGCGCGCCGTTCGAGCTGGTCGAGGAGATGGTCCTCGGCGAGTCGATGAAGGTCTTTCGCCACCGCCCTCGCGCGCTCCGGGAGCTGCTGCAGCGCTCGGTGCGCGAGCATGGCGCGCGCGACTTTCTCGTGCAGGGCGCGGCGCGGATGACGTTCGCCGAGCACGCGGACCGGGTCGCCCTGGTGGCGGCGTTGCTCGCGTCCGACGGCGTCACGAAGGGCGATCGCGTCGCGATCCTGGGGGAGAACTCGCTCGCCTGGATCGTCGCCTTCTTCGCGACGACGAGCCTCGGCGCCGTCGCGGTCGCGATGAACGCGTGGTGGGCGCGCGACGAGCTGCGCTTCGGGCTCGCCGACTCGACGCCGAAGGTGCTGCTCGTCGACGAAAAGCGCGCGGCGCGGCTGGGAGAGGCGCCCGCGCTCGTGCGCGTCCGACGCCTCGAGGCGCTCCTCGACGACGCGGCGCGGGCGACGGGCGCTCCCGAGCCGCCGATCGCCGAGGACGATCCCGCGGTGATCCTCTACACGAGCGGGACGACGGGCCGCGCCAAGGGCGCCGTGCTCAGCCATCGCAACCTGCTCGGGCTGGTGGGCGTCCAGTCCTTTCAGGGGGCGCGGCTCGCGCGGATGATGGGCGCGCCGCCCGGGTTCGTCCCGCCCCCGCCGGTGCTCTTGTCGGCCAACCCTCTGTTTCATGTCTCGGGGCTCGCGGCCGGCGTCATCCCGCACCTCGCGTGGGGCGCCCGATCGGTCTGGTTGCAGGGCAAGTTCGACCCGGAGCAGACGCTGCGGCTCATCGAGAGGGAGCGCGTGACGGGCTGGGCGCCGCATGGATCCATGGCGCACAGGGTGCTCACTCATCCCGACCTCGCGCGCTACGACCTCTCGTCGGTCAAGAGCCTCGGCAGCGGCGGCGCGCCCGTGCCGGCCGACCTCCAGCGCGCGCTGCGTGGAGCGTTCACCTCCGTGACCGCGGCCATGGGCGTCGGCTATGGGCTCACCGAGGCGACCGCGCTCGCGACGCTCAACTACGGCGACCAGCTCGTCGCGCACCCCACCTCGGTTGGCAAGCCGCTGCCCACTGTCGAGCTGGCGATCCGTGATCCCGAGGGGCGCCCGCTCACCGACGGAGACGAGGGAGAGATCACGCTGCGCGGGCCGCTCGTCATGCTCGGGTACTGGCAGCGCCCGGAGGAGACGGCCGCGATGTTCCACGCGGGGCGCTGGCTGAGGACGGGTGACGTCGGCCGCCTCGTCGAGGGGCGCCTCACGATCGCCACGCGCAAGAGAGATCTCATCCTGCGCGGCGCCGTCAACGTCTCGCCGTCCGAGATCGAGGCGCGGCTGATGGCGCACCCGAGCGTCGCAGAGGCCGCCGTGATCGGCGTCGACTCGGTCGAGCTGGGCCAGGAGGTCAAGGCCATCGTCGTGCCGCGCGACGGCGGGCCGATCGACCTCGAGGCCTTGCGCGCGTGGGTCGCCGACGCCCTCGCGTACTTCAAGGTACCCACGCACTGGGAGACGAGGGACAGCCCGCTGCCGCGCAACGCCAGCGGCAAGGTGATGAAGTACCTGCTGCAGAGCGGGGCAGACAGCCCGCTCGTCGAGGACTGATGGATCTCACTTTCACCGAGCAAGAAGAGTCGTTTCGCGCCGAGGCCCGCGCCTTCCTCGCCTCGTCGTTGACTGGCGAGTTCGCGCAGCTGCTGGGCCGCGGAGGGCCGGGCGACGAGGACGCGCTGTTCGCCGAGCGCAAGGCATGGGAGCAGCACCTCGGCCGCCACGGCTACGCCTGCCTGTCATGGCCCGAGGAGCACGGCGGGCGCGGCGCCACCTTCTGGGAAGAGGTGCTCTGGAACGAGGAGTACGCCCGCGCCCGCGCGCCCGGTCGCGTCGGGCACATCGGCGCGCAGCTGCTCGGCCCCACGGTGCTCGCGTTCGGCTCCGACGCGCAGAAGCGGCGATATCTGCCGCCGATCGCGCGCGGCGAGGAGCTCTGGTGCCAGGGCTACTCGGAGCCGAACGCCGGCAGCGATCTCGCCGGCGTCGAGACGAAGGCGACGCTGGTAGAAGGCGAGTGGCGCGTCACGGGCCAGAAGGTCTGGACCTCGCTCGCGCAGTTCGCGGATCACTGTTTCGTGCTGTGCAGGACCACGCCGGGGTCGCGCCGCCACGAGGGGCTGTCGTACCTGCTCGTCCCGATGCGTCAGCCCGGCGTGCGCATCGTCCCCATCAAGCAGATGACCGGCAGCTCCGAGTTCAACGAGGTGTTCTTCGACGAAGCCCGCGCGGGCGAGGCCGAGGTGATAGGCCCCGTGGGCGGCGGGTGGAAGGTCGCGATGGCGACCCTGGGGTTCGAGCGCGGGGTCTCGACGCTGGGGCAACAGGCGCATTTCGAGGGGGAGCTCCGCGAGATCACCGAGCGGGCGCGTTCACTTGGCAAGCTCGGCGACGCCGTCCTCCGCCAGCGCCTCGCCGAGGCCTGGATGGGCCTGCGGGTGATGCGCCTCCACGCGCTGCGCACGTTCTCCGCCGAGACGACCGGGCTCACCCGCGCCTCGTCGGTGAGCAAGCTCCACTGGGCGTCGTGGCACCGGGAGCTCGGCAAGCTGGCGATGGATGTGCTCGGCCCCGAGGGGATGGTCGGCGATCACGAGCGGCTGACGAGGCTGCAGCAGCTGTTCCTCTTCTCGAGATCCGACACCATCTACGCGGGCTCGAACGAGATCCAGCGCAACATCATCGCCGAGCGGGCCCTCGGCCTGCCGAGGTGAGCCCGCCGCGGCGGTGAGGTCGTGGGTCAGTTCTTGCCAGTCAGGTGTGTTCGGTTCGCCTTGAAGGCGATGTAGGACGAGTACGCGCGCGTGTTGCCCGACCACTGCGCCTCGGGCACCTTCTTGGGCTGGCCCGCGCCCCCGCTGACCACCGTGAGCGTGCCCGCGAACCCGGCGCCGGCCACGTCGGGCTGGCTCGCGTTGATGGCGCCGACGCACAGGAACGTGGCCTTGCAGCCGCCGACCACCGCGTCGAGCAGCGAGTTGCACGTCGCGCTGACAGGCATGCCCTTGCCGCAGTAACTGTAGGCGTTGCTCCCGCTGCAGCCGGAGTTGCAGGCGGTGGTGCCGGTCGTGAGCGCCTCGGGGATCGGGATCTGCGCCAGCGACTCGACCGTGATGTTGCCGCACAGGCCCTGCGTGCCGCTGGCGTCGGCCGTCACCGTCTGGAACGTCACGAGCCCCGCCGCCAGGTTGGTCGGAGGCGCGCCGGGCTTGCTGGGGGCGGGCGTGCCGTCGAGCCGCGCGAAGATGTTCGCGTCGCGCATCGCGAGGGGCGCGGGCGTCCCCGCGATGAGCAGCGTGATCGTCGTGTCGGACGGCCCCGCGCGCAGGTTGCGCGCCGACACGGACGCGGGCTGCACGAACGACGTCGGCAGGCCGCTCGCGTCCACGTTCGAGGAGGACGCGAGGAACCACCAGTCGAGGGGGGCGGCGCCGGGCCACGCGCCCTTGGCCGGATCGGGCGACGCCGCGATGAGGCCCAGCTTCAGGTCCGCGTCGGCGACGCCCGTCAGATCGTCGAGGCCGAGCAAGGGGACGACGACGTTGGTGCTGCCGTCGTCGATCGCGGCCTTCAGGGAGTCGTTCACGGTGCTCCGGCCAGCGCCAGCGAGCACGTTGCGACCGAAGGCGTTGGTCGTCGGAGAGCAGCCGCTCGGCGCCATCGCGTTGCTGACGACCGCAGAGGTCAGGCGGACGGCCATCTCGTACCTGCACGACGAGTCACAGCCGTCGAGGTTCGCGACGTTGCCGTCGTCACACTCTTCGCCGGGATCGACCTTGTCGTCGCCGCAGATCGCCGCTTGCACGGTCTTGCAGCCGGCGTCGCACGCGCCGGTGCCCGGCGGTTCACACTGCTCGTTCGCCGCTGGGTCGACGTAGCCGTCTCCGCAGGTCGACAGCGTACACTGTCCGGCGAGGCAGATGTTCGAGCCCCCGCACGAGGTGCCGTCTGGCGCCTGTGTCCCCGCGCCGCACGCCTGGCCTGTGCTCGGGCCCACGGTGACGTCACCGCAGACCTCGACGCCGTTGCACGGGTTCTGATCGGGGCACGAGTCCGGCGCGGTCGCGCAGGACGGCGTGCAGCTGGTCTCGCAGCCGACGCCAGGGCCGTTCTGCGCGCCAAAATCGCACGCCTCGCCGCTCTCGACGACGCCGTTGCCGCAGCTCGCGCCGGGGGCGTTGCACGCGCCAGCGGCGCAAGTGCTGGGGGCGTCGCAGCCTGGGGGGCTCAGTCCTTCGGCCGCCGCGTCGGGCTGGGTCCCACACTTCTGACCGACCTTCACGCCGGCCGCCATCACGTCGGCGCAGACCGCCACCTGGCACGCGGGCGGGGCAGGGCAGTCGGCCGCGGGATCGTTGCAAGTGAACTTGCAGTCAGCCTCGCAGCCGTCTCCGGCGGTGCCGTTGCCGTCGTCGCAGACCTCCGAGGCCGCGGCGTTCAAGACGCCGTCTCCGCACGCCGCCGCTTTGCAGGCGCCGCCGGCGCAGAGCTGACCCGCGCCACACGCGGTGCCGTCGGGCTTCGGGGCGCCCGCCTTGCAGGTGTGCGTGGCGGCGTCGTCGCACTGGCCGTCGGCGACGCACGGGTTGGTCGACGCGCAGCCGCGCTTGGGATCGCCGGTCTTGCAAGTGAACTGACAGCTCCCCTCGCAGCCGTCGCCCGCCTTGGCGTTGCCGTCGTCGCACTCCTCGCCGGGCTGCGCCTTGCCGTCGCCGCACGACGGGGACGTGCAGGCGCCGGCCAGGCACACCTTGCCGGTGGCGCAGGTCGAGCCCTCGGCGAGCGGCGCTCCGGGCTTGCACACCGCGGAGCCCTTCACCCCCGTACACTTCTCGGCGCCGTTGCAGGGGTTCTTGTCGTCGCACTTGGCGTCGCCGGTCGTCTCGGGGTTGCAGGTGTAGGTGCAGTCGGACTCGCACCCGTCGCCGGGGGTCTTGTTGCCGTCGTCGCAGTCCTCGTTGTTCTCCTTCTCGACCTTGGCGTTGCCGCAGGTGCCCTTGCCGGCGCCGCCCGCGCCCGCCGCGCCGGAGGCGCCGCCGACAGGCTTGCCCGCGGAGCCCGCCGACTGCCCGCTGGCGCCTCCCTTCGCGCCGCCGGCGCCGGCGGCGCCGCCCGCGGGCGCTCCAGGCGCGACGTCCGCGTCCTCGGACCCTCCACACGCGGCGAAGGCAGAGAGGGTGAGCGGCAGAACCAGGGCGGCGGTCAGTCGGATGTGGCGCATGGGATCCTCCTCGTGGGCGACAGCGGATCCAGGCGATCCGGCCGGCGCCGACAGTGTCGCGCGAGCCGCGCGTCAGGCGCGAGATCGTTCTGGGCGCGCGGGGACGATTGTCCCGCGATGTGCGCGGAACTTTCTGCTGTCGCCGCGCGCCTACACCGCGCCGCGCTCGAGCGCCCGCGCCGCCTGGTCCGACAGCACCTTCACGGCGAAGATGAGCGGCGCGAACCGGGCGTCCTTCGTGAGGCCCTGCTTCCAGCGGTAGTAGTTCTGCTGCAAGACGATCGCCGTCTTCCACAGCCCAAACGCATAGAAATACGCGGGGTCGACCACCGCGCGTCCGGTCCGCTCCTCGTACAGCGCGACGATTTCGCGGCGCGACAGGCTGCCGGGCAGGGTGGTCGGCGCCCAGCGGATCTGTTGCATCGCGGCGTCGTCGCCCGGTTCCATCCAGTAACCGAGCGAGGTGCCGAGGTCCATCCACGGATCCCCGACCGTGCTCATCTCCCAGTCGAGCACGCCCACGATCGTTGACAAGTCATCGAGCGCGAGCACCACGTTGTCGAGCTTGTAGTCGTTGTGGATCAACGCGGCGCGCGTCCCCTTCGGCGGGTGGCTCGCGAGGTGCCGCGCGACCTCGTCGACGACCGCGATCTCGTCGGTCTGCGACGCCAGGTAGCGCCGCGTCCAGCCCGAGATCTGGCGCTCGACGTAGCCGTCGGGCTTGCCGAGCTCGCCGAGGCCGACCTCGCCGGGCGGGAGCGTGTGCAGCGCCGCGAGCCGCTCGATGAGCGACGCGTGGACGCGTCGGACGACCTCGGGCGCGGGTGGATCGCCGACGAAGTCCTTGCGGACGATGACGCCACGGAGCCGCTCCATCACGTAGAACCTCGCCCCGAGCACGCCCTCGTCGTCACACATCGCGATGGGCCGCGGCACCGGAAAGTGGCCGTGGAGCGCGGACAGGATGCGGTGCTCGCGCCCCATGTCGTGCGCGCTCTTCACCTTGCTGCCGAACGGCGGCCTGCGAAGCACGAGCTCGCGGTCACCCACACGGATCAAGTAAGTTAGATTCGAGTGGCCCTTCGGAAACTGGGAGATCTCGAGCGTCCCCTCGAGGCCCGCGCGCTCTCGCAGGAAGGCCGCGAGCGCCGCCGCGTCGAGCTGCTCGCCGTCGCGGGGCGTGACGGGCTCGTCGAGCGCCGCGGTCACCCGTCCCTCCCGACGACGAGGCCGTAGCGCTTGAGGATCTGCTTCGCGAGCATCGCCTTGTGCACCTCGTCGGGCCCGTCGTACACGCGGGCGGCGCGCTCCGCCCGATAGAACATCGCGAGCGGCAGATCGTCGGTGAGCCCGAGCGCGCCGTGCGCCTGGATCGCGCGGTCGACCACCCGCTGCAGCACGCCCGCCGCGAAGAACTTCACCGCCGCGATCTGCTCGCGCGCCGCGTGCGAGCCGTCTCGATCGATCTTCCACGCGGTCGACAGGACCATCAGCCGCGCGGCGTCGATCTCGGCGCGGCTCTCGGCGATCATGTCCTGCACCATCTGCCGCGTGCCGAGCGGCTTGCCCGGCGAGAGCTCGCGCGACACCGCCCGCTTGCAGAGGAGATCGAAGCTGCGCTCGGCGATGCCGATCCAGCGCATCGCGTGCTGGATGCGGCCCGGCCCGAGGCGCTCCTGCGCGAGCAAGAACCCCGCGCCCTCGTCGCCGATGCGGTTCTCCACCGGCACGCGCACGTGTTCATAGGAGAGCTCGCTGTGGCTGTCCCAGTCGGACCCCGCGTGCCCCATCACCGAGACGTTGCGCACCAGCGTGAAGCCCGGCGTGTCCGTGGGCACGATGATCTGGCTCGCGCGGAGGTGCGGCGGCGCGTCGGGGTTCGTCACCGCCATCACGATCGCGAAGGCCGCGCCGTCGGCGCCGGTCGTGAACCACTTGCGGCCGTTGATCACGTAGCTGTCGCCTTCGCGCGTCGCCGTCGTGTCGAGCCACGTCGGGTTCGAGCCCGCGCGGTCCGGCTCGGTCATCGAGAAGCAGCTGCGGCTCTCGCCGCGGACGAGCGGCGCGAGGAACGTCGCCTTCTGCGCGGGGCTGCCCCACCGGGACAGCAGCTCCATGTTGCCGGCGTCGGGCGCCTGACAGTTGAAGAGATAGTGACCGACGAAGCTCCACCCGAGCGCCTCGGACAGCCGCGCGTGCTCGAGGAACGTCAGCCCCACGCCGCCGTCGTGCGCGTGGACGTGCGGCGTGAACAGGCCGAGGCGCTTCACCAGCTCGCGCTTCTCCTTCAGGCGCGCGACGCACGCCGAGAAGCCGAGCCGCGCGACGTCGGGCTCGAGGGGGACGGCGTGCTCCTCGAGGAACGCGCGGACCTTGGGCAGCAGCTCGACGACGCGCGCCGTGGGCGTGAGATCCATGGCGCGACTTCAACCGGCTGGGCGCGGGCCGTCAAGCGTGAGAGCCTCGTGTGTTTGACTCCGACGGGCCCGAACGCTAGCCCTCGCCCCCACATGTCGTCCCGCTCCCGGTTGCCTGGGGTCCTGGGCGTGATCGCGGCCACGATGGGGCTATTTTTCTCGGCCTTCTCGACCCACGACTACGCGCTGCACCTCGATCGCCAGCTGCACGCGACCAACTGCTCGTTCGTGCCCGGGCTCACCGGCCCCGAGAGCGGCGACAACGCGTGCAAGGCCGCGATGTACAGCTCGTACTCGGCGATCTTCCGCGACAAATACTGGGGTGGCGTGCCGATCAGCCTGTTCGCGATGGGCGCGTACGCGTTCTTCCTCGCCCTGGCGGTCTACCTGCTGACGGCCGGCAACTCGGCGTCGAAGCGGAGCTGGCAGGCGTATGGCCTGGCCTCGCTCACGCCGATCATCGCGTCGGCGGTGATGTTCACGATCTCGGTGACCAAGCTCGGGCAGTTCTGCAAGCTGTGCGTCGGGCTCTACGTCGCGTCGGGCATCCTCGCGGCGTCGGGCGTCTGGGCGCTCGTCGCGGCGGGCGGCAAGCGGGGCGCCGGCGCGGTCGGAGGCTC
This sequence comes from Myxococcota bacterium, assembly GCA_963169165.1. Lineage (GTDB taxonomy): Bacteria > Myxococcota_A > Polyangia > Polyangiales > Polyangiaceae > JADLFU01. The sequence continues at coordinate 33,322 of CAUJFL010000287.1, read as the reverse complement.
GGCGACCGACACGATCCCCGACGCGGGGCCGCCGGTGCCCGCGGGCTACCCGCTGCACGCCTACGCGATGCCCGAGCCCGCCCGCTCGCCGCTCGGCCCGTCGTCGCTCGTGCCGACAGGCAGCTGGCTCGCGCCGCTGTCGCTGTTCCCCATGCTCGGCGTGTTCGCGGTGGCGCCCGCCCTCGTCTACACGTCGTCGCTGCCCGACTACCGGCCGATGCTGCTGTCGTGCGGCAAGATCGTCGACCTGAACGAGAAGACGGGCGCGCTCGTCAAGCTGAAGACGCTGAGGCCCGTGCAGCCCGCGCTCACGTTCGAGGACCCGCTGTGCCCGACGTGCAAGGCGTTCCACAAGCGCCTGCAGACCGAGGAGATCTTCGACCGACTGGACCTGACCGTGGCGATCTTCCCGCTCGACAGCGAGTGCAACCCCATGCTCGACCGGCCGTTCCACCCCGGCTCGTGCCAGCTCGCCAAGGCGTTTTTGTGTGGTGACAAAATCGGCAAGGCGCGCGAGATCCTCGACTGGTCCTACGACAACCAGGACGAGCTGCGCGACGCGGGCAAGGCGGGCAAGGAGATCATTCGCGCCAAGATCCGCGAGAAATTCCCCGACGTCGACGCCTGCATCGACGACAAGGAGACGAAGAAGCGCCTCGACCGGGTGCTGCAGTTCGCCGTCACCAACAAGATCCCCATCTCGACGCCGCAGATGTTCCTCGGCGAGACGCGCCTCTGCGAGGAGGACACCGATCTCGGCCTGCGCTACGTGATGGGGCAGCTCGCGCCGCAGGTGTTCCAGCCGTAAGGAGTCGACACGATGAAGCTCGCCCACGTCCTCAGTCTCCTCGCCGGCGTCGGCCTCCTGGTCGGCGTCGTCAGCTTCGTCAGCGTCGAGGTCAAGGCCGCCGAGAAGCGCCTGACCGCCCCCAAGAAGGCAGACGCGCCGGTCGCGGCGACGGCCGACCACACCGAGGCTCCCTACTGCACGCCGCAGTTCAAGAGCGTCCTGCAGCGCGTGGTCAACGCCTGCGGCCTCGTCGGCGAGGAGTCGCGCCGCGGCTGCCAGCCGGTCGACGTGAAGCAGTTCGCCACCATCTCCGACGAGGACTTCAACGCGCTCTTCGCCCCGCTCGAGCAGCGCGGCGCGATCATCCTGTTCGACGACGCCGGCGACAAGCTCGACGACGGCGCCAAGAAGCTGATCATGGAAAAGTGGGAGGACCGCCGCCTCGCCCGCTACTTCTTCATCGTCTCCCGAGCGTCGAAGAGCGGCGCCGCGGGGATGAACAAGGCGCTCTCCCACAAGCGCGCCAACTCGGTGAATTTCTGGCTCGCCGACCAGTCGAAGGATCCCGATCTCGACAAGAAGGTCGGGATGCTCTGGCTCGGAGAAGAGTTCGCCCAGCTCCCCAAGGATTACTGCGACAAATGGACCAACTCACGCCCCGGCAAGCCCTGCAACGCCGACGCCATCAACCGCAGCGCGTTCATCTCGTGGGTCGACTGTCGCCTGTGAGGGCGCGGCTCGCGTCGGGGCTGCTCGCGCTCGCGGTCGGGGCCGTGGGCTGTGACAAATCATCCGAGCGCGGCGCGGCGCCGACCCCTACCTCCCGCAGCGAGGCGGTCGTCGCGACCGGCGCGAGGACGACCGCGCAGCCGCCCGCGACCGCGCACCCGGTGGCGCCCAAGGCCCCGAAGCGCCTCTGCGCGACGGCGCCCGCGGCGGCCGGCGTCCAGCTCCCGAGGATGAAGGTCGACCACCTCGAGGCGACCGGCGGCGCGAGCGTCGGGGATCGCATCCCGACCGGTGGGCGCTGGACGTGGGTGAACCTCTGGGCGGCGTGGTGCGGCCCCTGCAAGGAAGAGCTCCCTCTCTTGCGCAGCTTCGAGCAGCGCCTCGCCGCGGCCGGCGCGCCGGTTCACCTCGCGTTCGTCAGCCTCGACGACGACGAGCGGCAGGCCATCAAGCTGCTCGACTCCCAACCCCCGGGCGGCCTCCGCGCCAGCTTCTGGCTGAAGGACGGCAAGATGCGCGAGGGGTGGCTCGCCGAGCTCAGGCTGAAGACAGACATGCAGCTGCCGCAGCAGCTCCTCTTCGATCCGTCGGGCGCCCTGCGCTGCGTGATCGACGGCGCCGTCGACGCGGGCGACTACGAGCAGCTGCGCGCGGTGTTCTCGCGCAGGTAGCCGCGTCGCCCGCAGGCGGTCTAGCTCACAAATCCGACGCGCAGAAGTCGGGCGGGACCTCGTTCGAGCACGCGTCTCCGCAGGCGGTGCAGACGAGGCAGTCGATGATCTTCATGTAGCCGGGGACGCCGCCGGGGAACTTCTGCTGGCACTTGTCAGGGTCCTCGTTCTGCATGCAATCGAGGAATTTGCTGCACTCGGGGTCCGCGAAGCAGGCGTTGATGTCGGCCTGACACTTGAACTGGTTCTCCTCGACGCACTCGTCACACGACTGCTGCGGGCCCCCGCCGGTGCCGCCGCCCCCCCCGCCGCCGCACGCGAGGCACTGGGGCTGGCAGGCGCCGCAGCCGACGCACTGGAAGAGCTGGCCGAAGAGCTCGAACGCCTCGGCGCTCCCCTTGCAGGACTGCTGGGCGCACGTGACAGGATTGGCGGTCTCCATGCAACCGCTGGTCTTCGCGCACTGCGCGACCGAGAGGCACCCCGGCGTCTTCTCGCACAGGGAGACCTCCTTGGGACACTTGCCGGTCTGGATGGCGCCGAGCGAGCAGTCTCCGCAGGTCTTGCCGGGGTTGCCGCCGAAGCCGCCGGAGCCGCCGCCGCCGCTGCCGCACTCGCCGGGGTTGATGGGGCACTGACCGCAGCCGTTGCACTTGCTGCACTCGCCGAGGTCGGCGGCGACCTTGGTCGCGGGGCCAGCGGGCAGGGTGCAACCGCTCTGCGACGCGCAGGCGATGGGGTTCGGCGAGGCGTGGCAGCCCGCCTTGGTCATGCACTCGAACAGGCCCATGCACCCTGGGAACTGCGCGCACTGCTGCGCCTCCTTGGGACACACGGCCTTGGCGGACGACGCGACGCAGCTGTTGCAGTCGTCAGGGCCGCACGAGGTCGAACACTGGTACGTCCCGTTGAAGCAGGTGCAGCTGGTCGTGCAATTGGGATTGCTGGGGTCGATGGAGCCGCAGCTGTCGTTCCCGTTGCATTTGGCGCCCTCTACGCAGCCTTGCGGGCCGCCGCCCGCGCCGCCGCTCCCGCACACCTCGCCCGACGCGCCCGGGCACGCTCCGAAGGCGCACGAGCTGTCGCACAGCTGGCAAGACGCGAAGTTGAGCCAAAGCTTCTGGGAGGAGGTGGGGCCGCACTGGGCGATGCACTTGGTGAAGCCGCCGAACCCGAGCTCGAGGCAACCCTTCTGCTTCACGCAGGCGTCGAACTGAGCGCAGGTCGTGCTCGACTTGCAAGCCTGGACGGTGGACGGACACTGCGCGGCGCCCGTCGTCGAGAAGCACGAGCTGCACGAGCCCGGCGCCCCGCCAGGACCGCCGCCGCCCGCGCCGAACCCGCCCGCGCCGCCCGGGCCGACGCCGCCGCTCGCGCCGACGCCGCCCGCCCCCGCCGCGCCGACGCCCGCCGAACCCCCGCCCGTCCCCGCCGTCGCCGAGCTGCCGGCCTTGCCCGGGGTGCTGCCGGCGGCGCCGGCGAGCAGCGGGTTGGGCTCGTCGTACCCCGAGCCGGGGACGTCGCTGCGGCCGCCGCAAGCGACGAACGCCCACACGAGGGACAGGGAAGACACGGCGACGCGAAGGCTCGAACGGCTCATGCCCGCGAGCCTATCACGGCGGCGCGCCGCGCCGACCTCAGCGGTTCAGGATGTCGATCGCGTGTCCGAGCGCGTGCTGCGCCGCGACCATCACGGCCTCGCCGAGGGTCGGGTGCGGGTGGACTGTCAACGCGACGTCCTCGAGCACCGCGGCCATCTCGAGCGACAGCACGCACTCGCTGATCATGTCGGTCGCCGAGGGGCCGACGATCGTCCAGCCGAGGATCTGGTGTGTCTTCTTGTCCGCGACGACCTTCACGAAGCCGTCCGTGTCGCGCACCGCCATCGCGCGCCCGCTGGCGGCGAACGGCATCTTGCCGATGAGCACGTCGATGCCCCTCGCGCGGGCCTCGGGCTCGGACAGCCCCGCGGTGCCGACCTCGGGATCGGTGAAGATGGCTCCGGGGATCGTCACCCAGTCCTTCGCGGCCTTGTGTCCGGCGATCACCTCGGCGGCGATCTCGCCCTCCTTGGTGGCCTTGTGCGCGAGCAGCGGCGCGCCCGAGACGTCGCCGACCGAGTACACGCCGGGCACGTTGGTGCGGCAGCCGGCGTCGCTGGGGATGAACCCGCGCTCGTCGACCTTCAGGCCGATCGCCTCGGCGCCGATGTTCTTCGAGTTGGGGCGCATGCCGACCGCGACCAGCACGACGTCGGTGTCGATGACCTCGGTCTTGCCGCCGCCGAGATCGATCTTCACCGCGAGGCTGCCGTCGGGCTTCTTGTCGTAGCCGAGCGCCTTCGCGCTCTTCAGGACGCGGCCGCCGTGCTTGGTGACGCGCTTCTCGATGACCATCGCCGCGTCGGGATCGACGCCCGGCAAGAGCTGGCCCATCGCCTCGACGACGGTCAGCTGCGCGCCGAACTTCTGGTAGACCATGCCGAGCTCCATCCCGATCACGCCGCCGCCGATGACGAGCAGGCGCTTCGGGATCTCGCGCAGGCTCACGGCCTCCTTGGCGCCGATGATCTGCTTGCCGTCGAACTTGAACGTGGGGATCTCGATCGTCGACGAGCCCGTCGCCACGACGATGCCCTTCGTCGCCTCGTAGATCTCCTTGGAGCCGTCCTTGGCCGTCACCTCGACCTTGTTCGGCGCGACGAGCACGCCGCGGCCCGCGACGAGCTCCGCGCCGTTGGCGCGCAAGAGCCCGCGCACGCCGACGGTGAGCTTCTTCACGATGCCGTCCTTCCACGACTGGAGCTGCACGGGGTCGACCTCCACGCCGGTCGCCTTGACCCCGATGGCCGCGGAGCCCTTCGAGTGCTCGAAGACGTGCGACGCGCTGATCAGCGCCTTGGACGGGATGCAGCCCCAGTTGAGGCACACGCCGCCAACCTCGTCCATCTCGATGCAGACGACCTTCTGCTTCAGCTGTCCGAGCCGGATGGCCGCCGGATAGCCGCCAGGTCCACCACCGAGAACGATCGCGTCGTAGGTCTTCGCCATGTCCCGCGCGCGTCTACCAGCCGGGGCAGGTGGCTTCAACGTGGGTTTCGGGGCTCGAGGCGCGCGGGGTGAGGCTCGAGGCGGAAATTCGAGGCGAGTGGCGGGGAGGGCTCGCTCGGGCTCGGCCCAACCCCGATTCGACCGCCGCCGCCCGCGCGTGCAACATGCGCGCGCCCGTGCCGAGCTCTCCCCCGCGTGTCGCTGACCTTCGTCGCCCGCACCGTCCCGTGCCCATGCAGAGGCTCGCGCCCGCGCTGCTCGCGCTCTCGGTCCTCGGCTGCAAGCCCGCGCCCGCGCCCACCCTCGCGCCGTCGGCCTCCGTCGCGCAGGCAAGAGCCGAGCTCCCGGTGCCCGCCGCGCCGTCGCCGTCGACCGCGCTCTCCGACCGCGAGCTCGGGAGGCTGTCGCGCGAGGTGTCCGAGCCCGGCGGAGAGTTTCCGAGCGACAACCTCGTGTCCAACGAGACGTCGTACCTGCACCCCATCGACGCCTTGCCGCGCGGCGGCGCGTACATCGGGGTCGGGCCCGAGCAGAGCTTCGCGTACCTCGCGGTGATCGAGCCCGAGCTCGCGTGGATCATCGATATCCGCGGTGACAACCGGACGCTGCACCTCGTGTACAAGACGGCCTTCGAGCGCGCGCCGTCGCGCCTGGCGTTCGTCGCGGCGCTCCTGTCACGCAAGCTCGGCGACGGCGGCCTGCCAGAGTCGGCCACGGTCGCCGAGGTGCTCGGCGCGGCGCGCTCGCTGCCCAAGGACGATCCGAAGGTGCTGCGCGACGCGGTCGTCGAGCGCTCGGCGGCGCTCGGCCTCGATCTCGAGGGGCGTGATCTGGCGCACCTCGACGCCATCGTGCGCGGGTTCGCGACCAAGGGGCTCGAGCAGCGCTACTCGATGAAGGGCTCGGCGCGCGCGTACCCGTCGCTCGGCGAGCTGCTCGAGGCCGGCGATCTCTCGGGGCGCGCCCGCGGCTTCCTCTCGTCCGAGGAGGGCTACCGCCGCGTGCGCAGGCTCCAGCGAGAGAACCGCGTGATCCCCGTCGTCGGCGATCTCGCGGGCGCGGGCGCGATGCCGAGGCTCGCCGCCGAGCTGTCGCGCCGCCGCCTCTCGGTGTCGCTGCTCTACACCTCCAACGTCGAGCAGTACCTGATGGAGTCGCCGAAGACCTGGACCGCGTGGGTGCGCAACGTCTCCGCGCTGCCGTGGGCCACGGACGGAAAGATCCTCCGCGTCTACTTCGACCAAGGTCGCAGGCACCCCGCGCAGGTCAAGGGGCACCGCACCGTCAGCCTGCTGTTCGACGCGAAGGGCTTCGTCGCGGACGGCGCGCGCGCGAAGAGCTACTGGTCCGTCGTCACGCCGTGAGTCGGCCGAGGCGCCGCTCGGCGTAGCGATACGCGGTGTAAGCCGAGACCAGGTGGCAGATCCACCCGAGCGTCCCGCCGCTGCCCAGCCAGAAGCCCGGCGTCACGATCAGCCAGAAGATGCCGCGAAGGAAGGCCCCGTTGTAGATCTGCCCGACGCCCGGCACGACGAGCGACAGCACGCCGGCGACCCCCTCCTTCGACATCGACATGCGCTCATCGGTAGACACGCCGCGCGACACCGCAAGGCCCGGGCGTGCTAAGGGCGGGCGCGCATGTTGCCTCCCGACAGCACGTTGCTCGTGACCGGCGGCGCCGGGTTCATCGGCTCGAACTTCGTCCTGGCGGTGGTCGAGCAGAAGCTCGCCCGCGTCGTCACGCTCGACAAGCTCACCTACGCCGGAAACCCCGAGAACCTCGCCTCCCTGCGCGGGCGCGACGATCACGTCCTCGTGGAGGGCGACATCAACGATCGCGCGCTCGTGTCGCGCTTGCTGCGCGAGCACGCGGTGACGGCGATCGTCAACTTCGCCGCCGAGTCGCACGTCGACCGCAGCATCGACGGCCCGGGCGAGTTCGTCCGCACCAACGTCAACGGCACGTTCGAGCTGCTCGAGGCCGCGCGCGCCCGGGTGAAGGAGGCCGGCGCGGGGCCGCTGCGGTTCGCGCACGTCTCGACCGACGAGGTGTACGGCTCGCTCGGCGCGACGGGGCTCTTCACCGAGGACACGCCGTACGCGCCCAACTCGCCGTACGCCGCCTCGAAGGCCGCCGCCGATCACCTCGTGCGCGCGTACCACCACACATACGGCCTCGACACCGTCACGACCAACTGCTCCAACAACTACGGGCCGCTGCAGTTCCCCGAGAAGCTGATCCCGCTCGTGATCCTCAACGCGCTCGAGCAGAAGCCGCTGCCCGTGTACGGCGACGGGCTCAACGTGCGCGACTGGCTCTACGTCGAGGATCACGTCGACGCGATCCTGCTCGCGCTCGCGCGGGGGCGCTCGGGCGAGACGTACAACGTCGGCGGGCGCAACGAGCGCACCAACCTGCACATCGTCAAGACGCTCTGCTCGATCCTCGATCGCCTCGCGCCCGCGAAGGACGGCCGCCCCTACGGCGCGCTCATCACGCACGTCGCCGACCGGCCCGGCCACGATCGCAGGTACGCGATCGACGCGACCAGGATCGAGCGCGAGCTCGGATGGAAGGCGCGCCGCGGCTTCGAGGAGAACATCGAGCGCACGGTCGCGTGGTACCTCGAGCACCGCGCCTGGTGCGAGCGGATCACCTCGGGCGTGTACCGTCGCGAGCGCCTCGGCCTGGAGAACAACTCATGAAGGGACTCGTCCTCGCCGGCGGCGCCGGCACCCGCCTGCGGCCGCTCACCTACACCGGCGCGAAGCAGCTCGTCCCGGTCGCGAACCGCCCGGTGCTGTTCTATGTCGTCGACAACCTCGTCGACGCCGGGATCACCGAGATCGCGATGATCATCTCGCCCGAGACCGGCGCCGAGGTGAAGAGCACCGTCGGCGACGGCGCGCGCTGGGGCGCCAGGATCACCTATGTCCTGCAGGACAAGCCCGCCGGGCTCGCGCACGCGGTGCTGACGGCCAAGCACGAGCTCGCGGGCGACGACTTCTGCATGTTCCTCGGGGACAACCTGATCGGCACGAAGATCAAGGCCGCCGTCGAGACCTTCTCGCGCGCGCCCGAGTTCGGCGCGTCGGTGATGCTGAAGGAGGTGCCGAACCCGTCGTCGTTCGGCGTGGCCGAGGTCGACGCCGAGGGCAACGTCACGCGCCTCGTCGAGAAGCCGAAGGAGCCGAAGAGCAACCTCGCGCTCGTCGGGATCTACCTGTTTCGCCCCAGCATCTTCGACGCGATCGCGGCGATCCGCCCGTCGGCGCGCGGCGAGCTCGAGATCACCGACGCCATCGCGAAGCTCATCGAGCTCGGTCACAAGGTCCGCTTCGAGCGCGTGACCTCGTGGTGGCTCGACACCGGAAAGAAGGATGATCTCTTGCTCGCCAACGACACCGTGCTCGACGACTGGGCCGTCACGGGCGTGAGGGGCGCGGTCGACGCCGACAGCAAGCTGTCGGGGCGCGTGTTCGTCGACGAGGGGGCCACCGTCGTGCGCTCGTCGATCCGCGGCCCGGTCGTCATCGGCAAGGGCGCCACCATCGTCGACTCGCGCGTCGGACCCTTCACCAGCCTCGGAGACGGCGTCCACGTCGAGCGCTCCAGCGTCGAGCCCAGCGTCGTGATGGAGGGCAGCCGCGTCGAGGACATCCCGCGCCTCGAGGACTCGCTGATCGGCCGCCGCGTCCACGTGAGCCCCGGCGCCGCGCACCTCGGGACGCTTAGCCTGCTCGTCGGCGACGACTGCAAGGTCGAGCTCGGAAAGAAAGGATGACCATGAAGACCCTCGTGTTTGGCGCTGGTTTCGTCGGTACGCGCCTCGCGCGCGACCTCTCGGGCGCGACCCTGTCGCGCGCAGACATCACCGACCGCGCCGCCGTCGCGGCCGAGCTGGCGAAGCACGCGCCCGACGTCGTCGTCAACGCGGCGGGCAAGACGGGCAAGCCCAACGTCGACTGGTGCGAGACGCACCAGCACGAGACCTACCGCTCCAACGTCAACGGCGCGCTGACGCTCGCCGACGCGTGCGGCGAGCGCGGCGTGTACCTGCTCCACCTCGGCTCGGGCTGCATCTTCTACGGAGACTCGCCTTCGCCCGGCGGGTGGCGCGAGGATGACTTTGCGAACCCATCGGCGTTCTACTCGCGCACCAAGTACGCCGCCGATCTCGTGCTGTCGCGCCTGCCCAACGTGGGCGTCGCGCGGCTGCGGATGCCGATCGACGACGCGCCGTCGGCGCGGAACCTCATCACCAAGCTCGCCGCGTACCCGTCGGTGGTCGACGTCGAGAACTCGGTGACGGTCGTCGCCGATCTGGTCGCCGCCGTGGCGGGCCTCTGCGAACGCCGCGCGACGGGCGTGTTTCACGTGACCAACCCGGGCACGATGCGGCACCGAGACCTGCTCGCGCTCTACACCGAGCTGGTCGATCCCGGGCACCGCTACGAGCTGATCACCGCCGAGGATCTCGTGTCGCGCGGCCTCGCGGCGAAGGCGCGATCGAACTGCATCCTGTCGTCCGAGCGGCTCGCGCAGGCTGGCGTGACGATGCGCCCGATCGCGGTCGCCCTCCGCGACGCGATGGAGAGGTACGCGCGCGCGGCCCGCGCGTGAGGGCGCTCATCGTCGTCAACACGGCGACGTTCTATCTGTCACATCGCCGACCGATCGGGCGCGCGCTGCGCGACGCCGGGGTCGACGTGGCGGTCGCGGCGGCGCCCTCCGACGGCGCGGCGCGCGAGCTCGAGGCCGACGGCCTCCGCTTCTCGCCGCTGCCGCTGTCGCCCGCGGGGCGCTCACCCGCGAACGAGGCGCGCGTCGTCGCGGCGCTCGTGGCGCTGTATCGAAGGGAGCGGCCGGACGTCGTGCACCACGTGACGATCAAGCCGGTGCTGTACGGCTCGCTCGCCGCGCGCGCGCTGTCGATCCCGGTGATCAACGCCATCAGCGGCCTCGGCTACGTGTTCATCCCCCAGCCTGGCGCGCCGCTCGCGCACCGGGCCCTGCGTGGTGGCGTCGAGCTCGCGTACCGCGCCGCGCTCTCGGGCGCGCGGACGCGCGTCATCTTTCAGAACCCGGATGACCGAGCGCGCTTCATCGACGGCGGCTACGTCGCGGCCGCGCGCACGCGGCTGATCAAGGGCTCCGGGGTCGAGCTGTCGAGGTTCGCGCCGTCACCGCGCCCCGAGGGGCCGCCGCTCGTCGTCCTGCCGGCGCGGATGCTGCGCGACAAGGGGATCGTCGAGCTGGTCGAGGCCGCGAGGCTGGTGAGGCGTGCGCGCCCCGACGTGCGCTTCGCGCTGGTCGGCGGGAACGACAGCGAGAACCCGGCGACGATCTCGACCGCCGAGCTGGAGGGTTGGGTTCGTGAGGGTGTGGTCGAGTGGTGGGGGCACCGACGAGACATGCCCGAGGTGCTGCGGCAGGCGTCGCTCGTCGTGCTGCCGTCGTACCGAGAGGGCCTGCCGCTCGCGCTCGCCGAGGCGGCCGCGTCGGGCAGGGCGATCGTGACGACGGACGTGCCGGGGTGCCGCGAGGTGGTGCGTCACGGCGAGACGGGCTGGCTCGTGCCGCCGCGCGAGTCGGCGCCGCTCGCCCGCGCGATCGCGGAGGCGCTGTCCGACGAGGTCGAGCTCGACCGGCGCGCCGCGGCGTCGCGGAGGCTCGCCGAGCGAGAGCTGTCGATCGACGCAGTCGTTTCGCAGACCCTCGACGTGTACCGCGAGCTTCTCGGCGGCAGGCTCCCAGGCTAGGCGCGGGACGTGCTTCGCTCCCCACGCGTGCTCTTGTCGCTGCTCGCGCTGTCGTACGCGTCGTCGGCGCGCGCGGAGGAGCCGCCGCCCGTCGACGACGACTCCGCCGAGGTCGACGCCGAGTCATCGATCACGCCGAAGCTCTCGCTCATGGCGTCGCCCGTGCTCTTCGTGAAGCCGATCTTCCGGCTGACGGCCGAGCACGCGCTGCCCGGAGAGCGCGGCGGCGTCGCGCTGGTCGGCGCGCTGGGCTCGGTCAACGTGACGAACCCGTCGGGCGACAAGTCGCGCCACACGTTCTACGAGGTCGGCGCGCAGGCGCGCTGGTACGTGCTCGGCACCTTCCGCAGCGGGCCGGTCGTCGCGCTGCACGGGCGCTACACCCATTTCGGCAGCGACGAGCTCCTCGACAACGTCATCTCGAGCGCGGCCGAGGGCGTCGGCGTCGCGCCCGTCGTCGGCTTCAAGGCGATAGCCCACGACTACCTCACGTTCGAGTTCCTCGGCGGCGCCGAGTTCATGGTGCACCGCCCGACGTACACGCCAGCGAGCGTCGACAAGGCGGGCCCGGTGCTTCTCTACTTTCATATCAACGCGGGCTGGAGCCTCTGGTACTTATCGCGCGCGCGGCGTGCTACAGGGGAGCGGCCGCGGGGACGGGATGAACGCCCGCGTTCGCCTGCGCAACACCAAGTCTCGAAGCCATGTCGCTCGTCTGCCTCGTCGCCGGTATCGTCGCGCTGCTGATGTCAGCCGCGCTCGTGCCCCCCGTGCGTCGGATGGCGCGCGCGGTCGGCGCCGTCGACGCTCCTGGGGGTCGGCGGGTACACGCGCGCGTGACGCCGCGGATGGGCGGGCTCGCGGTCGCCCTCGGCTACGGCGCGGGGCTCGCCGTGGTGGTCGCCACGTCGCTCTTCCCGTGGTCGAAGACGGGCATCTCGCCCGCGGGCCTCGGCCTGTTCGGCGTGGGCGCGCTCTTGATCGTCACGGTGGGCGCGTTCGACGACGTCCGCGACCTCGGCGCGAAGAAGAAGCTCGTCGCGCAGATCGCCGCGGCGAGCGTCGCGTTCGCTGGCGGCGCGAGGATCCAGACGCTCGATCTGCCGCTGCTCGGTCAGCTCCACTTCGCGCCGGTCGTCAGCTGGGCGCTCACGGTCGTCTGGATCGTCTCCTTCATCAACGCGATCAACCTGATCGACGGCCTCGACGGCCTCGCGAGCGGGGTCGTGTTCTTCGCCGCGGTGACCAACACGGCCATCGCGGTGCTGACCAGCAACGCGCTGGCGGCGGTGCTGAACGCGTCGCTCGCGTGCGCGGTGCTCGGGTTCTTGTTCTACAATTTCAACCCCGCGACGGTGTTCCTCGGGGACACGGGGAGCATGTTCCTCGGCTACGTGCTCGGCGCGACGGCGCTGATGTCAGGTCGTCAAAAGGAGAGCACCCTGGTGTCGCTGCTCGTGCCGATCATCGCGCTCGGGCTGCCGATCTCCGACACGCTGTTCGCGATGATCCGCCGCTTCCTCGCGCGGCGACCCATCTTCTCCGCCGACCGCGGGCACATCCACCACAGGCTCCTCGATCTCGGCCTCACGCACCGGCGCGCGGTGCTCACGCTCTACGCTTGCACCGTCCTCTTGTGCACGGCCGCGATGGGCGCCGCCTTCGGCAAGGACTGGCAGGTCGGCGCGGCCCTGGTCGCGGCGCTGCTGACGCTGGTTGGCGTCGCGAAGTTCGCCGGATACTTCGAGATCGCCGTCCTTCGCAGGCAGCAGCGGACGCTGTTGCTGTCTCCGTCGACCGAGGCGCTCCGCAAGGCGCTGCCCGGGTTGATCGTCGAGACCGAACACGCGACGTCCGAGGCCGCCGTCTGGACGTCGTTCGAGCGCGCGCTCGACGCCGGCTGGTTCGCCTACGCCGAGTACACCCCGCGCGGCGAGGCCGCGCCCGTGTGGCGCTGGGAGGCCTCCGACCGCAACCCGCCGCGCGAGGGCAAGCTCCAGGAGGTCGACTTCCAGGTGCGGCATTTCCCCGGGCAAGAGCCCGGCCTCGTCAAGATCGGCTGCCTGATCGATCAGGCCGAGCTGCCCCCGCAGATCGAGGTGCTGCTGCAGGTCGGCGTCGACGCGGTCGAGCGGGCGATCACCCGCGTCCACGTGGCGCAGCCGACGCAGATGCTCCGCGCGGTGCCGTGACGGGTCGACGCGTCGTCTACATCACGTACGACGGCCTGTCCGATCCGCTCGGGCAGAGCCAGGTGCTCCCGTACGTCGACGGCCTCGCCGCGAGGGGCCATCACTTTCACCTGTTGAGCTTCGAGAAGCCTGGCAACCCGCTGACGTGGCGCACCCTCCGCGGTCCTCGGGTCGCGTGGACGGCCACGCGCTATCACAAGACGCCGACGGTGCCCGCGACGGCCTTCGACATGCTGCAGGGGCTGACGATCGCCGCCGCCGTCGCGCGGCTGCGCGGGGCCGATCTGTTGCACGTCCGGTCGTACGTCGCCGCGACGATGGCGCTGCCGCTCGCGCGCGCGGCGGGGGTGCCGCTCCTGTTCGACATGCGCGGGCTCTGGGCCGACGAGAAGGTCGACGCCGGTCACTGGCCGCGCGACGGGCGCCTGTACCGAGGCGCGAAGGCGGTCGAGCGGCGGCTGCTCGCGGGCGCGGACACGATCACTGTGCTCACCAATGACCTGCAGCGCCTGCTGCGCCACGAGCACGCGCACCGCGACGAGATCCGCGCGCCAATCTCGGTCATCCCGACGTGCGCCGACCTCGACGTGTTCTCGCCCGACGCGCCCGTCGACGCGCCGCTCGCGGCCGAGCTGGGCGACGCGCGAGTGCTCTCGTACGTGGGTTCATTTGGCACCTGGTACATGGCCGACGAGATGGCGCGCTTCTACCTCGCGTGGCGCCGCCACGTGCCGCGCGCGCGGCTGCTGGTCATCTCGCGCGACGACCCGTCGCCGATGCGGCGGGTGCTCGCCGACCATGACGCGGCGGACGAGCTCGTCCACCGACCGTCGTCGCGGACAGAGGTCGCCTCGCGCATCCGCGCGTCGCACGCGTCGGTGTGCTTCGTTCGACCGACCTACTCGAAGCGCGGCTCGGCCGCGACGAAGGTGGGCGAGCTCCTCGGCTGCGGCGTGCCGATCGCGGCCAACGTGATCGGCGACGTGCGCGACGTGCTCGGCGACCCGAGGGTCGGCGTGGTCCTCGAGGCGATGGACGACGAGGCGCTCGACGACGCGGCCCGGCGGCTCGCGCGCCTCTCCGAGCAGGCCGAGGTCCGGGCGCGCACGCGCGCGCAGGCCGAGCGGTGGTTCTCGCTCGCGCGCGCCGTCGACGCCTACGACGCGATCTACCGCGGTGAGGTTCGTGACGATCGTTCGTGGCCGTGACGCAGGCGGCGCCGCCGCGCCACGAGCCCCAGGGCGCCCAGCGCGACGCCGAGCCAACCACCGCGCCCCGGGGCGACACCGCACGCGCAGCCGCCCTCCTCGCCGCCCTCGCCGATCGTCACGGCGACCGGCCCCGCCGCGCCCGCGGCCCCCGAGGTCGGACCCCCGCCAGGACCAGACACCCCGGACGAACCCGACTTTCCTGACGTTCCACCAGATCCGAACGTTCCTGACGTGCCACCTGCGCCTGATTTCGCCGGTGCCCCGGCCGCGCCGCCCGCGCCCGCGCCGCCCGCGCCCGCGCCGCCGGTCATGCCCTCGCACGCGTCGCCCTGGCCGTCTCCGTCCGAGTCCTTCTGGGTGGGGTTGGCGACGAGCGGACAGTTGTCATCCTCGTCGAACTTGCCATCCCCGTCGTCGTCGCCGTCGCACGCGTCGCCCTGGCCGTCGCCGTCGGTGTCGAGCTGCGCCGGATCGGGGATCGACGGGCACACATCCTTCGTGTCGGCCACGCCGTCGCCGTCGAGATCGGTCGCGCCCTTCGCCGGGACCATCGGCAGGTCGACCGTGACGGTCTTACCGGCGGTCAGGGCCTTCGAGAGGGTCAGCGGATCGTACCCGGAGAGCACGGCCTTGATCGTGTAGGTCCCCGGCAGCGCGTCGAGCGAGTAGGCGCCCTTCGCGTCGGTCGTGTCAGAGCTGCCGGTGATGGTGACAGTGACGCCTGGCAGCAGCTTGGTCTTGTCGGGCGACGTATACGCGACCCCGACGAAGGTCCCGACGGAGCCCGACTTGGGGGCGAGGACGGCGAGGTGGTTGCCGACCACGCGCTCGGAGCCGTCGGAGGGCGAGTTCACGACGCCGGCGCCGGCGAGGTACATCGCGCTCGAGCCGCCGCCGTCGAAGTTGAGCGCGGTGTCGCAGCCGAGGCCCTTCATCAGATCGGCGAGCTCGGCGCAGGTCATCCCGACGCTGATGCTCTGGCGACCGTCGACGACCGCGAGCACGAGCTTTCGCTTGTCCTTCGTGAGACCGACGGCCGTGCGCGGGTTGCGGACGCAGAGGCTCGAGTGGCTCGGATAGCTGTGGATGGCGACGCCCGCGCTGACGAGCAGCGGCTTGCCCGAGACGGCCCCGCGCATCCACGAGCCGTCGAACTTCACGAGCTCCGACTCCTTGTGGAGCTCGACCCGCGTGAGCTTCGCGTCGAACAGGAGGTTGCCCGCGCCGGTCGTGTCGGGGCTGTCGGACCACGCCGCGCCGTCGCCGACCGCGAGCCCCGACACCGAGTAGTCGCTGTACGAGAAGAAGTCGCCGTTGATCGCCGCCTGCGCGCCCACCGCCTTGCCGAACGAAGACGGCCGCTGCTTGCGCTCGGACGACTTGGTCGCGCGCAGCGACACGCCGGGCGCGTCCAGGTCGATCTCGAGCGCGTGGACGTTCCACACCGGAGACGACGTCGTGCGGTGCAGGTGCCGCACGCCGTCGAACGGCGTCGTCCAGGTGTCCTTGGCCTCGGCCGACGTCGCGAACGAGGTGAGGAGCGAGAGCGCGAGCCACGCGTACGAGCGCATGCGCTCACGCTAGCAAATTCATTTCACGTAGAGCTGAGCCATCACGCCGCCGGACCCCTGACGCGACGTCACGCGCAGGATCGCCGGGCCGGGGAACGGCGTGGGGTTCTTGAAGCAGTTGGGCATCGGCGCCATCACCGGCTGCAGCCCACCCCCGGACGACTGCGACAGGATCTGCTGCGGCGCCGGAGGCGCGTTGAGCACCAGCTCGATCGAGACGTCGGCGATCGGCGGCAGCGCGCCCGCGATCGCCGTGTAGCACTTGCCCGGCTGCAGCGTGACCTGCCGCTCGAGCGGCACCCCCTGCTGCGCGAGCCCGACGATCGGCTGACCGTCCGGCTGCATCCCTGGCGCGTATTTCTGAGCGAGCGGCGTCATCAGCGGCGAGAGCATCACGCCGAGCGCCGTGGGATCGAACGGCGGCGGGGGCGCGGTCGTCGTCGTGGCGGGCGGCGGCGCGGTCGTGGACGCGGTGGGAGGCGGCGCCGTCGTGGTCGCGGTGGCCGGCGCGTTCGCGAAGCCGCTCTGACCGCCCTGCGGTACCTCGGCGGGCTTGTCGCTCTTGCAGCCGACGTACGCGGCGGTGGCGACGAGGAGGGCGATCTGGATGCGGGAGGTGTTCTTCATGGAGGGCCTCAGTAGCGCGCCAAGGGGCTTGCGTGGGTCGCGAGAGCGTCGCTAAGAACGCGCGCGGTTGGCCCGTCTACCACGTTCCTGGGTGCTCGCGCCCGCGGTGTTGACTTTGTGCGTCGGGTGCCGACGCCCGAGCCCGTCGCCGTCGCCGTCCACGTCGGCGTCCGCGTCGCCGCTGGTCGCGCCGAGCGCGTCGACGGCCGCGGCTCCGTCGTCGTCGTCGGCGGCGTCCGCCGACTCGCCCCGGCTGCTCGCGCTCGCGTGGGAGACGCCGGTGCGCGAGCGGCCGACCGACGTCGCGCGGCTGATCGGCGGGCTGCGCGCGGGGAGCCTCGTCGCGCGCGGGGCCGAACCCGTGGGTCGCGCGGGGTGCGCCGGCGGCTGGTACGCGGTCGGAGACGGCTACGTCTGCGTCGAGCCCTCGTCGGCGACGCTCGACACCTCGCACGAGCTCACGAGGCTGCTCGCGCGCGGGCCCGATCGCTCGCGAGGCATGCCGTACACGTACGGGATCGTCCGCAAGCAGGGGCCCATCTACTCGCGCCTCCCGACCCGAAAGGAGGCCGAGCGCGAGGAGGGCGATCTCGACGCGAGGATGCGCGAGTGGCTCGACGCGCCGGGCGAGGCGGGCGCGCAGTTTCGCCCAGAGCACTGGTCGCGGGATCCGCGGACGGCGCGCGAGCTCTGGGACGCGCAGGCGACCGACGTGCCGCCCGCGTTCGCGGGCGACAAGGCGTTCTGGGGCAACCTGTCGGGCCTCGCGAAGGATCCGTCCGCGCTCGTCGTCGGCCGCACGAAGCGCCACAACGGGCTCGCGTTCGTGGACACCGCCGTCGTCGACGGGCGCCGCTACGGCATCACCACCAACCTCCTCGTCGTGCCGGTGGATCGCCTGCGCCCGGTCGAGGGCTCGTCGTTCCGCGGCGTCGAGCTCCCGAAGGACATCGACTTTCCGTTCGCGCTCGTCCGCCGCGCGGGCGGCGCGTCGTTCAAGGAAGACGGCAAGAAGCTCGTCAAGGTCGCCGAGCTCCCGCGCCGCGCCGCCATCAAGCTCACGGGCAAGCAGAAGTTCTTCCACAAGGTGCTCCACTTCCAGACAGAAGATGGCCTGTGGATCAGCGACCAGTTCGCGTCGCGCCTCGACCCCGCCAAGAAGATGCCGAAATGGGGCAAGAAGGGCGAGCGCTGGCTCGACGTCAACATCACGAAGCAGACCCTCGTCGCCTACGACGGCACCAGGGCGGTCTACGCGACGCTCGTGTCGACGGGCGAGGCCGGCCTCGGCGACCCCGAGAAGAGCAAGTCGACGAAGCGCGGCATCTTCCGCGTCCACACGAAGCACGTCGCGGCGACGATGGACTCGGAGATCGTCGGCGAGGAGTTCGAGCTGCGCGACATCCCGTACGTGCAGTACTTCGAGGGCGGCTACGCGCTGCACGCGGCGTACTGGCACGACGACTTCGGCACGCCGCGCAGCCACGGCTGCATCAACCTCGCGCCCGAGGACGCGCGCTTCCTGTTCGATTTCACCGAGCCGAAGGTGCCTCCCGGGTTTCACTCTGCGCGTCGCGCCCTCACCGGCAGCGTGGTGTTCGTCCACCCATGACCTTCGATTTCGACCTGGTCCGCCGCGCGCTCGGCGATCCCGCCTGCCTGCCGGAGGGGTTCCCCGACCTCACGGGGGACGAGCGCGCCGCGGTGCTCGTCCTGCTCCACGAGGCGCCGTTGCGCGCGGTGCTCCACGTGCGGGCGGCGTCGCTGCGCGAGCACGGGGGCGAGCTCGCGCTCCCGGGAGGACGCCCCGACCCTGGTGACGGCTCGCTGCTCGCGACCGCGCTGCGCGAGACGCGCGAAGAGTACGGGGTCGAGGCGTCCGAGATCGAGTGCGTGGGCGAGCTGTTCGCGATGCCCGTCGTGACCGGGAAGTACCTGATCCACCCGTTCGTCGGCCTGACGCACGCGCCGGCGCGCGCCGCGTCTCGCGAGATCGAGCGGCTGGTCGCGATGGACCTCCAGCCGTACCTCGCGGGGCTGGCGCCGATCTTCTTCAAGCTCGAGCCGTGGCGCGGGCGCGTGGTCCCGACGCCCTTCTTTCGGCTGCCGTCTGGCGAGGTGCCTTACGGCGCGACCGCGGCGATCGTGGTCGATCTCCTCCGCCGACTGTCGCGCGCCGCCCGTACGACGCTCTGCCTCGTCGAGTCGGAGGACGCGCCCTGGGGCGCGCGCTATCCGCGAGGCGGCGGTTGATCTCGCGGCGCGCCGCCGTCGTCGGCCTCGGCGCCGCGCTGGTCGGGTGCGACCGTCCCTCGCGAGGCGTCGCGCCGCGCTCGACGTCGTCTGGGCCCTCGGCCTCCGCGCCGACGCCCGAGGCCGCGCCGAGCGCGTCGGACGTCCCGCCCGCACCGCCCGAGATCTGGACGCGCGAGCTCACGTTCACCGAGGCCGACGGAGGTCCGCAGCGGTGCGTGCTCGTGGCGCCTCGTGTCCCCGAGGGGAGACGCCTGCCGCTCCTGGTCGCGCTGCACGGGCTCGGCGAGGCGAGGAAGGGCCTCGAGGGCGGAGCGTGGGGGTGGGTGCGCGACTACTGGCTCGACAAGGCGATGCGGCGGGTCGCGGCGCCCCCGCTCGTCGCACAGGATTTTCAGGGCTTCGTGCGGCCGCGACAGCTCGAGCGCCACAACGCCCGCCTCGCCTCGGCGCCATACGGCGGCCTCGTGGTCGCGTGCCTCTACACGCCCGATCTGCTCTCTCCCCGCTCGCTCGACAACGCGCGCGCGTTCGGGCGGTTCGTCGTCGAGCACGCGCTCCCGAGGCTGGGACGCGAGCCCGAGGTCGACCTCACGCGCGTCGGCATCGACGGCGTCAGCCTCGGAGGCCGCCTGTCGCTGCTGGTCGGCCTCGCGCACCCACGGGAGTTCCGCGCGGTCGGCGCGCTGCAGGCCGCGCTCCAGCTCTCCGAGGCGCGCGAGCTCGCGCGGCGCACGGCGCGCGCGCGCGAGCAGAACCCCGGCCTCGCGCTGCGCGTCGTCACGAGCGACCGCGATTTCTACAAGGACGAGATCGGCGCGTACCACGCGGCGCTCGAGAGAGCGGGGCTCGCGCACGAGCACGAGGTGCTGCCCGGGCCCCACGACTACCCGTGGAACCGAGGCCCCGGCGCGCTCGAGATGCTGCTCTTTCACGACCGCGCGCTGCGGGGCGGCTGAGCCGCGACGGGCGAAGCCGATTTCCGTGTCCGGTGGAAGCGGAAATCGCCCCAAGCAGAATCTCGGGCGCTGCCGTTGTAAATTCACACACACACTGATCAAACAGCCGTGACCTTAGCGTGCCAACAGAAGATTCCAATCGTCGTGCCATCTGTATTTTTTCGGCACGACGCGAACATCACGTCGAATTCTCTTCTCACTTGACGGAGCGCGCCCCGGTTTCCCAAGATGCGCCCAAACACCGGGTTGGGTGACAACCCGCCCACACCCGAACATCGGGAGGAACATCGCAAATGGCTAAGCTGTGGCACCATTTCCAAGAAGGCGGCTGGGGCATGTGGCCCATCCTGTTCTGGAACATCGTTACGATCGGCATCATCATCGAGCGCGCGCTCTACCTCTTCGGGTCGGGCATCAACAAAGAGGTGTTCCTCGCGACGATGCAGAAGTGCATCCTGGCGGGTGACATCGCCAAGGCCGTGAAGATGTGCTCGGCGGCCAACGCGCCGCTGGCCCGCATCGTCCAGGCCGGCCTCGTGAAGGTCAATCGTCCCGACGAAGAGGTCCAGGCGGCGATGGACGAGGCGGCGCTCCGCGAGATCCCGAAGATCGCCCACCGCACCGGCTACCTCGCGCTGCTCGCGAACCTCGCGATGCTCTCCGGTCTGCTCGGCACCGTGACCGGCCTCATCATGGCCTTCGGCGCCGTCTCCGGCGAGTCGGTCGATCCGAGCCAGAAGGCGCGCATCCTCGCGCAGGGGATCTCCGAGGCCATGAACTGCACCGCCTTCGGCCTGATCGTCGCCATCATCGGCCTCATCGGGTACGCCATCCTCAACGGCAAGACCCAGGCGCTCGAGGACGACATCAACGAGGCGAGCGTGCAGGTGCTCAACCTCGTCGTCCAGAACCGCCAGAAGGTCAACATGACCGGCATCGAGGGCGGCTTACAGCCGATGTTCACCCAGAGCCTCCGCGGTGCGGTGCGACCGCGGAGGCCCTCCCAGTTCATCTCTTTGGTATCCAGGAGGACACGTCGATGGGCGGTGTAAGCGTAGAGGGCGGAGGCGGAGGCCGAAGGTCGCTCGACTCGGAGATCAACATGATCCCGATGATCGATTTGTTGATGTGTCTGATCTGTTTCCTCCTGATCACGGCGGTGTGGTCGACCATGTCGCGGCTCAACGCGGACGCCCAGGTTCCGGGCCCGCCTCGCGACACCGAGACGACCCCGCAGGAGCCGCAGCCGATGCTGCACCTGACGATCGCCAGCGACGAGAAGTTCGTCCTGTCGTGGCGCAAGGGCAACGCGGTGGTCAGCAGCGTCGACGTGCCGCGCAAGCCGGTCACGATCGGCGAGGGGCGCAACGCGCAGACCCGTTTCCCCGATCTGGCGACCAAGATCACCGACGAGTGGAAGGCCAACGGCGCCCACCGCGATCCGTCGGACAAGAAGATGGACCAGGCGGTGCTCCACTGCGACAACAAGACTCCCTACAAGGAGATCATCGCGGTGATCGACGCCGTCTACAGCACGAAGCGGCCGTTCCCCGGTGGTGGAGACAAGGTCTACCCCGCGATGAACGTCACGTTCTCGATGACCTCGAACTTAGGGAGACCGACAGATGCCCGCTATCGCGAAACCTGGTCGGCGCTTGATGCACGGTGTCCAGCTCGCCTTCGTCAAGAAAAAGGTGACTGGCGGAGGGCACCGCGGCGTGGCCGCCTCGCTCAACCTCACCAGCATGATCGACTACCTCGTCACGGTCGTCATCTTCCTGCTGATGAGCTTCTCGTCCTCCGGCGAGACGCCGATCAACAAATCTATCACCCTGCCGATGGCGGAGAACACGATGGACATGGTCACCGCCCCCATGGTGGCCATCAACGGCAGCCAGATCCTGGTCAACGAGCACCCGGTCGGCTCGACCCGCGCGGTCGAGGAGGCCGGTCGTGTGATGCCTCGCATCGACGAGCTCTACAACTCGTTGAAGTCGCTGAAGGATGACTGGAAGAAGCTGAACCCGGCGAAGAAGGACTTCCCCGGTGTCGTCATCCTCCAGGTCGACAAGGAGGTCCCCGCGCTCGTGGTCAAGAGCGTGTTCCAGACCGCCGCGTCGGCCGGCTATCCGAACGTGAGCTTCATGGTCGGGAAGATCGCCGACTCGAAGAAGTGAGCTGACCGCGAGCGGGGTCGCGACGAAGAGGCCGACCGACGTCGGCCTCTCGCTTTTTGTGGGTCAGAACGCGCCCCACGCAGACGGCTCGGTGCCCATCACGAAGCGCAGGACGCGGCCCGGCGCGAGGTCGGAGTGGCGCAGCTCGGGGCGGTCGACCGGCGCGCCGTCGAGCGTGACCGACTGCACATAGATCGCCTCGCGCGACGCGCCGTCGGCGACGATCGTGAAGGTGCCGCCCGGGACGTCGAGCTCGGCGCGCGGAAACACCGGGGAGCCGAGGGTGTAGCGATCGCTGCCCGCGAGCGGGTAGAGGCCGAGCGCCGTGAACACCGCGAACGTGCTCATCGTGCCGCCGTCGTCGTTGCCCGGCAGCCCGTCGGCGCGGTCGCTGAAGTAGGTCGACAGCACCCACCTCGCCCACCTCTGCGTGAGCGTGGGTCGGCCGATCTGCGCGAAGAGGTAGGGCATGTGGAGGCACGGCTCGTTCGCGGGCCAGAAGCCCTTCTGCACGAGGCCACGCCGCAGCTCGTCGGAGGGATCGATGTCCTCCCATGCGGCCTTGGACGACTCGAACAGCGCGTCGAGTCTCTGCGCCATCGCGTCGGGACCGCCGAAGAGCGCCGCGAGTCCGAGCGCGTCGTGGGGGGCGCCCCACACTGTCTGGATCGCGTTCGCCTCGGCGAATTCGCTGGAAAAATCGGTCGGTGAGGTGTCGGGCTTCGCGAGCGCGCCCTCTCTCGTGCGTGAGCGCAGCGTGCCCGAGCTCGGATCGAACAGCGCCTTGTATCCGACGCGCCTCGCCTCGAGCGTCGCGTGGTCGTCGGCGCGACCGACGAGCGCCGCGAGGTTCGACAGCGCGAAATCGTCGTGCGCGAACTCGACCGTCAGCGACACGCTGCGGCCCTCGGTCGACGGGACGAAGCCGAGCGTGAGGTAGTCCTGCACGCCGCTGCGACCCCCGCGGCCGCCGGGGGGAGGCGTCGGGTCCATCGCGGCGGGGCGGAGCAGCGAGTAGGCCTCGGCGCCGTCGACGCCAGGCACGCCCTTGATCACCGCGTCGGCGATCGCGATCTCGGCGCTCGCGCCGAGCATCGTGCCTGCCTCGCCGGTCGCGATGGGCCAGCGCGGGAAGTACCCCGCGAGCTTCGAGAACGTCATCAGGCTGCGCGCGGCGTCCCGCGCGACGTCGTGCGACACGAGATCGTAAAACGGGTGCAGCGTGCGGTAGGTGTCCCACAGCGAGAGATCGCTCACCTGCCGGTAGCCGTCAGCCGCGTGGATCGCGCCGTCGGGTCCCATGAAGCGACCGTCCACGTCGCTGATGACGGTCGGCATCATGTACGCGTGGTAGGCGCCGGTCTTGACCATGTTGCGATCGTGCTCGTCGCCGCCGTAGACGCGGACCTTCTGGGTCAGCGAGCTCCAGTCGGCCGCGGTGCGCGCCTCGATCTGGGAGAGCGACGCGTCGGCGACCTCGGTCTCGAGGTTCTTCGTCGCGCCCTCGGCGTCCACGAGCGACAGACCCACCGCGACCTCGAGCTCGGTCACCCCAGGAAAATGCAGCGCGACCGACAGCTCGTCGCCCTTCGCGGAGGGCGCGCCGCCGAGCTCGCCGCCCTTCGAGCCGATGATGTGCTCGCTGAACGGCGCGCGCGGGCGCAGGTCGAAGAACACATCGTAGCCGCCGAAGCCGCCGCTCATCCCGCCGACGCTGCGGAATTTGCCCGTGATTCGCCGCGAGGCCGGGTCGACCGACAACGCGGCGTCCTTGACCGTGCCGCCCGAGAGGTGGTGCGCGAGGTCGACGAATAGCCACGGATCGGCGCCCGCCGGGAATGTGTACCTGTGCACACCGACGCGCGTGGTCGCGGTGAGCTCGATCCCGACGCCGTTCGTCAGCGAGACGGCGTAGCGACCGGGGGACGCCTGCTCGGTCGCCTTGTCCATCTTCTCGCCGTAGTCGACGACGCGCGCCTTCTTGGGATCGCGCGCGACGAGCGGCATCACGCCGAGCACGCCGTAGTCGGTCGCGCCGGTGCCGTGCAGGTGCAGATGCGAGATCGCCAGCAGCTCGTCGTCCTTGTGCCAGTATCCCGAGTAGTGCTGGCTGAGCAGCGTGCCGGCGGGGCCGCTCGTGTCAGGCCCGAGCTTGACCAGGCCGTTCGGCGCGAGCGCGCCGACGAACGCGCTGCCGAACGAGTATCCGAAGCCCCCGGTGCCGACGAACGGGTCCACCCTCGCGCTCGTGTCGAGCGTCGGCGACGGAGTCGGCGCGGCGGCTTCATCTGACGAAGCGCAAGCGCCGAGCGACGCGAGCGTGAGGGCGAGCAGCGATCGAGCGCGCATCGCCGGGAGACTAGCGCAGCGCTCCGCCTCCTCGCGCGGTGAACGCGGCGCTCAGCGTGGCGGCTCGGCGAAGCGGCGGTCTGCGGGGAACGGCTCGGCGCGGCGGCGCACCTCCGCTTCGACGTCGGGCGGCGGCTCGACGATCACGCCGGCGGCGACCAGCCCCTCGCGATCGTCGTAGCGCAGCGAGACCACGCTGAACGGCGCGCTCGACTCGCGCTCGAAGGAGGTGTTGGTCACGAGCGACGTGCGACGCTCGCCGAAGCCGGTGCCGAGCCCCGATCTGTCCTCGCCGGCGCCGCGGGCCGCGGGGGCGGGCGCGGCCTCGGCTCGGCGTCGGCCCGAGCCACCCTCGTCGCTCCGCGGCGCGACCACCACGGGGCGCGGGCGCTCGTGGAAGAGAGCGACTCCGACGACGCCGACGTTCTCGGCCTGGCCCTTCCTGGCGGCGTACGAGCCGCGCACCGACGAGAAGCGGAACGCCGCGACCTCGTCCATCGACGTACGAAACCCTTCGATCTCGATCGAGCCGAACGGCGCGATCACGTAGCCGCGCTTCTCACGGCTCGCCGGGCGCCCGTCGATCGCGTCGAGGCCGTCGACCGACACGACCGCCTCGACGCGCTCGCTCGACGGGTTGCGCACGCGGATCTTGTAGCGCTCACCCTTGCTCCCGAGGACGAACGTCCGGCCTTCCTGCGAGAACGTGGGCAGGCGTGAGCCGGAGGCCGACGTCAGCTCGACCCGCGCGGTCGCCAACGGTCGGCGCGTGGTGGGCGTCGGCGCGGGACGTCGCGCCCCCGCGCGCTCTCCGTCGCCAGCCGTCGGCTCGGAGGCGTCGGCGTGGGCGCAGGCCCCCGCGAGCAGCGCGGCGGCGGCGAGGGCGGAGGCGGCGAGGGCGGCGGCGGTGAGCTTGCGCATCGTGCTGGACCTTGACGCGCGCCTCGCCGGATCGATCTACGGGAACAACCGGGGCCCTGGGAGTGTTGGGCGCGACATGGCCCCGCGATGCCCGCCGCGCTCGAGCAGAGGGCCGCGTCTCGCGCCGCTGCTCGCGGTCATCGCGGTCGTCGCCACCGGGAGGTCCTCGCTCGCCGATCACTATTTCGTGCCGACCGAGTCGATGCTCCCGACCGTGCACGCCGGGGATCACATCGTGGTCAACAAGGCGGCCTACGACGCGCGCCTGCCGTTCTCGGAGATCTCGCTGCGACACCGCACGGGGCCCGCGCGCGGCGACGTGGTGGTGCTGGTCGACGCCGAGACGGGCGCGACGCTGCTGAAGCGCGTCGTGGCGCTGCCAGGAGACGAGGTGTCGGTGCGCGGCGGCGCGATCACGCTGAACGGCAGGCAGGTACCCCTGGACCACGGCGAAGAGGTGCTCGACCGCGGCGCGCACGGCGTCGAGCTCGACGACGGCGGCGGACCCGAGCTCGGCCCCGTCGTGGTGCCGAAGGACAGCTACCTCGTGCTCGGAGACAACAGGGGCAACAGCCGCGACGGTCGGGTGTTCGGGTGGGTGCCGCGCGAGCGGCTGCTCGGCAGGGCGATCGCCGTCGTCGCGCGAGACGGCCGACCGACCTACCTCGCGCTGTAGTCTCAGGCGCGACGCTTGGGGCGCTTCGCGGCCCGCGGCTTCGAGCGGCCCTCGGTGACCGGGTACGTCAGCGTGGAGGCGAGCTGCTTGCGGCGCTTGTCGACCTGACGCCCCAGCTCGGTGACCGCGCTGCCGAGATCGTCGACGAGGCGCAGCGGCTTCTTCTTGGCCTTCGGATCCTCGAGCAGCGCGTGCGTGAGCCACGGGAAGACGGCGGTCACGTCGGCGTGAACGTAGACGCTGCCGCGCGCGACGCTCTCGGCGCTGACCTTGCCCCAGGTGTGTCCCTCTCCCGCGGGGCAGCTCGACAGGGCGCCGTTGTCGACCGGGTCGACGCAGAACTGCACGTCGATGTCGAAGCCGTCGGTGGGCACGCCGAGGATCTGGTCGAGCAGCGGCTCGCCCTGCAGCGTGTAGTTCTTGGGGACTCCGCCGCCGAGGATCCAGATGGCCATCTTCTTCTTCAGCGTGCCGAAGCAGTGGAACTGCGCGGCGGCCATCGCGAACACGTCGTCGGCGACGTCGAGCTCGAGCTTGAACGCGTCGCCGAGCAGGCGCTTCAGCTTGACGATGTTGAGAAAGATGGAACCGTCTTGCACCGCGCCGACGAAGATCGGCACGCCCATCCTGTACGCGGTCGACAGCAGCGACGGCTGCGTGACGCCGAGCGCGTCCTCGATCGCCGCCATCTCGCGGCCGAGCAGGTAGTGCAGCTCGGGCGTCGTCATGCGCCGCTGGAACGCGGGCTTCTGCAGCAGCGCCGAGAACAGCTTGTCGGTCTCGAGCAGCGTCTCCTCGGGGAAGCCGAGATCGTAGATGCGGATGATGCGCGCGAGGCGGAGCCGCACGTCGCCCGCGTTGGGATCGATCTCGCGGATGCGGTAGCCGATGATGCGGTGCGCGTCGTGGTACAGGTTGGCGCCCGTCGTCGTGATGCAGTCGATGATGCCGCGCTCGAGCAGCGGGATCAGGCACGACTGATGGAGACCGGCCGGCGTCATCGCGCCGCTGAGCGTCAGGAAGATCGCGGCGTTCGACTCGACGCTCTGCTTCATCAGCTCGAACGCGGTGCGCTCCTGTCGCCCGACGTACGCGGGGAAGGCGTTGGCCAGCACCTCGCGCGCCGACTGCTTGCCGGTGATCGCGGTCGGGTGAACCTCACGTGAGCGGCCGAACTCGCGCTGCACGCGCGCCTTGGGGGTCATGTCGCGCGACGTGCACGCTGGGCGCGCGCGCGTCAACGCGGCGCCGCCACGCTCAGCCTGCCGCGAGCGCCGCGAGGATCGCGGTGCGCGCCTCTCTCGCGACCTGCGCCGCCGGCCGCCCCGCGGGATCGAGCGTCGCGAGCGGCTGCACGCGCACGCGGATGAAGCCCCCCGAGAGCCGCTGGAACAGGTGCGGCGGCAGGGTCATGTCGTCGATCCACGCGGCCGCGTCGACGTCGCTCCAGTGCAACGCGATGGGGCGCACCGGCCGCTTGGCCGCGCGCGCGACGACGAACGCGCCGAGCTTGAACGCGCCGGGCTTCTTGTAGGTCTTGCCCTCGGGGAACACGAGCAGGGCGCCGTGGCGGGCGGCCTTCCCGAGCGCGCCGAGCGCGTCGGCGCGGCTCTCCTTCGAGTCACGATCGACGAACAGGGTCCCGATGTTCTTCGCGACGCGGCCGACGAGCGGCCAGTCGCCGACGTCGTGCCGCGACAGGAACCGCCCGGTGCGGAGGCTCCCGAGCACGAAGATGTCGAGGTAGCTCGTGTGGTTCGCGACGCGGATCTCGTCGGCGTCGGGATCGAGCTCGCCGTCGACGATGATCTCGACGCCGAGGGTCCGCGCGAGGCGGCCGACCGCGAGCGCGAACTCCTTCTTTGCGGCGAGCTCGCCGTGACGTCTCCCCGCGACCTCGATGTTGGCCACGCCCCACAAGAACTCGGAGGTCAAGCGCACGAAGCGCAGCGCGCCGAAGACGGGGCCCTCGATGCGGGTGGGGAGGGGCTCGGCGGCGGAGAAGGTCGCGGTGGTCATGGGGACAGCCTGTTCAGCATGCGGGGGAAGGGGATGGTCTCGCGGACGTGGGGGAGCTTGCAGATCCACGCGACGCAGCGCTCGATCCCCATCCCGAAGCCGGCGTGAGGGAAGCTCCCGTAGCGCCTCAGATCGAAGTACCACTGGAAGGCCTCCAGCGGAAGGCGGTGCTCCTGGATCTTCCGCGTGAGGATTTCGAGATCGTCCTCGCGCTGGCCGCCGCCGATGATCTCGCCGTAGCCCTCGGGCGCGAGCACGTCGACGCACAGGGCCGCGCGCGGATCGTCGGGATCGCCCTTCATGTAGAAGGCTTTGATCTCGCGCGGGTAGCGGTGGACCATCACCGGTCGATCGTACGCGCTGGAGATCAGCGTCTCCTCGTCGCCGCCGATGTCGTCGCCGTACTTGGCGGGGTTCCCGGCCTTCGCGAGCACTCCGATCGCCTCTTCGTAGGTGATGCGGGGGAACGGCTTCTTCACGGACTCGAGCTTGGAGACGTCGCGCTCGAGGACGGCCAATTCGGCTCGGCGCTCGGCGAGCACGCGTTCGACGATGAACACCAGCATGTCCTCGGCGAGCTCCATGTCGCCCGCGAGGTCCAAGAACGCGACCTCGGGCTCGACCATCCAGAACTCGGCGAGGTGGCGGCGCGTCTTCGATTTTTCGGCGCGGAACGTGGGGCCGAAGCAGTACGCCTTGCCGACCGCGGCCGCCGCGGCCTCCATGTAGAGCTGCCCCGACTGGGTGAGGAACGCGGGATCTCCGTGGTAGTCGGTCTCGAACAGCGTGCTCGTGCCCTCGCAGGCGTTGGGCGTGAAGATGGGCGCGTCGACCAGCGTGAAGCCGCGGCCGTCGAAGAAGTCGCGGACCGCCTTGATGATGGTGTGTCGCACGCGCAAGATCGCGTGCTGGCGCTTCGAGCGGAGCCAGAGGTGTCGGTGGTCCATCAAGAAATCGGTGCCGTGCTCCTTCGGCGAGATGGGAAACTCGCCGCTGGGCCTGCCGATGACGGTCACGCCGGTGCCGTGCACCTCGACGACGCCAGGGCGCTTCGGGTGCGCGTGGACGGTGCCGGTGATCGACAGCGACGTCTCCTGGGTGAGGCCGTCGCACTCGGCGAACGCCTCGGCCGACACGTCGCTCGCGCCCACGACCACCTGCGTCGTGCCCGAGCCGTCGCGCACCTCGAGGAAGTGAACGTTCTTGCCAGAGCGCTTGTTGTAGAGCCAGCCGCGCAGCGTGACGGACTCTCCGACGTGGGCGGGCAGCTCGGCCACCGAGACCAAGGTCGACATGCGCCGCAGGTGTGCTCTTTTTTTGCGTGCGTCAACGGCTCGGCAGGGTGGCGCGGCACGCGCCGCCGTCGAAGACCCACATCGTGCCGGGCTCGCCGATGATCCACGCCTCGTCGCGCGTGAGCGGCGCGGTCGCGACCACCGCCACGCGATCGCGCGGCGTCGTCACCTCGGCGAAGTCGACCGAGAGGTCCTCGTCGGCGAGGGTCGCCTGCTGGAACGGCGCCTTGCGGATGATGTGACAGAGCCGCGTCGCGCACCGCGCGAACAGGTGGGCACCGTCGCCGAGCAAGAAGTTGAACGTGCCGTCGCGCCCGAGCTCGCCGCCCAGCTCGGCGACGGCCTGCCACAGCTCGGTTCGTCGCCGAGGGTACGAAGGGAAGCGGCGATCGAGGCCGTCGAGCAGCGCGCAGAACGCGTGCTCGCTGTCTGTGTCTCCGATGGGCGTGAAGCGTCCGAGCCGCCGCGCGCGCGCGTCCTTGACGGTGCCGTTGTGCGCGAAGACCCACTGGCGACCCCACAGCTCGCGCACGAACGGGTGGGTGTTCGCGAGGCTGACCTTGCCGCGGGTCTTCTTGCGCACATGGGCGACCGCGAGCAGCGTCTTCATAGGGTTGTCACGCACGAACCTCGCGAGCGGCGAGCGCGCCGCCGCGGACGGCTCGAGGAACACCCTCGCGGCCTTGCCCTCGTAGAGCGCGAGGCCCCATCCGTCGGCGTGCGGGCCCCTCAGGCCGCCACGCAGCGACAGCGCGGAGAAGCTGAAGACGATGTCGGTCGGGACGTTGCACTCCATCCCAAGCAGCTCACACATGACGACGACTCACCGCGAGCAGTTCACGAGCGGCGCGAGCGGCGCGAACTTCCACTGAGCGCCCGACACCTGATCGACCTCGACCATCGCGGCCTCGAGCGCGGCCTTGATGTCGGCGTGCGTCTGGCCGAGCTTGTCCGAGCCCGACGCCTCGGCGACGCAGACGAAGCGGCTCGTGCCGCAGACGTCCAGCTTCTCGCAGCCCGGGTTGGCGGGCGCCGCGCCCTCGAGCGCCGGGTCTCCGTAGAGGAGCTTGCCGCCGACCATCACCGCGCGGACGTCCTTGGGGCGCGCCGCCAGGATGTCGTCGTAGGCGGTCGCGAGCGAGCCGGGCACGACGAAGAGGTCGGCCATGTAGCCGGCCTTCAGTTGACCGAGGCGATCGTCGTACGCGAGCACCTTCGCGCCGTTGACGGTGGCCATCTTCACGATGTCCTTCGAGGAGAGCAGGTCGCCGAAGTGATCGTCGTCCCACCTCGCGGCGAAGCGCATCTCATCGAGCATGTTTACGCTGCCGCCCATCGACCAGTCGGGGCCGAGGCTGATGACGAGGCCGTTGCCCATCGCGTCCTTCACGGACAGCGCCGAGGGGATGTCGGCGGTCTTGCCGTAGAGCGCCCAGTTCGAGCGCGGGGACCAGGTGAGCTTCATCCCCTTGTCGACCATGACCTGAAAGTCATCCTTGGTGAAGACCGTGCCATGAGTGACGGCGGTCTGCGGCGCGAGGAGGCATCCGTCGGGGTCGGTCACGCTGTTGAGCGTCGCGAACTCTCCGTCCGCGGCGCCGCCCGCGATGCCCTCGCCGCAGTGGATGAGGTACGCTTTCGTGTCCTTGTCCGCGAAGTTGGCGCAGACCGCGTTGGCGGACGACCCGGAGGGCGGGAACAGCGCGCTCGTCTGCACGTGGTCGACGCCGAGATCGTTCTGCGAGACGTCGACGCTGCGCGAGAGCGACCCGAAGCACGCCGACGAGGTGCCGGGCAGCCCGACGATCGACGTCGTGCCCGCGATCATCCCCTTCAGCTCGCCCCACTTGTCGAGCTCGCACTTCAGGCTGTTGGCCGAGCCGTCCCACTTGGCGGGGCACCAGGCCGGCTTGCCCTGGGACGCGTCCTCGAGGCATTGTTTCACGTCGAGCATCGCGCCGTAGCGCGGCTCCTTGGGCCAGTCGGTGTGATCGTCATAGGCCTGCAACGGCAGCCAGTCATCGTCGTCGAACACATCGAACAGGATGTGATTGTGTGTGTCGATCAGGCCGGGCGCGATGACGCCGTGGGTGGTGATCACGGTGGCGCCGCTCGCCTCCGGCAGCCCCGCGCACGCGCCGATCACGCCCACGCACGCGAGCTTGTCGCCGACCACGAGCACCTCTCCGTCGAACGCCTCGTCGGGGGTTACCACCGCGCCGAGCAACAGTGTTCGATCGGCGGCGCCGAGCACCACGGTAGGGGGCGGCGTCGACGGGCTCCCGCCTTGCCCCGCGCCTGCTTGTCCCGCGCTCGCGCCCGCGCTCCCGGCCTGACCTGCGCTGGCGCCTGCTTGTCCCGCGCTGGCGCCCGCCTGGCCTGCGCTGGCGCCTGCTTGTCCCGCGCTGGCGCCCGCTTGTCCTGCGCTGGCGCCTGCTTGTCCCGCGCTCGCGCCCGCTTGTCCTGCGCTGGCGCCAGCTTGTCCCGCGCTCGCGCCTGCTTGTCCCGCGCTGGCGCCCGCCTGTCCCGCGCTGGCGCCCGCTTGCCCCGCGCTCGCGCCCGCTTGTCCCGCGCCTGCCTGTCCCGCCCCCGCGCGGCCCGCGCTCGCGCCGCTCGACCCTGCCCTCGACGTTCCACCGAGCTGTTCGCTGGCTTCTTCCTCGCCTCCGCAGGCGACGGCGAGGGCGCAGACCAACGAGATCGAGGTGAGGGCAAGGTTGGAGGACATGGCCGAGATCTACCGTCTTTGCGCTGCCTTCGCTGCGGATTGTGGCGTCAGGGCGCCTTCGACGCGGCGATGATCACCGAGGTCGCGCCCTCGGCGAAGACCTGCTTGGCGAGCTCGACGATCTCGGGCGCGCTGACGGCTGGGGTCCGCGTGGGCCCCCGGAAGAGCTCGAGGGCCCGCTGGCGCGGCGAGGCGCGCGCTCTCCAGTCTTCGGACGCAGCGGCGGCGCGGGCCCTCTCGGCGCGCCCGTCCGCGGGCGCCCTGGCAGCCGACCGAAGCGCCGCCGACAGCTCGGTCGCGGTCGCCTCGAGCGCACCGGCCGGACCCGCCAGCTCGAGCACGAGCATCGTCGCGTCTCCGTCGCCGAGCAGGTACCCGCTGAGGGACACGCCGCGCGCGCGAACTGCGCTGGTCGACGCGGCCTCGGGGTCTCGAGCCCACTCCATGACCGCCGTCGCGAGCTCGCGGCGTCGGGCGTCGACCGGCGCGACGACATACGCGCGCGGTCCGAGGCCCGCTGGGGGCTGCACCGCGCGCGTCGCCGCGGCTGGCCGGTCCCACGCGCCCACCGCCTGACACCGCCGCGGCTCGGTGCCCCAGGTGAGCCTCTCGAGCTCTTCGGCGGCGCGGACCGCGTGCTCCTGGGTCGACGGTGAGATTATCACCACGCGCAGCGGACCGCTCGCGAGCGACGCCCACGTGGACGACGGGGACGACGGCTCGATCCGCGCGAGCCCGGACGTCGTGCCCCACGGGAGAAAATGCGCGATCCGTCCGCGCGCCATCGCCGCGACGGGGAGCTCTCGGGCCCGCTCGGCGGGCTCGTCGAGGCGGGTCAGCAGGCTGCGCCGCGCGCGCTCCACGGCGTCGAGGCGCGGTGGCCCCGAGAGCAGGGCCGTCGCGGCCGCGCGCGCGACGCGGCGCGTGTGAGCGGCGGGGCCCTCGCCGTCACGAGGCGGCGCGTGCGCGACGAGGCCGGCCCCCGTGGCCGAGACCCATGGCTCGAGCGCGACGCCGTCGAGCTCGCGCGAGGCGAGCGCCGTCACGATCGCCGCCGTGAGCCCGTCGTCCGCGTCGGGATCGCTCGCCGGGCAGGTCGAGCCGAGCGCGACCCAGGCCTCGTGCCGACCCGGCTCGACCGCGACGCGCACCTCGAGCCCCGACGACGCCACCTCGGTCCGCGCGAGCTCCTTCGACAGCGCCGCCGCGGCGTCGCGCCGGACCACGTCAAGCTCGGGGGTCTTCTGCCTCGGCGGCGCGACGCCGAGCGCAGCGACGATCGCCGTCCGAGGGAGTGGAGCGGGGGGAGTCGATCCGAACAGCGCGGCGGCGGCGGCGGCG
>CAUJFL010000286.1 GCA_963169165.1 Myxococcota bacterium | reverse complement strand
GATCTCCTGGTTGCGGAGCCCTCGGGCCAGGAGCTGCAGCACCTCGAGCCGCCGCGGCGACAGCGACGTCACGGCGGCGGGCGGGAGCGTCGTCACGAGGGCGCGAGGATAGCGCGGTGAGCGGCGCCACGCGCGGTCGCGAGCGCCTTCGACTCCGCTCACGTCGCGCCGGCCGACGCGCGTGAGACCCGGGCGCGCCGAGCAAGGCCGGGCGGGAGGCGCCCCTTTCGCGTCGCACAATCAGCGACACATCGCACACAGAAACCCGCGAGCGGGGATGGGTCGAGCTTGACGCTTTGCCGAGCCGGCTTGTAGCGTCGCCTCATGTCGCGGAGGGGTAGGATTGCGCTCGTGGCTGCGGGGGTGTCGTTGGCGGTGTCCGCGTGCACCGGCGGAGGCGATGACGACGGAGCGCCTGGCGGCGGCTCGGGCGGAGCCCCCGGCGGCGGCGGTCGCGCGGGATCGAAGGCGACGGGCGGATCCGGGCGCGGCGGCACCAGCGCGGCGGGCACGGGCGGGCTCTCCGGCGCGGGCGGAACGGCGGGGCTGGCAGGCACCGGAGGCGCGGCGGGCAAGAGCGGGGCGGCAGGCAGCGCTGGCAAGGCGAGCGCCGGCAGCGCTGGCAAGAGCGGGGCGGCGGGCACCGCTGGCAAGGCGGGCGGCGGGGCGGCAGGCAGCGCGGGCAAGGCGGGCAGCGCGGGATCGTCGACGGCCTGTCCGGGCGTCGACTTCGGGACTGTCAGCCCGTGCGAGAGCTGCACGGCCACCTCCTGCTGCGCGGAGGCGACTGCGTGCGTGGGCGAGCAGGCCTGTCGGGACTGCTGGAACCAGAAGACCCCGACGGGATGCGCGTCGAACGCGCTGTTCACGAAGCTCGTCGCCTGCGAGCAGAAATCTTGCACTTCCGCGTGCGGCGCCTGCGAATTCGTGAGCTGGACGACCCCGAACACCTGCACCGGATGCCTCGACACCAGCTGTTGCACCACGCTGGCTGGTTGCTTCGGGAGCACCGCCTGCCGCGACTGCTGGAACGGCAAGACGACAACTGGATGCGCGTCGGTGCCAGGCTACAACGAGGCGATGGCCTGCAGGAGCGGCCCGTGCGCCGGCGCGTGCACCGGCGGCAGCAACCCGTGCTCGGGCAAGCCCGACGGCTTCTACTGCGGCCTCGCGAGCGACTCGCGCGTGCTCACCGAGTGCAAGGGCGGCGTCGCAGGCGCGACGCAGACCTGCGCGAACGGCTGCGCCGCGTCGACCAACAGCTGCGCGACGAGCAACGGCTTCGCAGGCACCGAGCAGGCGGGGCGCCTCACCGCCGGGATGGCGTGCGAGTTCTTCTCCGCGGGCACCTGCGGCGACTGCGCAGACTCGGCGTGCTGCAGCGCGGAGACGACGTGCTTCACGAACCCGGAGTGCCTCGCGCTGTGGAACTGCCACGTGCCGTGCAAGGACGACGCGTGCGTGTCCGCTTGCATCGACGCGCACCCGAACGGCCTCTCGGGCGCCCAGGGCGTCTACGCTTGCATGGAATCGTCCTGCTACAGCGAGTGCGGCTACTCCGCGGACGACGCGTACATCCGTTACGTGCACGCCGCGCCCGGGGCGCCGGGGTTCGATGTCTGCACGCGCCGGAAGGGCGCGGCCGACTGGTCGAACAACTACGCGGTGCCGCTGTTCGGCAGCTTCGGAGACGGCAACAGGTTCGAGTACCGCAGCGGCGCGAGCCTGTTCTTCGTGTACGACGAAGGAGACTACGAGCTCCGCCTGGTCCCGGCGGGCTCCACCAACTGCCTCACGCCGGCGCCACAGTACACCGGCACGTTCTCGTTCAAGCCGGTGCGCGGCCACAACTACAGCTTCGTCGTCAACTGGTCACCGGTCGAGGTCGCCTTCATCGAGGACGTGCCGGGCTCGACGGCCGGCGTGGCGTCGTTCCAGCTGGTGAACCTCATCACGCAGGTGTCCACGTCGATGGAGGTCGGGCGCTACCAAGCGGGCTTCACGGCGTTTGGCACGGTGAGCAACAACAACTTCACGCAGCCCATCACCGTGGCGCCCTTCACGCAGAAGATCGCGTTCCGCCGCGCGGGCTCGGGGGTCGGCTTCATCGGCAGCCCGTCCGGCGAGGCGATCGCGGCGATCGCCGGCAGCTCGCACACCGCATACCTGATGGGCCAGAGCGAGACGGGCTCTCCCCAGGCGGCGATGGTCGTCTGCGACAACGACGTGTTCACCCCGCTCGTCAACACGAAGACGATGTCGAGCGGCTGCCACTACACCGTTCCGGTCTACTGACGACGCGCGCAGCGGAACCCCATCGATCGGTTGTCGATCGCGGGATCTCGCGCAGAGCGCGCGCCGGCGAGCAGATCGACCAGCGCCCCGCGCCAGGATCCCCCGCGCACCGCGCGTAGCTCGCCAGCCGCCCCTGTGGGGTCGGCCACCGGGTCGACCAGGTAGCCTGGCGCGGACCACGGCGGCTCGGTCGATTCTCGCCACGCATCGCGCGTCCACTCGGTCAGGTTGCCGGCGAGGTCGACCACCAGCCCCTCGCGGGCGCCCGCGACGTCGCGGACCAGCACGCGGTCGCGGACGCCGGACCCCGCCTCGGCGGGGCGGCCGATGGTCGACGGATCGCGGCAGGCGCCCGAGTAGGCGAAGTAGAGGCCCACGCCGGCGCGCGCGAAGACGGCGTCGTCGCAGCTTGGCTCGTCGTCACCCCACGGAAACCTGGTCTCACGGCCGCGGCCGCTCGCCACGAACTCCAGCATCGCCTCGCTCGGCAGCTCCTTGCCCAGCGACTCGCAGTACGCGCGCGCAGTGCTCCACACGACGCCGTTGACCGGGAGCTTCGCGCGCGCGTCCGTCGGATCAGCAGCGCTCGGCCCAGGAGTGTAGGTCGCGAAGGCGTCGAGCTGAGAAGGATCGGAGTCGCCGACCCAGCTCGGAGGCGCGACCGCGCCCCCAGCGGCGAGCGCGGGCCAACGCTCCCGCAGCTGCGCCACCGTGACCTCCGCCTGGTCGAGGTAGAACGGCGACATCACGACGAGACGCTCCTCGTGGCTGTCCGCGAGCGCCGGCACACCACGGGTGTCGGGATCCCCCATCCAGAACGCTCCACCGGGGACGCACACCTCACCCGGCCCTGGGGAGCCTGGGCACGTCCGCGGTCTCGGGCGCTCCCAGCCCCCGACCTGCGACGCGCCGAGCGGCCCCTCGGACGCGATCGGTGACGTCGCGCCGCGCGGTGCCCCGACGTCGTCGCCGCGCAGCCGAACGCTCACGTCGACCTTGCCCTCGGCGGTGACCGGCGGCAGCGCGATCGTGGCCTCGATGGTCGCGCTCACCGCCGGCTCACCGTCGCGCGCGTGATCGGCGCGGAACAGGCGCACGCGCGCGACGAGCGTCGAGTCGCCGGGAGGCGGGACCAGCCCGACCGACACCGGGCCGCCAGCGAAGCGGCCGCGGTGCACAGCGAAATCCCTGTCGGCCAGCGACACGGCGCCCGGCACGATCTGCCCCCCGCGCAGCACCTCGATGCGCAGCCGATCGAACAGCCACGGGGTCGCGTCGGGCGGCTCGCGCTCTCCCGGCGCGGGCGGCACCGGCGCGTCCGTGTCGATGTGGAGCACGATCTGTCCGACGGGCGGAAGCTCGTCGGGGGTCTGGCCTCCGCACGCGCACACCATCGTCGCCGCGAGCCAGAGGCGCTGCGCAATCAGTTGGCACATTGTTCTCAATTGGTGCCTCCCGGATAGGCGCACCGGAAGCCCAGGATCTCGCTGTCGACCAGCCGGGGGGGGACGGAGCGCCGCGCGGCCCCTCGGCCGTGGCCCGAAGGTGACTTCCAGTCACCACCCTTGACGGTGCGGAGAGGCGCCTCTTCCTCGTCGCAGCTCACCTCTCGCATCGGGCCAGACGCCCAGCAGGGATCGTCGTAGGCTTCGTGCGCGTCGAGCGTCCACTCGGCCACGTTGCCGCCGAGGCCGATCACGCCCGCGGGGGTGCGATCACCCGACGCCCACGGCTCTGCCCGGACCTCGACGGGCCCGAAGCCCTTGCCCGCATCGAAGCAGTCGTCCGACCCGGACTGTACGTCGCCCCACCGCGCGAAGGCCACCTGGTCGCACCGTGGACTCGACACACCCGACGGGAAGAGCGCCTCTCGAGATCTCCCCGCCGCGGTCGAGGCGCGCTCGAACTGGACCGCCGTCGGCAAGTCACCGCCCGCCGACTTGCACAGCGCGCGCGCCGTGGCCCAGGAAACGCAAGTCAACGGCAGCGCCTCGCGCTCCGGGAACTTCGCCGTGCCGTCCGCCTGCGCGTTCCACGTGCAGTAGTCCTGCCCAGCGCCCACGGCAGCGTTGAACACCAGCGGCTTGATGTTCGCCAGCGGAGACTCGTCTGGCGGCACGAAGCCAGCGCCGACCGCGGCGCGGTACCGACCGACAGTGAACTCGACCTCGTCGAGGCGGAACGGCGCCACGACCGCGAGCCGCTCGGGCGTCCCGCTCTTGCCGCCCAGCTCGATCACGCCTGGGTCTCCCACCACGACCACGCCCCCATCCACGCACACGCGCGCCGGTGTCGCGACGGGCGCAGGCGCGCAGGGGATCGCCGCGTACCCAGCCCACGTGCCGGCGACCGAGCGCGCGTCCGGGGCGGCCGCCGACAGCGGGAGCGGCATGATCTCGGCGCGCTCTCCCTCTCGGCCTACGCACGCCGCGCGCCCGGCGAGATCGGCCATCGTCCCCGTACACTCCGCGTCGAGCAGGACGCGCGCGTGCGCCTTCGTGCCTGGCGTGATCGCGACGCGCGCCAGCGCGTCGATCGCG
>CAUJFL010000285.1 GCA_963169165.1 Myxococcota bacterium | reverse complement strand
CGCTGGAGGGCGACGACTTCGCGAGGGTCATCCACCACGCGGAGCGCGCGCTCCAGGCGAACGATCCCGACCTCGACGCCGCGCAGGCTCACGAGCTCTTGGCCGACGCGCACCAGACTGTGGCGGCCTTCGAGGAGGCCGCGGCCGCCGCGACGCGCGCGATGGAGCTGTCACCGCGAGGCTCTGCGCGCTGGCATCGCGCGGCGCTGCTCGCGGCGATCGCGCACCAGCGCGTGGGGAGGTTCCCGACCGTCGTCGCGCTGCTACAGGAGGCGATCGCTGTGACCCCGACCGCCGACGCCGCGACCTCGCGGGTCGAGGCGCTCGCGCGTCTGGGGGTCCGGTGCTTCTACTACGGCCGCGCCGAGCAGGCCGAGATCGCCTTCGCCGCCGCCGACGCGACGGAGGCGTCCGGCGTGCTCGCGGACGCGTGGCGGCGCATCGTCGCGTCGGGGCGCGCGGGCGCCGCGGGAGACTGGCCGAGGTTCCTCGACGAGGTCGAGGAGGCGGGACGGCTGCTGGCGTCGGTCGGCAAGCTGCGGGAGGCCATCAGCCAGTGGGCGGATCTCTGCTGGTGGCACTCGAACCTCGGCGAGGTCGACCAGGCGCTCGCGGTGAGCGATCGCCTGTTGCCCGACGTGCAGCGGATGGGCCTCTTGCGCCTGGAGCGACACATCCACCTGTCGCGCGCCTGGGCGCTGTGCCGCATCGGGCGCTACGAGGAGACGGAGGCGACGCTCGCGCCGCTGCTCGCGGGCGCGACGGGGCTCGAGGCGCACACGGTCCGGCTCTTCCACCTCACCCACCTGGTGACGTGCGAGCGCTGGGAGGAGGCGGAGGCGGCCCTCGCGTCGCTCGAGCGCGCGCACCTGCCGCCCTCGTACGCCGCGCAGCTCGACGGCTTGACCGCGCTCGTCTCCGCCGTCCGAGGCGCGCGCGAGCGCTACCTCGACGCGGCAGGGCGCGCGGCGTCGATGGACCAGCACAGCAACGCCTTCCTCAACCTGAGCGCGCTGTGGTGGACGGCGCAGGCGCACCTCGTCGCCGGCGACGAGGCGGCGGCGCGCGACGTCGCGGTCGCCGGACGCGCGCTCATCCGGCGGGCGCTCGGCGGCTTCACCGACCTCGAGCGGCGCGCGCGCTCACTCCGGACGGCGTTCGGGGTCAAGGAGCTCATCGCGCTCGGCGACCGCTTCGGCCTCGAGCGCCCCTTCGAAGCTGCTCCGGCGTGAGCGGGGCCGCCACCGGCCTCATGCCGCAGTACCAGGCGCTCGTGAAGAAGGCGGGCACGGTCGAGCTGTCGTACGACGACCGGGTCGCCGTCAACGCGGCGGTGCAGGCGTGCTGGGTGCACAGGATATTCGAACGACCCCCAGGAACGTCGCCGACACGTCACCCGGAGCAGACGACGACGGAACACGCGCGTCGCGGCCTGCCCCGCTGCCGCGCCGACTCGCGTTGCGACCCAACGACCGGTCGAGGAAATCCGAGATCGCGCCGTTCAGCGACCTTGTCGCGAGGCTGCCACACGTCCGCCCTGCGAGATCGTCGCCGGTGCCGTCTCGCCGCTCACGGCCACGCCCACGCATCGCCCGAGCGGCCGACCGTCTCTCGCCGCAGCACGATGCTCTCCCAGTATGGCGGGCCGCGCCTCGGGCACGTCGCACGGCATGGCCGATGCCTCGCAGATACGCGCGCGCTCTTCGGGTCGGTGACCATCGTGCGCGCGAGCAAATCGCCCCGGAGGCGGCGCGCCCCTCGACGCTTGGGCTCGGGCGGGGCGTCCGCCTGTTTCTCGGGGTTCGGGGGCGCGATGCGCGCGCCAACTGTGCGCCGACGCGAGCAGCCCAGCTTACTTGACAGTGTGAGACCTCGGAGGCGGCACGGCGGCGAGGCCCGCGACGAGCGAGAGCGGATACATGTCGACAGCGACGGTGCCGGATCCGCCTCGACTCGTTGGGGCCGGGCCACCCGCCGGATCGACCATGGCCCTCCACGTCTCCAGAGGTTCGCACTCTTCACATCCGGTGCCCTGAATCGCTCCCGTTCGATCAGGCACTCTCACTGCGTGTTCGATCCGACCAGCGGCGGAGCGCCGCTGATCTCCCAGGTAGGATATGCACCTACAAAAACGACCTGTCATCGAGTTGTGACGCGCTGCGAAACAACCGAGAAACCCGTCGCTGGCAAGGTCGGGTCGATGAGTGACGACGATCTCTCCGAGGTCTACCTGGTCGTCCGCGCCGAGGAGCGCCCCGCCGTGGAGCTCGCCCTCGAGGGGCTCCTCCCTGCGCTCCACTCCAGCTTTCCGGCCGTGGGCCGAGGGCGAGGAGGGGGCCTGCGCAGCCAGCGTCCCGCGCGCTTCTGGCCGTTCGGGAGGCCGCCTGCAGGGGAGTTTCTGCCGAAGATTGTGTTCTATCTCGTGGTCCCGAGCTCGATGGTCGACGACCTCGTCCGCGCGGTCACGGCCGCCGTCTGCGCCGAGCGAGGCGACGCGGAGCACGGCCTC
This sequence comes from Myxococcota bacterium, assembly GCA_963169165.1. GTDB lineage: Bacteria > Myxococcota_A > Polyangia > Polyangiales > Polyangiaceae > JADLFU01. The sequence continues at coordinate 21,928 of CAUJFL010000285.1, read as the reverse complement.
GGCGTGGTGTTCGTGTCACCCATCCTGCGAGAGACGGCCATCGTCGGCGCGCGCCCGGCTCGCTCTGCCGCCGAGGTGAGCCCGTGACCCGCTGGCGCACGCTCCTCCTCGCGTGGATCGCCCTCGCGATCAGCTTCTACTCGTGGTTCTCGCTCGCGCCGCTGATGCCCCTCGTCCAGCGGGATCTTCGGATGTCGAACCGCGAGGTCGCCTGGCTCACCGTAGCGGGTGTCGCCCTGGCCATCCCAGGGCGGCTGATGGTTGGCTTCCTCGTCGACAGGTTGGGACCGCGCCGCACGTTCGTCGGGCTGCTCCTCTTGCTCGCGGCGCCGGTGGGCCTGGTCGGGCTGGCGCGCGGGTTCGCCGATCTGCTGGCGCTGCGCCTCCTCGTGGGGCTGGTCGGCTGTGGTTTCGTGGTGGGTGTCCGGCTGGTCGCGGACTGGTTCCCGCAGCGCGAGGTCGGCCTCGCGCAGGGGATCTATGGAGGCCTCGGCAACGCTGGCGCGGGCGTCGCCGCGCTCCTTGTTCCGCTGCTCGGGGCGCGCTTTGGCTGGCGGTGGGCGGTCGCGAGCGGCGCGGTCCCCATGCTCGTGGGAGCGCTGATCGTCGCTCGCTACATGAAGGACGTGCCAGCCGGCCGGGTGTTCCGGCGTCCCCAGGTCGCCACGGCGACCTCGCAGTTCCGGGACCCCCGCGCACGCGTCCTCGCGCTCGCGTACCTCGCCAGCTTCGGATCGGAGCTCGCGGTCCTTGGTTTCCTCGCCAAGCTGTTGGTCGATCGGTTCGCGCTGTCGCCGACCTCCGCGGGCCTCCTGGCGTCTGTGTTCGGGCTGGGCAACCTCGTCGCGAGGCCGGCGGGCGGTTGGCTGGCAGACCGGTTCGGCGTGTCGCGTACACTGTTCACCTCGCTCTCCCTGGGCGCCGCGGGGCACCTCCTGCTCGGCGCGGCCGGGTCGCTCGCGGGGGCGGTCCCCGCGATGGTCGTCGCCAGCGTGGGCCTCCAGGCCGCGTGCGGCGCGGTCAACGCGGGCGTCTCTGGCGTGCGCGCCGAAGCCACCGGGCAGGCCGCGGGGCTCGTCGGCGCTGCGGGGAGCGTGGGCGCGGTGTTGTTCCCTCTCGCGTTCGGCCTCGGCCTCTCGCGGCTGGACAGCTACACGCCTGGCCTGTTCGCGTGTGGCGCCGCGTGCGTCGCGGCCGCGCTGGCGGTCCGGTCACACGGCCTGGGCGACCCCGGCCCCGCGCGCCCGCCCGCGGCGTCCTCGCCGGCCTGGCCGGAGCGGGTCGTGCTCGTGCCCGCTCGCGTCGTCACCTCGGCCGCGAGCAGGAGGACCCGATGAAGATGATACGTGCCATCGTCCGCCCCGACCGCGACCGCGAGGTCGTCCGCGCCCTCGAGGACCTCGGCGTGTTCGCGCTGACCAAGCTCCCGGTGACGGGCCGCGGCCGCCAGGGCGGCGCGCAGTCGGGCGCGCTGCGCTACCAGGAGCTGGCCAAGCTGATGCTGCTCGTGGTGCTGCCGGAGGACCAGGTGGACGCGGCCGTCACGGCGATCGCGCACGCCGCGTACACCGGCTACCCGGGCGATGGTCGCATCTTCGTCAGCGAGGTGGCGCAGGCCATCCGCATCCGCACGGGAGAGATCCTCCCCGAGCCCGCGCGTGGAGCCTGAGATGTCAGCGACCCCTCGCGCCGCCAGCACCCTCGTCGTCGTCGGCCACGGGATGGTCGGGCACCGCCTCGTCGAGGAGCTCGCGACCCGCGGCCTGACGCGCTCCCACCGCGTCGTCGTCATCGGCGAGGAGCCGCGCGTCGCCTACGATCGCGTGCACCTGACCGAGCTGTTCGGGGGGAAGGTCGCGGAGGACCTCGCCATGACGACCCGCGCCGAGCTCGAAGGGTGGGGGGTCGAGCTGCGCCTCGCCGAGCGCGTCGTCGCCATCGACCGTGAGCAGGGCACGGTGACCCTGGCGGCGACGGGCGCAGCGCAGACACTTGCATGGGACAGGCTGGTGCTCGCGACGGGCTCGACGCCGTTCGTCCCGCCGGTGCCAGGCAAGGAGCTCCCTGGCTGCTTCGTCTACCGCACCATCGAGGACATCGACGCCATCCGCGCGTGGCCCGCGCGGACGGGCGTGGTAGTCGGCGGTGGGCTCCTGGGGCTCGAGGCGGCCAACGCGCTCCGCGGGATGGGTGTGGAGGTGCACGTGGTCGAGCTCGCCCCGCGTCTGCTGGCGATGCAGGTGGACGACACTGGCGGCGCGCTCCTCCGGGCCAAGGTCGAGTCGCTGGGCGTCACCGTGCACACTGGCACGACCGTGGCGCGCATCGAGCCCGGGGAGGGCGACCCCTCGCGGGTGGGCCGGGTCGCGCTGTCCTCCGGCGAGACAGTGAACGCTGACATCGTGGTCTTCTCGGCGGGGATTCGCCCACGAGACGAGCTCGCCCGGGCCGCGGGCCTCGAGCTCGGTCCCCGCGGGGGAGTCGCTGTCGACGACCGGTGCGCCACGCGTGATCCTCGGGTCTTCGCCATCGGTGAGTGCGCCAGTCATCGGGGAGCCACGCACGGGCTCGTCGCGCCCGGCTACCAGATGGCGCGGGTCGTCGCCGCGACGCTCGCCGGCGAGGACGCGCGCTTCGAGGGCGGGGACGGCAGCGCGAAGCTGAAGCTGCTCGGCGTCGAGGTGGGGAGCTTCGGTGACGCGTTCGCGGCGACACCGCGCGCGCGGGTCGTGTCGTTCCAGGACACGATCTCGGGCGTCTACAAGAAGCTCGTCCTCTCGCCGGATGGCAAGCGTCTGCTCGGCGGCGTCCTCGTCGGCGACACGTCGTCCTACGGTTCGCTGTCGTCCGCTGTCACCGCGGAGACGCCGATGCCGAAGGCGCCCGAGGAGCTCATCCTCCCTGCGCGCGCGGGGGGTGGCGGCGGCCTGGGGGTGGACGCGCTCTCCGCGGCGGCCACGCTGTGCTCATGCCACAACGTGACGAAGGGGACAGTGATCGACGCCATCCGGGGCAAGCGGCTATCGGTCGTCTCCGAGATCAAGGCTTGCACCCGGGCCGGCACCGGCTGCGGCTCGTGCGTCACGCTGCTGGCGGACGTCCTCAAGATCGAGCTGAAGAAGGCGGGCGTGGCCGTCGCCAACCACCTGTGCGAGCACTTCCCTTGCTCGCGCCAGGAGCTCTACCACCTCGTGCGCCTGCACGGCCTCCGGTCGTTCGCGGAGGTGCTCGAGCGCCATGGCCAGGGCGGCGGCTGCGAGATCTGCAAGCCGGCGGTCGCGTCCATCCTCGCGTCGGCGTGGAACGAGCACGTGCTCGACAAGAAGCACCTGCCGCTGCAGGACACCAACGATCGCTACCTCGCGAACATCCAGCGCGACGGCACGTACTCGGTCGTCCCGCGGGTGCCAGGGGGCGAGATCACGCCTGACAGGCTCATCGCGATAGGCCGTGTGGCGAAGGAGTACGGCCTGTACTGCAAGATCACAGGGGGGCAGCGCATCGATCTCCTCGGCGCGCGCCTCGAGGACTTGCCAGCCATCTGGGCGGCGCTGATCGCGGAGGGGTTCGAGTCCGGGCACGCGTACGGCAAGGCCCTCCGCACCGTGAAATCCTGCGTCGGGAGCACCTGGTGCCGCTACGGAGTGCAGGACTCTGTCAGCTTCGCCATCCGGCTGGAGCAGCGGTACCGCGGCCTGCGCAGCCCTCACAAGCTGAAGTCCGCCGTCTCCGGGTGCGCGCGAGAGTGCGCCGAGGCGCAGAGCAAGGACTTCGGCGTCATCGCGACGGAGCGCGGCTACAACCTGTACCTCGGCGGCAACGGCGGCATGAAGCCCGCGCACGCGCAGCTGTTCTTGACGGATCTCGATGAAGCCTCGCTGGTCCGCATGCTCGACCGGTACCTCATGTTCTACATCCGCACGGCGGACCGGCTGCAGCGGACGTCGACCTGGCTCGCCTCGCTGGAGGGCGGAATCGAGTACCTTCGATCCGTGCTGGTCGACGACTCGCTCGGCATCTGCGCCGAGCTGGAGGCGGAGATGGCTGCGAACATCGAGGCGTACCGCTGCGAGTGGACCGAGACGCTCCGCGATCCCGGCAAGTTGCGACGCTTCCGCCCGTTTGCCAACAGCGACGCGCGCGATCCGAGCATCGTCTTCGTGACCGAGCGTGGGCAGCCACGCCCGGCGCGAGCCGATGAGAGACCCATGGCCAAGGCAGACCCCGAGGAGGTGACATCATGAACAGTGGTGCAAGCTGGATGGACGTCGTCGCGCTCGAGGACCTCGACCCCGACACCGGCGCGTGCGTGCTGCTCGGCGCGACCCAGGTAGCGCTCGTGCGCGCTGGTGACGCTGTGTACGCCATCGACAACCACGACCCCTTCAGCGGCGCGTACGTGGTGTCGCGCGGGATCGTCGGCGACGCGGGGGGCGTGCACAAGATCTCGTCGCCCATGTACAAGCATGCGTTCGACCTCCGCACCGGCGTCTGCCTCGACGACCCCAGCGTGCGCCTCTCGACGTGGCCGGTCCGCGTCCGCGGCGGGCGGGTGGAGGTGCTGTTCGGCGCGGCGGTGGCCCCACGCGCCGCGGCCTGAGGGCGATGGCGAGCGGCCACGTCACCGTCGAGGAGGGAGGCCGGTCCCTGGTTCGGCTGCTCCTCGCCGACCAGCAGCGGCTGACCGCCGTGGAGCGCTTCGGCCAGAAGCACGACGAGGACGCGCTCCCGGCGCTCGCCAGGTACTACCGGGACCTCATCCCGCTCAGCGAGCCGCGCGAGGGAGAACAGTATGTGTTCGAGGTCGACCTCGACGCGTGCACGGGCTGCAAGGCCTGCGTCGCGGGCTGCCACTCGCTGAACGGCCTCGACGAGGGGGAGGTGTGGCGCCGCGTGGGCGTCGTGGAGGGCCGCGACGGCGACGGCGACGGGATCTCGCGCACGGTGACCTCGGCGTGCCATCACTGCGCCGAGCCTGCGTGCCTCCAGGGCTGCCCGGTGAAGGCCTACGAGAAGGACTCGGTGACCGGCATCGTCCGGCACCTCGACGATCAGTGCATCGGTTGTCAGTACTGCATCCTCAAGTGCCCCTACGACGTCCCGCAGTACAGCGCGGCGCGCGGCATCGTGCGCAAGTGTGACATGTGTCATGGGCGCCTCTCGGCGGGCGAGGCGCCTGCCTGTGTGCAGGCCTGTCCGACAGGAGCCATCCGGATCGGCGTCGCGACGCGCGCGAGCGTCGTCGCACGCGGCGCGCGCGGCGAGTTCCTGCCGGGCGCGCCCGGCCCCGAGACGACGCTCCCGAGCACGATGTACAGCTCGGCCTCTCCGCTGCCAGTGGGGCTGCGCGCGGCGGACGACCACAGGCTCCGCGTCGAGGCGGCGCACGCGCCACTCGTCTTCATGCTGGTCCTCACGCAGGCGGCGGTTGGCCTCGGCGCGGCGCACGCCGGGCTGGCGTGGCTCGCGCCCGACGCGCTCGGCGCCGGCGCCGGCCTGCGGCTCGCCGTCGCCGCGACGGCGCTCGGCGTGGAGGGGATCGGCGTGACCACGCTCCACCTCGGGCACCCCATGTACGCGTTTCGCGCGTTCCTCGGCCTGCGCACCTCGTGGCTCAGCCGGGAGACGGTGGTGTTCGGCGCCTTCGCGCCGCTGCTGGTGCTCCACGCGCTCGCGCTGTCGACGCCCGGCCTCGTTCGCTTCGCCCCGGCCGCGCTGGGCGCGTCGTTGCTCGCGGGCGCGCTCGCGGTGGGGTGCTCCGTCATGGTGTACGTCGACACGCGCCGCGCGTCGTGGTCGCTGGCAGCCACCACACAATCCTTCGTCGCGACGGGCGCCGTGCTGGGGGCGGCGGGCGCCGCCCTCGCAGTGTCCCTCGCGGGCCACCTGGGGGCGGCTCGCGGGCTCCTTGCCGTCGCCGGCGTGGTCGCGCTCCTCGGGCTCGCGGCGGAGGCGTCGCGGCTCAGAGGGCCCCACGCCGACCCCGCGCTCGCGCGCGCACAGCTGGTGCGGACGGGGCCACTCAAGGGAATGACAGCGGCCAGGTTCTCCCTGGGTGCGCTGGGCGCCACGGCGGCGCTGCTCGCCGGGATCTCGGGCCTCCTCGATGCCCGGCTGGTCGCCGCCGTGGTCGGCGCGCTCGCGGCGGGGGAGGTGCTGGAGCGGGCGCTGTTCTTCCGCGCGGTGACGGCGCCGAGGATGCCAGGGAGCCCCGGTTGACGTGAGCTGACCATGGCGAAGCTCCCATCCTTCCTCCAGCAGCGAGATGGCGCCCTCACGCGCGAGCTCGCGCTGTCGCCCGCGGGGCACGGCCTCGGCCGCCTGCCAGAGAAGGGCAAGCCCGACGCGACGACGACGATGACGTGCGGCTTCTGCTCGACAGGGTGCGGCCTCGACGTTCACTTGCGCCGCGGCGAGGCCATCGGCCTCTCGCCCTCGGCCGACTACCCGGTGAACCAGGGCATGGCGTGCCCGAAGGGTTGGCAAGCGCTGGCGCCGCTGCGCTCGGCCGACCGCGCCCGCTACCCGCTGCTCCGTCGCGGCCGCGAGCGGGTGCGCGTCGACTGGCACACCGCGATGACGACCTTCGTAGAGCGCATGAAGGCGACGCTGAGGGAGCACGGGCCCGAGTCGGTCGCGTTCCTCGGGACGGGTCAGATCGCCACCGAGGAGCTCGTGTTCCTCGGGGCGCTCGCGAAGTTCGGGATGGGCCTCGTGCACGGCGACGGCAACACCCGCCAGTGCATGGCGACGGCCGTCGTGGCGCACAAGCAAGCGTTCGGGTTCGACGCGCCGCCCTACTCGTACGCGGACCTCGAGGAGTCGGACGTCGTCGTGCTCGTCGGCTCGAACCTCTGCGTCGCCCACCCCATCCTCTGGGAGCGGCTCAAGAGGAACCCGAGGAGCCCCCGGGTCATCGTGGTCGACCCCAGGAGGACGGAGACGGCGCTCGCGGCGACCTGGCACCTGCCCATCCGGCCGAAATCCGACCTCGTCCTGTTCCACGCGGTCGCCCGCGAGATCATCCACCTGGGCCGTGTCGACGCCGACTTCGTCGCCGCGCACACCCGCGGGTTCGAGGAGTTCGCGGCGCACGTGGAGCACTGGACGCCCGAGCGCGCCGCCCTCGCGACCGGGCTCACGGCGGAGGACGTGCGGGAGCTAGGCCGGGTGATCGCCGAGGGAGGCCGGGTGTCGTTCTGGTGGACGATGGGGGTCAACCAGAGCCACGAGGGCGTGCGCACCGCAGAGAGCCTCATCAACCTCGCGCTGATGACGGGCAACATCGGCCGCCCAGGCGCTGGTGCCTGCTCGATCACGGGTCAATGCAACGCCATGGGCTCGCGCCTGTTCGGCAACACCGCGAGCCTGCTCGGCGGGCGCGACTTCAAGAACCCTGCGCACCGCGCCGAGGTCGCGGGGGTCCTCGGGATCGACGAGGGGAGCATCCCGTCCACGGCCGGGTTCTCCTACCACGAGATCGTTCACCACATCCGCCACGGGAAGATCAAGGCGCTGTGGGTCGTGGGGACGAACCCCGCTCACTCCTGGATACATCAGTCCGGCATGCGCGAGGCGCTCGACGCGCTCGACTTCCTCGTCGTAGAGGACATGTACGACTCCACCGAGACCGCAGAGCTCGCGGATCTCCTGCTCCCGGCGGCGGGCTGGGGCGAGAAGGACGGCACCTTCATCAACTCGGAGCGCCGGGTCGGCCTCCTGAAGAAGGTCGCGCGGGCGCCGGGGGAGGCGCTGGCCGACTTCTCGATCTTCCGCCTCATCGCCGACGCCTGGGGCTGCGGCGAGCCGTTCTCGTCTTGGACCTCTCCCGAGCGCGTGTTCGAGGTGATGAAGGAGCTCTCCCGGGGCACCCCGGCGGACATCACTGGCATCGCGGACTACCGCGCGATCGACGCCGCCCTCGGCATCCAGTGGCCGTTCCCTCTGGGGGCCGTCGCGACGCCCGAGACGCGGGAGCGCCGGCTGTTCGAGGACGGGCGGTTCTTTCACCCGGACGGCCGCGCGCGGTTCGTGTTCGACCGACCTCGGCCGCTCCCCGAGCCGTGCGACGCGGTGTTCCCGCTCCAGCTGCTGACGGGGAGGGGGTCCGCCGCGCAGTGGCACACCGAGACGCGGACCCGCAAGTCGGCCGTGCTCCGGTCGCTCTCTCCCTCCGAGCTCTACGTCGAGGTCCACCCGGACGACGCCGCCCGCCTCGGCGTCGAGGGCGGCCTGCGCGTGCTGGTCGAGTCACGACGAGGGTCCGTCTCCGCCGTCGCTGTCGTCTCCCGCGCCGTGCAGCCAGGGATCGTGTTCATGCCGATGCACTTTCGCGAGACCAACCGGTTGACACTGTCAGTGTTCGACCCGCACTCCAAGCAGCCTGCGTATAAGTCTTGCGCGGTGCGTATCGTCCACCCGCGGGCGCGTGGCGCGGGGCGCGGAGGGTAGGGTTCACGATCGACGCTGGCATGCGCCACTGTCAGTCGGGCTGGTAGACCTGCGGCGTCGGCGCGTAACCGCGCTGATGGCCTGCGTCGAGCAGCGCGCGCGTCCACGCGAGCACCTCGCGCGCGTCCCGGGCAGGGAGGCGCACGAGCACGAGGAGGGAGGGCCCGAGCGCGTCGGCGAGCGTTCGTGACCGCCGGGAACCGCGGGGTCACTGGCTCGCGGCCGGCTCAGGGAGACCCTTGCAGAGGGGTGGCTCCTCGCGGGCGACCGCGCTCGCAGGGACGTCCTCGCCTTCTCGCTCGAGAAAATCGCAGACGGCGCCGACGAACCTGAGGTCGAGACGTATGCGGCCTCGTGCCCTTCCCTGGAAAGCCATCGCCCGCGGGGTCGACGGTCATCGTGCGCTGCATCGGCGCGAGCGCGGCGAGGAGCGTGGGCGCGAACCGCATCGTCAGAAGATCCCCGCGTCCTTGATGTACTCGCGATCGAGCTGTACCTATAGTCTCCGAACGGACCGCCATGTCCCCCTCCGCACCACCTCCTGTCACGATTTCCCCCGAGCGCGCCGCCGCCGCGATCGCCGACTCGACCGGGTCGACCTCCCCGGCAGGCAGCGGGGGCAGTCGGTGGCGGTGCGCGATCCATGGACCGAGACTGCGGCTCGGGTTGCTCGGCATCCTGCTCGCGGCAGGATGCGCCGACCCCGAGCCACAGACCCTCCCGTGCCAGGCTTCGGGGCTGATCCGTGAGGTCGGCCTGCTCGAAATCGACGCACGCTCCTGGCGCTCCGACCGGATGAGTGCCGTCTGGTGCTCAGGACGGAGGGAGCCGGACGCGACGGTCTACGAGGCCGGCCTCGGCAACATGTACGTCACGCTCCGGATGAAGACGACCCTGGGTGGCAGCACGAAGGGCATCCCCACGACGGTGGAGATCGGTGACCGACCGTACGACACTTTCGCCGCCTCGGGGGAGTGCCTCGCCGATCTGGAGCGCTTCGAGGGGGTAGACTCCGATGCGGGGTACAACGTCGTGGGGAGCGTCACCTGCAAAGCGGCGCTCTCGGCGCCGATACTCGGCTCGATCTCCGTCGAGTCCCTCAGCTTCCAGGGCATCTCGCCGTGAGCGGAGCGAGGCGATCTCGCCCACTCGTCGGGCCGACGCGCCGCACGCGAGGGGCCTCACGCCCACCCGCGCAACAGCTCAGCGTTCACTCGACAGAACGGTGAGCGAGGGCGGAGATCAGCGTCTCTCCAGCGCCACTCGTAGGTCTACGCTGGTCGCGCACTTGCGGTTCGCCGCGTCGAAGAAGTGCCTCCGGCAGTGAGCCCAACACCCGACGAGCACGATCTCGTCGACGTTGTCGCCGGGCGGGCCGCGCTCGCGGATGTCGCACGCACTGCGCGCGCCTGACTGAAGAAGCCAGCGGGAGCCGTGAGACAGCCTCGCGACCGCCTCTGAGGGCAGACGCTGCCCTGAGGCTGCGCCGGGGCGGCGCGCGCGTCACGCCCCGTGCTAGGTGAACGGTCGGCCAGGTCGGCCAGACGTCCCCCACGCTCGCCTCGGCCCCCGCTCGGCCTGCCATGAACCCCCCGCCCTCCGCTGCGTTCACCCGCTACCAGTGGTTCGTTGCCGCGCTCGTCGGCTTCCTGAACTTCACCGTCATCCTCGACTTCATGATCCTGTCGCCGCTCGGGGCGATGCTGCTCGAAAAGCTGCACATCACGACCGAGCAATTCGGTCACGTCGTCTCGGCGTACGCGTTCAGCGCGGGGGCGTCGGGCCTGCTCGCGGCGGGCTTCGCGGACCGGTTCGACCGCAAGAAGCTGCTCCTGTTTTTCTACGCAGGCTTCCTCGGCGGCACGCTGCTCTGCGCGCTCGCGACGAGCTACGCGTTCCTGCTCGGTGCGCGCGTGGTCACGGGGATCTTCGGCGGCGTGATGAGCTCGATCGGCATGGCGATCATCACCGACGTCTTCCAGCCGTCGCAGCGAGGTCGCGTGATGGGCATCGTGCAGACGGCCTTCTCGGCCAGCCAGATCCTGGGCCTCCCCCTCGGGCTGTACCTCGCCGACAGGTTCAGCTGGCACGCGCCCTTCTTGTTGATCGTGAGCGTCGGCGCGCTCGCCGGCGTCGTGATCCTCGTCGGCTTGCGGCCGGTCGACTCTCACCTGAAGGCGGGCGCGCGCGCGACCAACCCGTTCGCGCACCTGACGAGGACCGCGGCGCGCTCCGAGTACCTGGTCGGCTTCTCGGCCACCGTCTTGCTCGCGACCGGCGGGTTCATGCTGATGCCGTTCGGGACGACGTACCTCGTCAACAACGTGCACATTCGCATGGACCAGCTCCCGACGATCTACCTCGTGACCGGCGTCTCCTCGATGATCTTCGGGCCGCTCTTCGGGCGCCTGGCCGACTCCGTGGGCCGCTACCGCGTCTTCGCGGCGGGCAGCCTGGTGACGATCGGGATGGTGGTCTACTACACTCGCCTGGGCGTCTCGCCGCTCTGGTGGATCGTCGCGCTCAACGTCGCGCTCTTCGCCGGCATCACGGCGCGCATGGTGTCGTCCATGGCCATGACCTCGACGTTGCCCGAGGTGACCGATCGCGGCGCGTACATGTCGATCGCGAGCTCGCTTCAGCAGCTCGCGGGGGGCGTGGCCGCGTTCGTCGCGGGGCTCATCGTCCACCAGGACAGGGTCACTGGCACGCTCGAGCGCTACCCGACGATCGGCCTCCTGGTCGCGGCGACGACGCTGCTCACGATGCTGCTCATGTTCCGGGTCGACCAGGTGTCGAAGCGACTGGCGGTCGCGCGCGCGGAGCTCGCGGCGCCCCAGAGCTCCGCGCTCGTCTCGCGAGCGGAGCCGTGAGCTGGGCGCTCACGGCGCGAGGACGCGCGTGACCTCGGCGAGCGACCGCACGTCGCGCAGGTCGGGACAGCTCAACGCGGCGGTGTAGTCGCGCGACGAGGAGGCGTGGGGGCTCGCCGGGGCCGCGACGCCGAAGCTGACTTCTCGAGCGGCGCGAGCTGTGGGACTGGCTCGCGAAGCGCGTGCTCGCGGGGGACGGCGGCGCGACGGAGACAGCGGGCGCGGTGAGGTTCGTTGCGGCCGCCTGCGTGTGGCTGGTGTGGCTGGTATCGTCCCGCAAGTCGTTGAACCTTCGGACCGACGGCCCAGCGGCGCTCCTTCACTCGCACGGACGGGGTGCAGGTGGTGATGCTCTCACGCGGCGTGCTGGAGGGGGCCCTCACGTGAACGTCGGCGGGAAATCTGCGGCGAGTGGTGGCGCCACGCGCGCAAGTGCGCGTTCGTCCAGTACAATCTGAAGACCCCCGACGTGCAGGGTGAGATCGACGTCATCGGCATCAACCTCGCCGAGCGGGTCGTGTACGCCTGCGAGGTGGCGGTTCACCTCATCACGGGCCTCCAGTAAGTGAGCGTGACTCGTTCGATCGCGTTCGTCGCTCTCGTCGTCCCACTCGCCCGCGACGAGCTTTCACGGGCCAGGCGCGCGAGAGCGACCAGCGGCGAAGGGTGAGGCCGAGCCGCCTTCGAAGCGCTGCACGTTGGCGATCCCGACGGAGAGAGCGCTGGCCTCCTGGAAGCCGGCGTGGCCGACGTCGTCGATGGCGACTCGGCCCGAGGCCGATGAACGAGCTCGCTGTGCCATCGTTCGTCATGCTGGGGCACCTCGACCTGACGACTCGACGGCGCCGGCGGCGCGCTGTTACTTGCGGTCGAGCTGGCCCCTCAGCGCCTCGAACGCGGTGTCGAGCCGCCGCTGCTCCTCCTCAGCGAACGCCCGGAGCTTCGGCGACCTGGTGGTAGAGAGGCTCCACCAGCAACGAGCGGCGCGTGGTGCGGCGGCGTGACGATCGCAGCGCTCGACGCGAAACACGGCGTTGCCACGCGCGACGCTGGCTCCGTAGCATGAGCCTCACAATGAGTCAGGTGCTGCATCTATGGCCCTACGTCGGCCTCCTGCTCGCGACCGGCATCGTCGCGTTCCTGGCGTTCGAGCGGCGCACCGTGACGACTCCCCGCTGGTCCGATCCGGGCACGGTGCTCGGGCTCCTCTTGCCCGTGTACGCGGTTCACCAGTTCGAGGAGCATGGTGTCGACGTCTTCGGGCGACGCTACGCTTTCCTCGCCGATTTCTGCGACAGCATGGGCTATGGACCCGGGGCTTCGGTGGCGTGTCCGGCCGACGCGACGTTCCTCTTCGCGGTGAACGCCGTCGGTGTCTGGACCGCGGGCGCGCTCGCGCTCGCGCTCCGCCGCCGCAGGCCTCTCGTCGCGGCGTGCGCCTGGGGGATCGCCCCGGTCAACGCCCTGACCCACATCGTCGGCGCCGTGCGCTTCGGCCGCTACAACCCAGGCGTCGTGAGCGGCGTCGTGCTGTTCCTCCCGATGACCGTGTACCTGCTGCACACGCTCCGCGGCGCAGGGAGCCCCCTACGACAGACCCTCCCGCGCATCGTCGGGCTCGGCGTGCTGGTCCACGCGGTGCTCCTGGTCTCGATGACGCTGCGGGCCCGGGGCCTCTTGCCCTATCCGCTGTTCGTCGCCGTCAACGGGCTGAATGGTCTCTGTCCGCTCCTCGTGGGCGGGCTCGGCGCCCGGTCTCGGGAGGTCAGCCTGCGGTAGCGGCGCGCGTGGGAGACGAGACCCAGCGCCCAGCACCATCGTGCGCGGAGCGTGCGAGGACGCGCCGCCCGGCGAGCTGTCGCCCGTGCTGCGCGGCATCGCTGACGTCGGCGCGCGGAGCCTGCTGATCGCGGGCTGAGCTCGCGTCGGGTACGCTCTCGCCCGACGATGTCGCCGTTCGGTCCAAGGCGTGAGCTCGACGAGGGCGCGGCGCGCGAGCTCGCGGGGGATCTCGACGGCGCGCTCCACGTCTACCTGCGTGACGACCGCCACGGCGACGCTTGTCGCGTGACGATGCTGCTCGCCGATCGCGAGGTGTCACCGCTCGCGCGGGTCGCGCGTCTCGCGCGCGCGTGGCCGATCGCCGCCGAGAGCCCCGCGCTGCGCGTGCGCTACGCCGAGGCGCGCCTCGCGCTCGCCGAGCAGGAGCCGTCGTCGCTGCTTGCTCCCGAGGCCGCGGCGCTCGCGCGTGAGCTCGACGGGCTGGGCGCCCACGCCGCGGCTGCCCGCGGGTTTCGCCTCGCGGCGATGCACGACGAGGAGGCCGCCGCGTGGGCGCGCGCGGGAGACGTCGACCGGACCGAGGCCGCCCTCGCGAGAGGCTCGTTCGAGCTGCGCGAGTCGCGAGAGCAGGACGCGCTGCGATCCTCGTTCGAGCTCCACGAGCGGAGCGGGCAGCGACTGGCGGCGATGGCGCTCGCGCGCGCGGCCTCGCAGCACCTCGACCTGAGCGCCCGCGCCGAGGCCCTGGGCGCGCGCCTCGCCAGGTGGCCGCGCCTGCGGCTGCGGCTCGACTGCACCTCCTCTCTCTGGGTGCTGGGTGACAGGATCGTGCTCGGTCGCGTCGGCTCCGATCTCGACGTGCCGTCTCCGTCCATCAGTCGACGGCACCTCGAGATCAGTCGCGCTCGCTCGGGCGCGCTGCTCGCGACCGATCTCGGCTCGGCCAACGGCACCCACCTCGCGGGCGCGCGCCTGGTCGCGCCGCTCGTGCTCGGCGGGGCCGTGACGCTCCGCCTCGGCCTCGACGCCGAGCTCCACATGGCGCCGCTCGACGGAGGGATCCGCGTGACCTGCGGCGAGCTCTCGGCGTGGTTGCCGCTCGGTCCCGCGCGCGTCGGGGGCTGTGAGCTCGTCCGCCGCGACGAACACGTGCGGCTCGTGTCGGCCGATGGCGTGGCGCCGAGGCTGCGCGGAGTGGCGGCGCCGGAGGGGATCGATCTCTGCGCGGGAGATGTCATCGCGTGCGGGGCCACCCGCCTGGAGATCCTCTCACCGTGACTGCGGCCCGCGTGGTCGAGGAGGCGAGGCACCTGCTCGAGGAGGGCCGCCCAGCGGCGGCCGAGCGCCTGCTCGCCGCGGCGACCGACGTGGACGGCCTCGCCGTCCTGACCGAGGCGCGGATGCAGCTCGGGGACCTCGACGGCGCCAGGGTCGCCGCGGAGCAGGCGGTCCGCGCCGATCCGTCCGCGCCCGGCCTGTTCGATCGCTGGCTCCGGCTGCGAGGCGCGTCGGCGGCGCCCGCGGGCTTCTCGCTCGACGCCACGCTGCGCGGGACCTCGACGCCCGGCGTGGTGCTGCGTCGCGAGGCGGGGCGCGGGGGCGCGGCCGTGGTCTACGAGGCGGACGACACCGTGCTCGGCCGCAAGATCGCGCTCAAGGTCGCTCACTCTCCTCGCGAGCAGCGAGCGCAGCTCACCCGCGAGGTCGCGGTCGCGGTCGCGGTCGCGGGCCCCGGCGTCACGCGCGTGTTCGCGTCCAGCCTCGAGGAGGGGTGGCAGCAGCTCGAGTGGGCGCACGGCGGCGCGCTCGCCGCGGGCGCGCCCGCGGGCGACGGGTGGGTGCGAGCCCTCGTCCGCGCGCTCGCTCGTGTACACGCGCTGGGCTTCGTCCACGGCGACGTGAAGCCCTCCAACGTGTTGTTCGACGCGCGCGGGGCGCCGCTCCTCGCCGACTTCGGGCTCGCGGCGCGCGCCGGCGAACCGCACGTGGGCGCGAGCGCGGGGTTCGTGTCGCCCGAGCGCGAGGCGGGCCGAGCGGCGGCGTTCGATGACGATGTCTTCTCGCTCGGGCGCGCGCTCGACGCGGTCCTCGGCGCGTCAGCGTCCGCGGAGACGCGCGCGTTGATCGGCCGCGCGACGTCGCGTCGTCGCCCGGCGAGCGCCCTCGAGCTGTGAGCGACCGACGAAGTTCTCGGAGCCGCGCGCGTCCCACGCTATAAGACCGGCTCTCTCGGCCTTCCACTCGATGACACCGCCATCCTCTCTGCCGCCAAGCCAGGTCCCGGGCTCGGGCAACAACACCCCGCTGATCGCCGCCGCAGTGCTCCTCCTCCTCGCGATGGGTGGGCTCGTTTTCTGGAAGCTCCGCGGCGGCGAGCCACCTCCTCCGCCCACGGTCGCGAGCGCCGCTCCTCCGGCCGAGACGCGCCCGACACACATGGACGCCCCGCCGCCGCCGCCCGACGACGAGAAGCCCGAGCCGTCGGCGTCGACGTCCAAGCCGAAGGCGCCAGCGGGACCCGGAGGCGGCGGTTGTGGCTCGACGTGCAGCGGGGCCGCCGCGCCCGCCATGCGCGGCCAGATCTCGTCGATGGGCGGCGCCGCGCGCGGCTGCTACGAGCGCGCGCTCCGCAACAACGCGCAGCTGCAGGGGCGCATCTCCGTCGCGCTCACGATCGACTCGTCTGGCACGATCTGCGGCGCGTCGGTCGCGAGCGACACGATGGGCGACGGCAGCGTCGCGCAGTGCGTCCTGTCGATGTTCCGCGGAAAAAAGGTCGCCGCGCCCACCGGGGGTTGCGTTCAGGCCTCCGTCCCGCTCAACTTCCAGCCGAAGACCAAGTGACCCAGCGGCCACGCCCGGAGAAGACCATGCAACGCCTCGTCCTCATCTCGCTCACCGCTCTGTGCCTCACCGCGTGCGGCTCGACCGACGGCGCGACCCCGCAGTGCTCCGACTCCGCGACCGATCCTGGCGTCAACTCTGGCGGCGCCGACAAATTCCCCGGAAAGAGCTGCTTCGAGCGCACCGGCGACGCGACCTCGGTCGGCGCAGGCGGCTCGGTAGGCACCGGAGGGAGCGGCGGCGCGGCCGGAGATCCGGGCGCGGCAGGCGCAGCCGGAGATCCGGGCGCTGCCGGTGCGGCAGGCGATCCGAACGGCGGCGCGGGCGCGGCCGGTGACGCGGGCGCGGGCGGTGACGCGGGCGCGGGCGGTGACGCGGGCGCGGCCGGTGACGCAGGGGCGGCCGGTGACGCAGGGGCGGGCGGCTGAGCGTGACATCGGACGGGCTTCGCGTAGCATCGGGCACCATGTCGAAGCTCGCGCTCTTCGCCGTGGTCGCGCTCTCGGTCGCCGCGTGCTCCTCCGACAACGAGGGCGGCAACGGCACCGACTGCCTGAAGAACACCGACTGCGAGAGCGCGTATTGCTCCTCCGGCAAGTGCCGCCCGAAGCCCGCGTATGGCGGCGCCACGGCGGGCAGCGGCGGCTCGACAGGCGGCGGCGGAGCCTCCGGCGCTGGCGGGAGCTGAGCACACGCGGCGTGCCCGAGGGGGTGCTGCTCACCGTCGCGTATGCGGGGGCCGGCTTCGCGGGCTGGGCGCCGCAGCGCGGTCAACGCACGGTCCACGGCGTGCTGCTCGAGGCGGTCGGTTCGATGCGCGCCGGTGTCACCGGGCTGCGAGCCGCGAGCCGCACGGACGCCGGCGTGCACGCGCGCGCGCAGCTCATCGCGTTCGACTCCGACGGCGTGATCGGCCCGCGCGGCTGGGCGTTGGGTCTTGGCTCGCGCCTCCCCGACGACGTCTCGGTGCGCCGTGTCAGCCGCGTCGAGGCTGGGTTCGATCCGCGCTTCCGGTCGCGCGGCAAGCGATACGCGTACCGCATCCTGTGCGACCCGCTGCGCGATCCCTTCCTCGAGGCGACGCACCTGCGCGTCCTGCGGGCGCTCGACGTCGACGCCATGGCGCGAGAGGCGAACTACGCGATGGGGACGCATGATTTCGCGGCGTTTCGCTCCGCCGCCGACCACCGCGAGAACACGACGCGGACGCTGTCTCGCGTCGAGGTCCTGCGCCACCCGACCGATCCTCGCCGCCTCGCGATCATCGTCGAGGGCGACGGCTTCTTGCACAACATGGTGAGGATCCTCGCCGGGACGCTCGTGCAGATCGGGCAAGGCCGCAGGGCACGCGGCGCGATCGCCCGCGGCCTGGCGTCTCGCTCGCGAGAAGACCTCGGCAAGACCGCTCCGGCGCACGGGCTCACGCTCGAAGAGGTCTACGTCGACGACCGGGGCGCGGACGAGTTCCCGCCGCGCTGAGCCGACACGATCCATCAGCGTTCGGCGCGGCGCTCGGCCGTCGGCGGCTCGGCCGCGCTGCGGGTGGGCGTCGAGCGCACGAGGAGCCGACGGGTCCCCGCGACGAGCTTCGCCGCGCCGTCCTCGACGACCTCGCGCCGCACCTCTGCGCGCTGTCGTGCGCGCGACCGCTTCAGCTTCTTTTCGTTCGGGAACACGACCGACGCGAGGTGGGAGATCACGCCGATGGCCCACCCGAACACGACGAGGCGCCACAGCGACCAGCTGAACACGACGATCGAGAAGACCGAGCCGCCGACGTAGGCCGCGAGGTGCCGGAAGAACGAGTTCCAGGCGCGACGGCGGAGGCTGGCGTCGTCGCGGTCATCGAGCTCGACGCGCGCGAGCTCTCGCTCGGCGAGCTCGATCTGGTGCTCGTCGAGGCCGACCTCGCGCGCCGCCTCGAGCATCGCGCTGCGCGACACGCCGCGCGCGGGAGGGCCGATCCTCAGCGCTCGCGAGAAGATCTGCCTCACCTCTTCGTCGGTGTAGTCGGCGCGCGGTCGGACGGCGGGCGCGGCGCGCAACGAGGGCGTGCGCGCGCCGCCGATCGCGACCAGCAGCTCGTGCATCGACGAGAAGCGCTTCTCTGGCTGCTTCTCGAGGGCGCGGTCGATCGCGGCGGCGAGCGATGGGGGCGCGTCGTCGATCACCGAGGAGAGCGGCGGCGGGCGCTCGGACAGCACCTCGGCCACCTGCGCCATCGCGTCGCCGCGCCTCCACGGGAGGTGGCCCGCGAGCGTCTCCCACGCGAGCACGCCCCACGCGAACTGATCCGCGCGCCCGTCGAGCGGCTCGCCGCGGATCTGCTCCGGCGCCATGTAGGCCGGGGTCCCGAGCGTCTGCCCATCTCCGGTCAGCGTCGGCAGGCCGTGCGCGGCCGTCGGGCCCTCGGGATCGAGGCCCGTCGCGGCCCTCCGCGCGATGCCGAAGTCGAGCACCTTGGCGACGCCGTCGTCGCGCACCAAGACGTTCTCGGGCTTGACGTCGCGGTGGATGATCCCGCGGTCGTGCGCCGCGGAGAGGGCGCGCGCGACGTCGACGAGCCAGGCCCAGCATCGCGTCGCCGGCACCGGGCCCTCGGCGATCAGGGCGCGCAGCGAGCGTCCCTCGACGAGCTCCATCGCGATCCAGGGGGTTCCATCGGCGACGCCGACGTCGTGGACCGCGACGGCGTTCGGGTGCGCGAGCCTCGAGGCGGCGCGCGCCTCGCGCAGCAGCCGATCGGCGCCCTCCCGCGTGGGGGCTTCGCCGTCGGGGCCGCGCACGAGCTTCAGCGCGATCTGGCGGTCGAGGCGCTCGTCGTGCGCGCGGTAGACGATGCCCATGCCGCCCTCGCCGATCACGCCCTCGATGACGTAGCGATCGACACGCGAGCCGGGGGTCACGGGACGGCCAGAGGCTCGCGGTGGGCCATGGAGCCCGCTTCTAGCGCGTCGGCGCGGCCCGCGCGCGCGAAACGGCGAGAGGCGGCTCGACGCGGGCGCCGCCTCGGCTAGCCTCAGGGCCTCGATGCCCTCGGACCCGGCGCAGCCCGACGTCGACGCGCTCGTCTCCGCGCACCTCGGGCTCGCGTCGTCGATCGCGCGCCGCATCCTGCGGCAGACCGCGGCTCCCGCGGGGCTGTTGCCCGATCTCGAGTCGGCGGCGTTCGAGGGGCTCTTCGACGCTGCGCGCCGCTTCGAACCGTCGCGCGGCGTCCCGTTCATCGGCTACGCCGCCATCCGCGTGCGAGGGGCCGTCACCGACTGGCTCCGCCGCGAGGGCGCGCTCTCGCGACGCACCTACGCGCGACTCACCGGGCTCGAGGGCGCGTGGCGCGTCGCGGACGCGGTCCCGCACGACGACGCGGGGACGGCGCGCGACCTCGACGACGCGCTCGCCGATCACCTGGCGACGATGGCGACGGCGCTGGCGCTCGGCCTGCATGCGGCCCCGGACGGCTCGACGCGCGCCGAGGTGGCGAGCGAAGAGCTCGACGAGGCGCCCGACGTGAGGCTCTCGCGGCAACAGACCCGCGAGGCGCTGCTGGCCGCGGTGGCCCGGCTCGACGAGCCAGGGCGTTCGATCCTCCGGCGCCACTATTTCGAGGGAGAGGGGCTCGGCGACGTCGCGCGCGCGCTCGGCCACTCGCCGTCGTGGGCCAGCCGGCTCCACTCGGCCGCGCTCGCGAGCCTCGCGCGCGCGCTCGGCGCCCACGGCCGCGACGCGTGGTAAAGAGGGCGTCGTGAGGCCGCGTGTCATCATCGCGATGAGCGGCGGGGTCGACTCGTCGGTCGCCGCCGCGCTGCTGCTCGACGAGGGGTACGAGGTCGTGGGCGTGACGCTCCACCTCTGGGACACGCCCGACGACGGCTCGGTGCGCGGTCGCTGCTGCGCTCCGGAGGACCAGCACGACGCGCGTCGCGTCGCCGACCACCTCGGCATCCCGCACTACGCCTTCGACCGCCGCGAGCTGTTCTCCCGCGAGGTCGTGGCGCCGTTCGTCGACGGGTACCTCTCCGGCGACACCCCGAGCCCCTGCGTCGCGTGCAACCGCGGACCGAAGCTTCGCGAGCTGTTCGAGCTGGCCGATCAGCTCGGCGCCGCGCACGTCGCGACGGGGCACTACGCGCGTGTGGGGCGCGACGACGTCGGCCCGTGCCTGCTGCGGGCGCGCGATCGCCACAAGGATCAGAGCTATTTCTTGCACGGCCTCGGTCGCCGAGAGCTCGCGAGGCTGCGGCTGCCGCTCGGCGAGCGGACCAAGGCCGAGGTGCGCGAGGAGGCGGCGCGGCGGGGGCTGCCGGGCGCGAAGAAGGGTGAGAGCCAGGAGCTCTGCTTCGTCCCGAGCGGCCGCTATGACGCGTTCGTCGACGCGAGGGCCGGGGGGCGCGCCCGCCCTGGACCCATCCTCGATGGACGCGGCCTCGAGGTCGGCAGGCACGGCGGGGTCCACGGCTTCACCATCGGGCAGCGCCGAGGGCTCGGCGTCGCGCTCGGCAAGCCCGCGTTCGTCGTCGACGTCGACGGCGCGACCGGCGCCGTTCACCTCGGCGACGAGGCCGCGCTCGGCACCACCCGCATCGTCGCGGTCGACGGGCGCTTCGTCGACGGCGTCCCCCGCGAGCTCGACGCGACCGTGCGCGTGCGCGCTCGCCACGACGGAGAGCGCGCGCGGGTCACGCTCTGCGAAGACGGGGTGCTCGAGGCCACCTTCGAGCGCCCGGTCCGCGCGGTCGCGCGGGGGCAATTCGCGGTAGTGTACGACGGCGAGCGCGTGCTCGGAGGCGCGCGCATCGTGTCGACGGAGCGGCCGTCGTGAGCTGGGCTCGTCGTGTGGTCGCGCTCGTCGCGGCGCTGCTCGTCGCCGCCTGCACGGTCGGAGACGGCGAGGGGAGCGTCACGAGCGACGATCTGAAGGCGCACGGCTGCTTTCGCGGGCCCTACGATCTCGGTCCGACGCTGTTCGCGTCCAACCCTTACCGCGATCAGCAGCTGATCCGCATCCAGCGCGGCGACGACATGGAGGAGAACTCCGACGGCGTGATCATCCTGGTGCGCAACACCGGCGCCGTGCGTCAGCGGCTCGGGCAGCCCCTCGAGGTGGGGCTCGCTCCGGGCGTGGCGCCGCCCGGGGTCCCGATCAAGGCCGACCCTGATCCCCCGCTCGTCAGCCTCACCCTCTACCTGCACCAGACCTGCCACGGGAAGAACATCGCCCTCTACGCGACCGAGGGGACGATCACCTTCTCGAGCCTCTTCAGCGGTGATCCGCGCGAGACCGACGGCGGTGAGAAGCTGTCCGAGGGGACGTTCGACGTGCTCGTGGGCGATCCTCGCGATCAACCCAGCTCGGGCGCGCCCATCCCCGCCGAGGCGCTCTCGCGCGTGCGGGGCACGTTCCGCTTCTACTTCCAGCGCGGTCAGCCGGCGCAGCCGTTCGGGTGACGTCTCACGGGGTCGAGGACGCGGGCGCGGCGGACGACGCGGCGGGCGGCGGGCGTGGCGGCACGCGCATCTCGACCTCGACGAACGCGGTCTCACCGTGCGTCACGCGGACGACGCGCCGCTCGTCTGGCGCGCTCGGATGCCGGAACGTCAGGCGATGCTCGCCCTCTCTCACCGGCACCGGCCGCGCGAACGGCGTGACGTCGACCAGCTGGCCGTCGACGTAGACGGTCGCCCAGGGCCGCGCGACGACGCGCAGGCTCGCCGCGCGCTCGGGCACGAGCGGCAGCACCTCGGGCGACTCCTCGAGTTCGGACGGCGGCGCGGTCGCGCGGATGGCCGACACGCCGAGGATCATCGCCCCGAGCACGAACAGCTGCCCGAACGCCGCGCGGTGGAGCCCGAGCGCCACGCTTGACGCCGCGCCCGCCGCCGCGGCGCCCGGTCGCAGCACCGAGAGCCCCGCGGTCACCATCGCGCGTCGCACTGGATCGTCGCCGGGCTCGATGGACAGCTCGCGCGCGGCCTGC
>CAUJFL010000284.1 GCA_963169165.1 Myxococcota bacterium | reverse complement strand
CGCGGGTGGCGACGGGGAGCAGCTGCGCCTTCGTGCGGGCGAGCTCGACCGCGCGGACCGAGGGATCAATCCCGACGAGGTTGGCCATCGACAGCCGCCCCGCGACCTCGAGCTCGGGGTAGCCCGTGCGACAGCCGAGGTGCAGCACCTTCGCGCCGTCGGCGGGCAAGATCGACTCGAGCACGACGTCACCGAACAGCCTGAGGTACCTCGGGACCACGAACGTCTCGAGGATCGCCGCGTCGGAGTGGCCGAGCTCGTCGGCGGTCATGCGTCGTCGGCTGCCCCGCCCTCGAACATCTCCATCGCGTCCCTGGCGAGCTCGCCGATCGTGCCGTCGGCGACCTCGCCCTCTTCGTCTTCCATGTCGACGCGGCGCGTGTCGTCGACCAGCCGGCGGACGGCGTCCGTCACGCGCGGATCCGCCACCATCGTGGCCGCCTCGAGCGCGGCCGCGACGACGTCCGCGACCGGGTGCGCGAGGAACCGCTGCAGCAGCCTCGAGACGCCCGGCTCGGGGATCTCGGCGATGACGAGCGGCAGCTCGACCAGCGCGATCGACTCGTCGGGCAACCTCTCGAGCGCGCGCTCGAGGCCCAGCGCGACCTCCTTGAAGCGCTCGAAGCCGAGGTCGCGGAGCTCCTCGCCGGCCGCCCAGCGGGCCTCGCCCACGTCGGAGTCGAGCACATCGATCAGCAAGTCGACGGCCTCGGGCCCCTCGAGCTCGCCGAGCAGCGGCACGATCCGCACGAGCCGCAGCGCCGCCTCGGCCTCGGCCTGCTGCCTGGCGTCGACGATCGCGGCGCGCAGCGCGACGAGCAGGTCTCTCGGCCTCACGCGAGAGAGCTCGGCCGAGACGCGGCGGACCTCTCGCTCCGCGTCGAAGAGCCGCGACAGCGCGGCGGAGGGGGACGCGGGCTCTCGGTGCTTCATCGTGGGATCGGCTGCTTAGCCGCGAACCGTCGCGGGTTCACGCGGGAACTTCGGTGGCACGCCGGGCCATGAGCGCGTAGGGATACCGCATGGAAAGACGCGCCATGCTCGGTCTGCTCGCGGGTGCCCCGGCGCTCGCCGCCTGCGGGAGGGACGGCGGCGCCACCGTCGCGGCGTCGGCGCGAGATCCGGTGCTGTCGGTCGAGCCGCTGCGTGGGCTGTGGCGCACCCCTGATCCCTTCCTGTTCTGCGCCCACCACGACGACGCGTACCCCGCCGGCAACGCGCGACTCGGCCCCGCGGCGTCGCTCGCGGGGCGCGACATCGGCCAGGACTTCGCCGAGCAGGCGGCGTGGCGGATGTACCACGGCGACGTCGTGCCCGGCTTCCCGCAGCACCCGCACCGCGGCTTCGAGACGGTCACGGTCGTGCGGCGAGGGCTCGTCGATCACGCCGACTCGCTCGGCGCGGCCGCGCGCTACGGCATGGGCGACGTGCAGTGGCTGACGGCGGGGCGCGGCGTCGTGCACGCGGAGATGTTCCCGCTGCTCGAGACAGCGTCGCCCAACCCGCTCGAGCTGTTCCAGATCTGGCTCAACCTGCCCGCGGTCGACAAGCTGACCGAACCCAATTTTTCGATGCTCTGGGCCCCCTCCGTGCCCCGCCGCGCGCTCCTCGACGCGGCCGGCAAGACCACCGAGCTCACGGTCGTCGCGGGGCGGTACGGCGACGCCGCGGGGCCCACGCCGCCGCCGAGATCGTGGGCTTCTCGCGCCGGCTCCGACGTCGCGATCTGGACGCTGAAGATGGCGCCGGGCGCGCGCTTCACGCTGCCCCCCGCGCGCGCCGGGAGCAACCGTAGGCTCTACTTCTTTCGTGGCACCGAGCTCACCGTCGGCGCGCACAAGATCGCGGCGAGGCACGCGGTCGAGCTTCGCGACGTCGACGAGGCGCCGCTCGTGATGGGCCCCGACGAGGGCGAGCTGCTGCTGCTGCAAGGTCGGCCCATCGGCGAGCCGGTCGCGCGTCACGGCCCGTTCGTGATGAACACCCAGGCCGAGATCCAGCGCGCGTACTCCGACTACCGCGCGACCCGCTTCGGCGGGTGGCCGTGGCCGAGCGACGGGCCCGTTCACGACCGCGGCGAGCGCTTCGCGCGGCACGCCAGCGGGCGCGTCGAGCGCGGCACATTACAAACATTTCTAACAGCGACGCGGCGAACGCGCGCCCGAACTCGAGCGGCCCCGGGCGGTCGTTCGGGGACAGCGCCGTCGCGGCGCGGAGGACCTTCGCGACCGCCGCCGGGAACCCCGCCAGCCGCGCCGGGTCCTCGAAGGGATCGCGCCGCATGTGCGCGAGGATGCGGTCGCGCGGGCTCTCGACGTCGTCGAAGAAGGCCCGCCGCGTGGTCACGTTGTAGATCGTCGCGGCCAGCGAGTAGACGTCGGCGCGCGGATCGAGCTCGACCGGATCGAGCACCTGCTCCGGCGCGATGTAGCCAGGAGTCCCCGCGACGAAGCGACCGCCGACGTCGCCCTGCACGCGGATGGGCCTCACCATGCCGAAATCG
This sequence comes from Myxococcota bacterium, assembly GCA_963169165.1. Lineage (GTDB taxonomy): Bacteria > Myxococcota_A > Polyangia > Polyangiales > Polyangiaceae > JADLFU01. Next base: position 803 of record CAUJFL010000284.1, on the reverse strand, counting down.
ATGACGACGGTGGCGAGCGGCGGCGCGAGCGCGGGGTTGCGGTGCCTCTGCGCGTCGAATCTCTCGCCGCCCGCGAGCGGAAGGCGAAGCCAGAGGTTGCCCGGCTTGATGTCGCGGTGAACGAGCCCCGCCGCGTGCAGCGCCGCGAGCCCCGCGCAGGACTCTGGCACCACCTGGCGCAGCTCGAACAGCGACATCGGGTGCGCGTGCGCGTACTCCCTCAGGTCCGCGCCGATCAGGTACTCGAGCACGAGGAAGGGCGCGCCGTCGGCGACGCCGCGATCGATGATGTTCGCGACGTTCGGGTGGTAGAGGCCGGCGAGCGCCTTGGCCTCCTCGACGAACGACGCGAGGATGCCGTCGCGCTCGGCGTCGTTGGCCGTCGCGAGCGCCTCGGCCTTCGGGATCTTCAGGACGAAGAGCCGCTCGGCGTCGGCCTTGCGCACGAGCCACACGCTGCCGATGCCGCCCTCGCCGAGCGGCTTCACGAGCTCGTAGCCGTGGATGATCTTGGGCTCGGGCTGCCTGGGGCGCGGGCGCGGCGGCGGGGTCTTGCGGATCGCGCCCACCACCGCGGCCTCGAGCAGCTGCGAGGCGATCGGGCCGAGCGAAGCGAACCACACCTCGAGCAGCGACGTCTCGCGCGCCCGGATGGCGCGGGCCACGAGGGCGGCGACGCGCGGGGCGTTCTCGGTGGCGGCGCGCGACAGCGAGTCTTCGCGGCTCGCGTCGCTCGTGGGATGGAGCGCCTTCACCGGGTCGGCGAGCGCGCCCTGCAGCCGCTCCCCCGCCAGCACGAGCGC
>CAUJFL010000283.1 GCA_963169165.1 Myxococcota bacterium | reverse complement strand
GCCCTCGAGCCCGTACACGCGCGCGATGCCGTCGCCGACGCTGAGCACGGTGCCCGTCTCGTTGACCAGGGCGGCCTTGTCGAAGCCCTGGATGTTCTTCTTGATGATCTGGCTGATCTCTTCGGCGCGGAGCTGCATGGCTTGGTCTCTTCGGTCTGAGCGGGGGTGCTGCGGAGGACGTAATGGGTTGGCGAGCCCGGCCTTCATGGCCTCGAGCTTCGCCTTGAGAGAGCCGTCGATCGTGCGGTCGCCGATGCGGGTGTGCACCCCGCCGAGCAGCGTCGGATCGACGCGCTTGTCGACGACGATCTTCTTGCCGGTCTTCTTCTCGAGCTCGACGCGGAGCTTCTCGTGGAAGGACTCGGGCAGCTCCTTCGCGGTCGTCACGACGGCGCGCACGACGCCCGCCTTCGCGTCGGCGAGCAGGTCGAGCGCGCGCGCGATGTGCGGCAGCGTCGCGAGGCGGTTGCGCTGCGCGAGCAGCCCGAGCGTGTTCTTGGCGACCGCGCCGAGGCCGAGGCGCGCGGCGATGTCGTCGAGGATCGCGCGGCGCGCGCCCTCGGGGACGAGCGGGTTGTCGAGCACCGAGCGCAGCTCGTGGCTGCCCGCGTACACGTCGCCGACGCGGCGGAGCTCGGCCGAGAGCGCGGCGAGGTTGCCCTGCTCGGTGCCGAGCTCGAGCAGCGCCTGGGCGTAGCGCGCGGCGACGGCCTCGAGGCTCATCGCGCACCCCCGAAGCCGAGGCCCTTGGCCGCCGACAGATCCTTCAGGTACTCGTCGGCGAGGCGATCGTGATCGGCCGCGGAGAGGCGGGTCTTCACGAGCTCTTCGGCGGCCTTCGACGCGCGCGCGACCGTCGCCTGCAGCAGCTCCTCGTGGAGCGCCTTCTGCTCTTGCGACACGAGCAGCTCGGCGTCGGCGCGCAGCTTCTCGCGGCGGGTCCTGGCCTCGCGCACGATGCGGGCCTCGTCGCGCGTCGCCTGCTCGGCGTAGTCGGTCTTGATGCGCGTGACCTCGTCGTCGAGCTGCTCGAGCTTGTCCTCGTACTCGGCGAGGCGCTGCTCGGACTCGTCGCGGATGCGCGCCGCCTCGTCCATGTCGGACATCAGATCGTCGCGGCGCTTCTTCAGCGCCTCGCGGAGCGGCTTCTCGCCGTAGTGCATCAGCGCGTATGCCAGGATCGAGAAGTTGATCAGCACCGCGAGGAAGGGGACAGGCATGCCCTTCTTGCGCCACAGCAGATCGCTCCGCTCGATGCCTGCCTTCTCGCCGAGCAGGCCCATGTTCCAGTTGATGCGCGGCAGCTCGTGGACGATGCCGCCGGTGTGGCCCGACGGCGCGCCGTGGCCCGCGGGCATCCCGTGACCGGCGGGCACGCCCGGACCCGCGGGCATCCCGTGACCGGGTGGCATCCCGTGACCGGCGGGCATGCCCTGCGGCGGGACACCGGGGCGCGGCATCGGGCGACCGGGCGGGGCCTCGAGCTGCGGGGGCTGCTGGCGGCGCGCGGGCGGGGTCGCGCCGGCGGGCGGGCCGTGATCGTGCCCGTCGTGGCTCTGCGCGCCGACGAGCGCGACAGACAGCGCGATCCCGCCGCCGATCGCGAGCGAGAGACCGAGGCGACGGACGCGGGTCACGAAACCTCCCTCCCGAGCACGCGGCCCGCGATCTGTCGGGACAGCTCGACCTCGCTGGTCGCGAGCTCGCCCATCAGGCGCTGACGCTCGGCCGACAGGTGCGCGCGCCCCTTGTCGACGATCGCCTGCGCCTCGGCGCGGGCTTCGCTCATCTCGGCGGCCTCGACCTTCTGGGCGGCGGCGCGGACCTTGTCGCGCTCCTCGGCGGCGACGCGGTGCACCTTCTGGATCTCGCCGTCGTACTTGAGCAAGAGCTCGGCGGCCTCGTCGTCCATCTTGCGGGCCTCGGCGCGCGCGCCCTCGACGCGCTTCTCGCGCTCCTCGAGCACGGCGAGCAGGGGATCGAAGAGGAGGGGCTTCAGCACCACGACGAGCACGCTGAGCACCCCGAACTGGAGCGCCATCAGCGTGGGGCTGATGTCGACCTCGATGCCGCCGCCGGAGAGCATGGGCGCGGCGCGAAGAAAGGTGTTTTCGAGCATCGGGAAGGGCATGGGACGGCCGGGACCGGGCGCGCCTTTACATCCCCTCGTCGAGGATGTCCAGCGAGCACGGCGTGGGGGTGGGGCGCCCGCTGAGGCGCGACAAGGCCGGCGCGTTGCGGCTAGCCTCCGCGCCCGAACGTTGGCGCCCCGTCCCGGCCTCTCTTCCCGGCTCCTCGCGTGGCTCGGGCGCGCCTGGGGGCGAGTCGAGACCGCGTGGGCGCGCGCGCTCGGTCGCCTCCGTCGACGCCGACGCCAGCTGTCGGCGGAGGCGCGCCTCCTCGGCGCGGAGGTGCTGCAGTTCGGCGCGCAGCTCTGGGTGCCGACCGGGCCGTCGACCTCGTTCAAGCTGCGGCCGGTCCGCACTCAGTTCTACGGCCACGGCGCGTTCATGGGGGCGGCGCCCGCGCTCATCGCCGACGAGCGCTGGCGCGCTATCCTGGGGTTCCTGATGCCCGACGTCGCGGCCGAGCTCCGCGCCGCGCTCGAGGCATCGCGCGATCCGTCTCGCTTGATGCCGATGATGGAGAACAACCCGGTGCTCGCGGCGTTCGGGGTGTTTCGCGGCGCCCGATCCCGGCGCCCCGAGGGCGACGAGAGCCCGCTGCACCTGTCAGGGCTCGAGTGGGATTTGTTCGTCGACGCCGAGCTGGTCGCCGCCTGGGAGGCCGCGACCGACGAGGCGGGACGCGACGCCGTGCTGGCCAGGGTGCTCGACACCGCGCTCATCGCGCACGCGACCGCCGCCGACACGGTGCAGGAGGCGATGGGCATCTGTCAGTATCGCGACGTGCGCAAGACGCCCAAGACCGCGCTCGGCGGCGTCGAGCTCGACGCCTGGGTCGACCTGTTCGGTCGCGCGCTGGCGCTCGCGTCGGCCGACGAGCTGGGCGCGGCGATCGCCGAGATGTCGCGCGACGCCCGCAGCGACTCCGAGGAGGCGTGCATGCGGTTCACGTTCGCCGAGCCGTGGCCGATCGCGCGCACCGTCGAGGTGCACCGACGGGTGACCAACAAACCACACGTGTCAGTGATCATCGAGATCAAGTCGCTGCGCAGCACGCCGTCGTTCCTGTCCGCGGTCGTCTCGGCGCTGAACGCGCGCGGCGTCCACGTGGTCGCGGTCGCGTCGTTCTCGCGCGAGGAGGTCGAGGGCGTCTCGATGGTCGCCCAGGTGATCGACGGCGTCTCCCACCCCGGCCCGCGCGAGCTCCAGTTCTTTCACTACGCAGGAGACTTGCAGGCCGCGTGCGCGGCGGGGCGCGTCTCGCCGGGGCAGAGCGTGATGTTCAACGGGGCGAGCCTGCTCGACTCGGTCCCCGGAGACGACGGGCGCCCCGTCTACAGCACCAAGCTCCGGGTGATCGCCGAGCTCGAGGCGCTCCGGGTGCGGCACGGGCTGTTCGTGGGGTTCTATGTGCAAGAGAGCGACTGTGATCACGCGGCCGCCGAGCTGTTGTCAGCCCTGTGTGACGCGCGCCCCGACACGTTCGAGCTCGGGTTCGCGTGGGGCGGCCTGCGCGACGAGGCGCACCTCGAGACCTCGGAGGCGGCGCGCCTCGGGTACGGGAGCCAGCGCGTGCTCGAGTACGTCGGCAGGGCGCGGCAGTGGTCGACGGGCGAGCCGTGACGGCTCGGTTGATGACCCGCGAGAGGTTCGCTAGCATCCGGCCGCCCGCTCGCACGGTCCAGCGACGAGCAGCACCCCATGCTCTTCACCTCGCTGCAGTGGCTGGCCTTCCTGCTCGGCTTCTTCGTCGTCTATCACGCCCTGCCGGTGCGCCTGAGGCGCGCGGGCATGCTGGTCGCGAGCCTGTATTTCTACTCGACCTGGAGCGCGATCCACCTGCTCTTGATCGGAGGCCAGCTGCTGGTCGACTGGACCTGCGGTCACTTGCTGGGCAAGACCGAGCGGCCTGGGCGCCGCAAGGCGATCGTCGCCGCCAGCGTGGTCATCAACCTGGGGGTCCTCTGTGTCTTCAAATACTACGATCTGATCGCGCACAGCCTCGGAGGGCTGGGGGTGCGGCTCCCGGTGCTGCACCTGACGCTGCCGCTCGCCATCTCGTTCTATACCTTCGAGTCGATGAGCTACACCATCGACGTCTATCGGAGGCAGCTCACGCCAGTCAAATCGCCGCTTCACCTGGCGCTCTTCATCACGTGGTTCCCGCACCTGATCGCCGGGCCCATCATCCGTCCCTCCGAGTTCGTTCCGCAGCTCGATCGGCCGAGCTCGATCACCCGAGCGCGCTTCTTCTCCGGGCTCAACCTGATGGCCATTGGCTACACGAAGAAGCTCCTCGGCGCCGACAGGCTGGCGGCGGTGGTCGACCCGGCGTTCGCCAACCCGTCCGGCTACTCATCGGCCGAGCTGCTGCTGGCCGTCTATGCCTACGCCTTCCAGATCTACCTCGATTTCTCGGCGTACACCGACATCGCCCGGGGCGCCTCCCGCTGGTTCGGCATCGAGCTCCCCGAGAATTTCGACGATCCATACCTGTCGGGCAGCATCACCGAGTTCTGGCGGCGCTGGCACATGACGCTCTCGCACTGGCTGCGCGACTATCTGTACGTCTCGCTCGGCGGCAACCGCCACGGGTCTGCCAGGACCTACGTCAACCTGATGATGACGATGCTGCTCGGTGGGTTGTGGCACGGGGCGTCGTGGACCTTCTTGGTGTGGGGCGGCCTCCACGGCGCCTGTCTGGCGATCGAGCGGGCGCTGGGTGTGAAGGCCACGACCAGGGCGACCGGGGCGGGGCTGTGGGTCCGACGGATCTTCACTTTCCACCTCGTGTGTCTGGCCTGGATCCTCTTCCGCGCCCAGAGCTTCACCCAGGCCCGGGAGGTGCTCCGGGGCATCGCGGCCGGCGACTTTCATCTCGTGCCAGGCCGCCTGGCGACACCCATCGGGGTCGCGGCGCTCGTGGCTTGCTACTGGCTGCTCCGGCCGCTGCGCGCCCGGGTCGAGGCGCTCTCGCCGTCGTCGCTCACCCAGCAGCTCTGTTACGCGGGGGCGAGCCTCGCCCTGGTGTTCTTCCTCACGGTCTTCGGGGCCTCCACCAATGCCTTCATCTACTTCCAGTTCTGAGCCCCTCGCGCCAGACGCGCCCGCGCCCGACGGAGACGAGCCGCCCGTGAGCTACTTCGCTCGGGCCGGCGTCTGGCTGGGCGCGCTGCTCGTGTCAGTGATGGTCTGCGGCCAGACGCTGGGCCTCGCTTACGAGCCGAAGCCCATGCAGGTGACCCCCGCCGATCTCGAGGGTCACGAGCGCTTGCTGGTCATCTTTGGCAACTCAAGGACCGAGGCCGCGTTCGACGCGGACCGGCTCGAGCGCGCGTTGCCGGTCGGGGTCCGCGTCTTCAGCGGCGGCGGGTGGCACCCGCTCCACTACTACCAGCTCGCCCGGCTTCACGCGCCGGTGCTGCGTCCGTCGCGCGACCTCGTGCTGCTCGACGCGTCGCTCTTGTCCATCTCCTCGGCGCCGCCGGGCAGGCTGGGCGCGATCCGGCCCGAAGCCGCGCTGCCAGTCGTGGCGCTCCCCGAGCTCCCGACCGAAGCCCGCCTCGACATCCTGCTGGGCGCCGCCGATCCGGTCTACCGTTACCGCTCACAGGTCGAGGCGAAGTTCTCGTCCAGGCTCGACGCCGGGGCCGAGCGGCTCGCTCCCCTGCTGGGTTCCCTGCGCCTCTCCGGTCCGCCGCCGACAGCTCCCGCGTTCACGCTGGTCACCGATCCAGACAAGAATTTCGTGATGAAGGAGATCCTCGGTGACAAGGGCGCGTTTCGCCGCGCCTCACGCGAGCGTCTGACCAGGACCGTCGCGGAGCTGACCCGGCCGGCCTACCAGCTCGCGGCGCTCGAGCGCTCGGTCACGGCGCTCCGCGAGCGGGGCATCACCGTCCTCTTGCTGGAGGTGCCCCTCTCGCGCTGGCTGACGGACCAGCTCGAGCGCTCCCCGCAGCTCGCGCCGTACCGTCGCTGGCTCGATGACCTCGCCGCGCGTACAGGCGCCCAGGTCCTGCGCGAGTGGCCCGAGGCGCTGCGCGACGAGCGCAACTTCTACGACGATCAGCACCTCTTCAGCGCCGCCACCGGGCCGGTCTCCGACGCCCTCGTGACGACGCTGCGGGCACACGTCCACGGGCTCTGACTCGCGTCGCCGTCAGCCGCCGCCGACGAAATGCACGATCTCGAGGCAATCGCCGTCCTCGACGCGGACCTCGGCGTGGCGGGCGCGCGGCACGACGTCCCCGTTGCGCTCGATCGCCACCGGTCCACCCGCCAGCCCGAGGTGCGCGACCAGCGCCGCGAGGGTGAGCCCGCCAGGGACCTCGGTCGCGCGGCCGTTGAGCGTCACGTTCATCGCGGCGGAGGTCTAGCGGGGAAGAGACCTCGACGCCAGGGCCCGTGTTTCGTCGAGGGGCCGATCGCCGAAACCTCGCCGAAACAATGGGTCACTACACCCTTCCTCGTCGCAGCAATCAGCCTGCGCACGGAGGCACGTGAAGAAAGTCGAAGCCATCATCAAGCCCTTCAAGCTCGACGAGGTGAAGGACGCGCTCGCCGAGGTCGGCATCCAGGGCATGACGGTCACCGAGGTCAAGGGCTTCGGGCGCACCGGC
>CAUJFL010000282.1 GCA_963169165.1 Myxococcota bacterium | reverse complement strand
CAGCGGAGCGCCGAGGCCTCGCGCGCCGAGGCCGAGCTCGCGCGCGTCGGAGGAGCGCTCGAGCAGGCCAAGGGCGCGGTCGCCCGCCTCGAGCGAGAGCTCTCGACCTCCCGGGCCGACGCCGCGAAGGCCGCGGCCGCGCTTCGCGACGCGGAGGCGTCGGTGGCGAAGCGCCAGGTCGACGCGGAGTCGAGCGCGCGAACGAGCCGAGAGCGCGACGAGCTGATCGCCTCGCGTGACGCCGCGCTCGCTGAGGTCGCGCGGCTGCACGGCGTGGTCGGCGAGCTCGACGCGCGGCTGCGAGCAGCCCGCTCCGACGAGGCCCGCGCCGCCGACGCCGTCGCGTCCGATCTGGCCGCGGCCGAGGCGACGCTGCGCGAGCGCGCCAGGGAGATCGCCGCGCTCCAGCGGGAGATCGACAACCGCGGCGACATGGTGCGCGAGCTCATCGCGCAGGTGTCGGCGCCCGGCGCCGAGCGGCTCGGAGCACGACGCGGTTGACTCCCACGGTCTCCCGCTTAGTTTGCGCCCGGCCGCGGACCACTCAGATGGCGGAAAAACGGGACTACTACGAGGTGCTGGGGCTCGCCGAGGGCGCCGCGTCCGACGACATCCGCAAGGCGTACAAGCAGCTCGCGCTCAAGTACCACCCGGATCGCAACCCGGGCGACGCGGCCGCAGAGGCCAGATTCAAGGAGGCGACCGAGGCGTATCAGGTGCTCTCCGACGACGAGAAGCGCGCGCGGTACGATCAGTTCGGGCACGACGGCGTCGACGGCGCGCTCGGCGGCAACAGCGCGGCAGACATCTTCTCGCACTTTCAAGATCTCTTCGGCGAGCTGTTCGGCGGCTTCGCGGGCGGTCGCGCTCCCCGCGGTCCACGGCGCGGGGCCGATGTGCGGGTGCAGGAGCACCTCACGCTGAAGGAGGCCGTCAACGGCACGAAGCGCGAGGTCTCCGTCCGCGCCCCGGCTCCCTGCGACGCGTGCGCGGGCTCTGGCGCCGAGAAGGGCACCGGGCGCAAGCAGTGCGGCACGTGCAACGGCGCGGGCCAGGTCTCCACGTCGCGCGGCTTCGTGATGTTCACGCAACCCTGTCCGCGCTGCCGCGGCGCCGGGACCGTGGTCGAGACGCCGTGCTCGACGTGCCGGGGCGCCGGCGAGGTCGACAAGTCCAAGCGCGTGATCGTGACGTTTCCCGCGGGGATCGACGGCAACCAGCGCCTGCGCGTGCCCGGTCAGGGGATGCCCGGCCCCGGCGGCGCGCCCCCTGGCGATCTGTACGTCGACGTCGAGCTCGAGCCCGATCCCCGCTGGGAGCGCGATCAGCTCGATCTGGTGACCCGCGTCGGCGTCTCGTACGCCGACGCCGCGCTCGGGACCACGGTCGCGCTCGAGCTGCTCGACGACTCATCGTTCGACGTCGAGGTGCCCGCCGGCACGCAGCCCGGCGCGGTGCTGTCGTTCAAGGGCAAGGGCGCGCCGCGCGTCGACGGCCGTGGTCGTGGACAGCTGCACGTCGTCGTCGAGGTCAAGGTGCCGAAGAAGCTCTCCGCGCGCGCGAAGCAGCTCTTGAAAGAGCTCGACGACGAGCTCGCCGAGCCCAGCGTCGGAAAGCGCGCCGCGCCATGAACGAGCGCTCGGGGTGGGCCTCGATGGAAGTGATCTGGCCGATGATCCGGATCACGGTCGGCACCATCACGGACGCGGCGACCGGTCGGCTCACGATCAAGGCGACCAACGATCGCCTGATCTACTGGGGCGCCGAGTCGCTGCGACGCACGGGGATCGAGCTGAAGGTCAAGGGGCAAGAGCGCCTCTCGGGCGGGCCGTTCCTCGTGATGAGCAACCACCTCAGCCACTTCGATGTCCCGCTGCTGTTCGCCGGCGTGGGCGGCAACCTGCGCATGGTGACCAAGACCGAGCTGTTTCGGATCCCGGGCTGGGGACCCGCGATGCGCCAGGCGGGTTTCATCGAGATCGATCGCAAGGATCGCGCGCGCGCGAAGGAGAGCCTCGAGCGCGCGAAGGAGACGCTCCGCACCGGAATCAACGTGTGGATCGCCCCTGAAGGCACGCGCTCACGTGACGGCGAGCTGCAGAGCTTCAAGAAGGGCGGGTTCATCATCGCGAGCGAGATGGGCGTGCGGATCTTGCCGGTGGCGATCGCCGGGACGCACGAGATCTTGCCGCCCACCACGCTGAAGGCGCGGCGCGGCGGCACCGTGGCGATCGTCATAGGAGAGCCCATCGTCAGCGAGGGGCGCGACAAGGAGACGCTCCTCGCCGAGACGCGGGCGGCGATCTCCGCGCTCGTGGTCGAGGCGCGCGCGCTCCGCGCGGGGTCGCGCCAGTAGCGCTCAGGCCGAGGCGCCGCGAGGCCGCCGGAGCCCCGGAAGGCGTCGCGCCGCGGGGTCTTCGGGGACGTCGCGTCAGTCGCCGAACCGGAGCGAGTAGCTCACCTTCGTCAGGCCGGTGCGCGGGCGCTTGAAGTCGATCGCCTCGAACGCCTTCGACATGCACTCCTTGAACGGCGCGCCCTTCAGCGAGGTGCGCACCTTGTCGACCGACTTGGGCTTGCCGCCTTCACGCGGGATCAGCAGGTCGACGCCGTAGGTGCCCTTGGCCTTGGGGTCGTCGAGCGCGCCCCAGCAGCGACGAAACTCATCGAAGTGTGGCGCGACCGACTCGCGGATGGGCGCTTTGTTGGCGTCTTCGTTGGCGTCGGGGCCGCCGCCGATGTGCATGCCGATGTTGGTGACGCGGACCTTCGGCGGAGCGGGAGGGGCGGCGCTGGCTTCGGTCGAGGGCGCGGCGCTCGCGTCGGCGTGCGGCGCCGCGCTCGCCGCCGTGGTCGCGACGGACGAAGGGGGGGGAACGGGCGCGGGAGGTTGCGCGGTCGACGCAGGCGCGTGGGAGGAGAACGTCACGGCGCTCGGCGCGGGCTCGGCGCTCGCGTCCTTCGACGGCGGGCTCTGCGCGCAGCCGGCGAGCGAGAGCGAGAGGACCAGGAGCGGCGTCGGGCGCATCGTGGACGCGTCGCTAGCCGAACCGCCACCCTGCGCAAAGCGTCGGGCGCGCGCGCCGAGGCTCGCGCCAGCACGCCAGGTGCTAACCTCGCCGCCCCATGTGGAGCCCCGAAGGCCGACAAGAGACCGCGCGCGACCTCGCCAAGATCGAGGGGAAGCTCGCGCGCTACCGCCAGCTCATCGCGCGATTCTCCGGCTATTTCCCCGGCGAGAGCGACGCGGGGCGGCTCTTGCGCGAGCTCGACAAGAAGCTCGCCGATCTCCGCGATCGCGCGGCCGATCGGCACAAGCGTCTCGCGAAGGGCGTCGTGAAGATCGGCGTCGTCGGCCTCGAGAAGCAGGGCAAGAGCGCGTTCTTGTCGGCGTGGCTGAAGAGCGAGCGGCTGCTGCCCAGCGAGGCCGAGCGCTGCACGTGGAGCACCACGCTGATCGAGCCGGGGCCGCCGGGGCGCAGCTCCGCGACGGTGACCTACTACACCGCCGAGGAGCTCGAGGCGCGCATCGCGAGCTACTTCGAGGTGCTCGAGGCCGGCTCGAGCAAGCGCTGGCAAGGGCTCGACCGCGCTGAGCTGTCGCGCCTGCGCGCGGCGTTCAAGGCGCGCGAGGGGTACGACGTCGACGATCCCGATCGCGCGGGGCGACGCGAGCAGATGGCGTTCGTCGAGTTGTCCGAGATCGCGGCCGATCTGTCGAACATCAAGGCGCGCCTCGGCCGCGCGCCCGAGACGCTCTCGGCGACCACCACCGACGAGCTGGCCGAGCTCATCCGCCCGTTCATCGCGCTGAAGGACACGCGCAACGACAACCGCCCGTACGCCGGCGTGCGGGCCGTGCGTGAGGTGACGGTGACGATCCCTGTCGAGGGCGCGACGCGCGGCGTCGTGCTGGTCGATCTCCCCGGCATCGACGCGCCCAGCGACAAGGCGCGCCGCGACACGGAGGACGCGCTCGCGAACGAGGTCGACGTGACGTTGTTCGTGAAGGACGTCACGCGCCCGTCGCTCGTCCGCGCAGAGCTCGATCTGCTGCGCGCCGCGCAGTCCGCCGATCGCAGCATCTCGCTGAAGGATCGGATGTTCGTCGTGCTCACCAAGATCGATCTGTTCGATCGCCCCGACGAGAACGGGCATTTTCACTGGGCGCTCGCCGCGCGTAACATCAAGGAGCAGGGCGTCGACCGGGTGTTCCCGTACTCGAAGGTCTGGGCGCACCAGGGCGCCGACGAGCGCCACCCGGTCGCGAAGCAGCTCATGGACTTCTACGGCGTCGCGCGGCCGACCTCGGGCCTCGACGAGCTGAAGCGCGCGGTCTTCACGTACCTCGACACCGAGGTCGAGGCGCTCGACCGCCGCGTGATGAACAACATCACGGCCGAGCTCGCCGAGGCCGAGACGCAGCTGCGCGGCGCGCTCGTGTCGGTGAAGGACGCGCTCAGCGATCGCGAGTTCGAGCGGCGCGGCGAGCAGGTGTTCGACGAGCTGTTCGAGAACGTGCGCGCGGGTGAGGATCCGACCGGGCTCTTGCCCGAGATCCGCGTGAGGCTCTCGGCGTTCATGGATCACGAGATGAGCGAGCCGGAGCGCGTGCGCCGCGCGGGCCGCGCCGACGAGCGCATCAAGCAGATCAAGGCCGATCTGCTCGCGCGCCTGACGCCTCAAGAGGCCGAGGCCAAGCGCCGACAGATGCCGAGCCCGGGCCTGATGAACGAGACGGCGGTCGAGATCGAGATGCGCAAGCAGATGCGCGAGCGCGTCGCGGCCAAGATCTCGGGGCTCGGCGAGGACTTTCGCTCGACCGCGCGCGACAGCGTCGAGCGGATGCTGACCGAGATGTTCGTGAACGCGACGTACGACGGCGGACGCCTGGAGATCCTGCTGCCGCAGGGGCCCAGCGTCGTCGCGCGCATCGACTCGCTCGGGCGCTCGGGGCACGTCTCGGAGAGCGTCGTCCGCTACCAGAACCACGAGATGGCCAAGGCCGACGTCGCGTTCGAGGTGCTGTCACGCTACTTCGCGCGGCAGATCATCGACATCCTCGACGCGACCGATCCGGGCGACCGCGACCTTCGCGAGCGCGAGATGCGCGGGCTCGAACAGTTCTTCGGGATGGGGATCGCCGACAAGGCCCAGTCGCCCGGCATCGTCGAGCGCGTGAAGCAGAAGATCTCTGGCGACGGCGGCGACGAGAGGGCAGACAAGCCCGGCTTCCCGTCGGTGCAGGGCGCGTTCCCGCAGGTGGGCGCGCCCGTCGCGATCAAGCCGGCCGAGCAGTCGACGAAGGTCGAGGCCGCGCACGCCCCAGCGGCAGGCGCCCGCGACTGGTCGAAGATGATCGCGCGCGTGCGCGCCGACGTGGAGCGCATCTGCAACTTCCTCGAGGCGCTCGCGAAGCACCCGCGGGGCCTGCAAAAATACCACGAGGAGGCCGTGCGCACCGTGCACGACTCGTGGATCGATCGCGAGGGCGAGCAGTCGCTGCGGCGCTGGGTGCGGTCCGAGTGCGCGCGGTTGTGGCCCCACCGCTTCGCCGCGCTCGAGGGCGAGAAGGAGCGCGCGCGCGCCGACATCGCCGCGCTCGAAGAGCTGTTCGGGAAGGGGGCGTGACGATGGCCGCGCGCGAGCTCGGGGCGCTGTCGAGCTATGTCAGGTTCTATCTGACGGTCGTATCGCAGCTCGAGGTGACGATGGCCGAGCTCGACCGCGTGTTCGGCGACGCGCGCGCGGCGCTCGCGCCGTTGAAGGAGCCGCTCTCGGCGGTCGAGCACGACGGCTTCCACGCGCTCACGGCGTCGTCGCCGGTCGAGCTACGCGCGCTCGACGAGCTGTTTCGTCCGCTGGATCCCGAGCACCTCTCGGGCATCGGTGATGTGTACGAGGTGGTCGGGCGCTTCACGTTCGAGGGCGACGACGGGCAGAACATCGCGCGCGTCACGTCGATCGTGCGAGAGGCACGGGGGCTCGTGCAGACGCTGCGGCTGCGGCTCTCCGATCTCGCGAGGTTGCCCGACGCCGCGCGCCTGTCTGCTCAACGCCTGCGCGACGCCGAGGACGCCGCGCAGGCGACGCTCGCGGCGAAGACCCGCGCCGAGTTCGCGCCGCTCGCCGAGCAGCTGCTCGGGCGCGCGGAGCAGACGCTCTCGGCCGTGCGCGCCGTGCCTCGGCCCGACGTGCTCACCGCAGAGGGCGCCGAGTCGCGCTACGCCGACTACCTCGCGAAGCTCTCCCAGGTGTGGTCGACGTGTCTGCCGTTCCTCGAGCGCGCGCTCCTCGCGGTCTTTGAATTCGCGGGCGCGGCCGAGGCGCCGAGCGGGTTTCCGGCCGAGCTGCCGCTCGCCGCCGAGCTGCCGGCCGACCTGCTCGAGGTGCCGCCGCAGGGCTCGCCCGAGCTGGCCGCCGCCGAGCAGCTGCTGCGCGAGCTCGACGCCGAGGAGAAGGCGCTGCGAGACGCGGGGGTCGAGCTCGCGGCCGAGCTGACGCGCCTCGACGCCGAGCTCGCGGACGAGAACGCTCACGAGGCCGAGTCTCGCGTCGACGTCGCGACGATGACCAAGCTCGTCGATCACGCGGCCGCCGCGGACGCCGTCACGCGCGAGACGCTGGCGATCTCCGAGTACGAGCAGAAGAAGGCCGAGCGCATGGTCAACGTCGGCAACCTCGAGGCGCGCAGGCGCCAGATCGAGGCCGCGATCTCCGCGCTCGGCGAGGAGCTCACGAACCGCGAGCGAGAGATCCACGACCGCGCCGAGGCGCTCGACGTGCTGCGCGGCAAGGAGCCATTGATGTTTGGCAAGGACGAGTGGCGCGCGCGCGTCGCCGCCGACGAGGAGGACGTCACGGCCCTGCGCGCGACCTACAACCAGCGGCTCGGCGTGATGAACCAGCTGAAGATCGATCTGTCGGCGATAGGGGTCTCCGTGCAGACCGAGGAGGGCCAGGGCGCGCTCATCGATCGCTGGCTCGACGACGCGAAGGCGCGCCGCTGCGAGGCCGAGAAGAAGACCGACAGGCTCGGCGCGGAGCTCGGCCCGGCGCGCCCGCCGCGCCCGCTGCCGCTCGCCGACGCCGAGCACGCGCTCGTCGGCGTCAAGACCCGCCGCGCCGAGATCGTCGATCGGATCGAGCGCCACCTCGGGCGCGTGCGCCGCGCGAAAGAGGAGCAGGTCCGCGCCGCCGCGCGCCTGAAGCAGCTCGAGCTCGAGCGCCAGCGGACGCGCGCCGTGATCGAGAGCGCCGCGGTCGCCGCGACCCAGGGCCGAGAGGCCGCGCTGCGGCGGATCGGCGAGCAGCGTGTGCACGCGGTGTCGCAGCACCTCGACGACGTGCTGGGAGGCCTCGAACGCTCGCTGTCCAACGTTACCTCCATCTTCCTCGAGCCCGCGCTCGCCGCCGCTATCCGGGCGCAGCTGGTCGAGCGTCCGCCGTCGCTCGCCGCTCGTGAGGGCGCCGAGGCCGCTGTGCCGATCGCCGCGACGCTCGGCCACGAGCTCGAGCCGCGCTTGCTCGCGGTCGACGCGACGCTCGGCCAGATCGAGCGAGAGTTCTGCTCGCGCGCGAAGGTAGCGTGCGACGCGGCGTGGGCCTGACCGTTGCCCGCCCGGCGGAGACCGAGTAGAACGTGTTTCACTAATGACCGACCCGCGAGCCACGGTGAAGCTGCGCGTCTCCCGCGTGGTCGAGGAGACGCCCGACGCGCGCTCGATCGTGTTCGACGTGCCCGCCGAGCTCGCCGAGCGCTTTCGCTACCGCGCGGGGCAGTTCTTGACGCTCTTCGTCGAGGTCGGAGGCGTGAAGCTGAAGCGCTGCTATTCGCTCGCGAGCGCGCCCGGTGTCGACGCCGAGCACAAGGTCACGGTCAAGCGCGTCGACGGCGGCCGCGTGTCGACGAAGCTCGTGGCCGAGCTGCGCGCGGGCGACACGCTCGAGGTCGAGCCGCCCGCGGGGCGCTTCGTCCTGCCTGACGGCGCTCGCTCGCTCGCCCTGTACGGCGGCGGCAGCGGCGTCACTCCGCTCATGTCGATCTTGAAGACGGCGCTCGCCTCGGGCGCCGCGCGCGTCTCGCTGTTCTATGCGAACCGCGACGAACAGTCGGTGATCTTCCGCGCCGAGCTCGACGCGCTGGCGGCGAGTCACGGCGATCGCCTGTTGATTCGTCACTGGCTCGACGCGCGCGACGGCCGCGTCACGCCCGACGCGATCACGCCTGGACCGGAGGGCGCGCATCACTTTCTGTGTGGCCCCGGGCCGTTCATGGAGCTGGTCGAGGCTCGGCTCGCGAGGCTGGGGGTTCCGTCGAGTCACTTGCATGTCGAGCGCTTCGTGTCGCCGGCCGAGCCCGCGCCCGCCCCGGCGGCGACCGTCGACGGCGACGTGCCCGAGCGCGTCGGGATCGAGCACGAGGCGATCTCCCGAGAGGTCCCGTACGTCGCCGGACAGACGCTGCTCGAGGCCGCGCTCGCCGACGGGATCGACGCGCCCTACTCGTGCCGCGACGGCTTCTGCGGCTGCTGCGCCGCGCTCCTGCTCGAGGGAAAGGTGACGATGGCCGCCGACGACGCCTTGACACCAGAGGCCAAGAAGAAGGGCCTGATCCTCGCCTGTCAGGCCCGGCCCACCACGAGGGCCTGCCGCATCCGCTTCACCGAATATTGAGCGGCACGCGCCGGGGCGATAGCGGCGCGGGGCCGGGCTTCGCGTGCTCGGCGTACTGGAGTACGCCTGCGCGCGGCGAAGACCCGGCCTCGCTTGCTCTCGCCCCGGCGCGTGCCACTCAACGCGTGGCGACGTGCGAGGGGCGTGATAGAGCGGCGCGGGGGCGGGGTTCGGTTGTGCCACTCAACGCGTGGCGACGTGAGAGGTTCGTGATGGAGAGCGGGGCCGGGGTCGGGCTTCGTTTGCTCGGCGTGCTCGGAGCACGCCTGCGCGTGGCGAAGGCACCGACGAACCGGCCGAGAGCGCTTCGCTGGGTCAGGGCTTGGGTTCGCCACACTTGCCCGGCGCGCCGAGCCCGCAGATCTCTCCCTGCTGGCAGGTGCCGCAGTCGAGCTTGTTGCCACACCCATCGCCGGCCGGGCCGCACTGGATCCCCTGCTGCGCGCACGTGATGGGGGTGCAGGTCGGCGCGCCGCACTTGCCCGGTCCGCCCACGCCGCAGACCTTGCCGGGCGGACAGTCTCCGCAGGCGAGCGCCTTGCCGCAGCCGTCGCCAGCCGGTCCGCACTCGATCCCTTGAGCTCCGCAGCTCTGGGGCGTGCACACCTGCTGCCCGCAGACCCCAGGCTTGCCGCCGCCGCCGCAGACGCCGGTGACACAGACGCCACAGTCGAGCGCCTTGCCGCAGCCGTCGCCAGCAGGCCCGCACTGGAGGCCCTGCTGCGCGCACGTGAGCGGCGTGCAGCTCGGAGCGCCACACTTGCCTGGCTGCCCTCCTCCGCCGCAGGTGCCGGTCGCGCACACTCCGCAGTCGAGCGGCGCGCCGCAGCCGTCACCCGCCGCGCCGCACTCGATCCCCTGCTGCGCGCAGGTCCGCGGCGTGCACACCGGCGTGTACGGCTGCACGCACGAGCCGAGATCGAAGATCATGAATTCGAGGATCTTCTCTTGCGCGGACATCGGCGCCGAGTCGCACTCTGCCGGGAACGTGTCGTTGTAATTGTATGCGTTCAACACATGAAAATCGCTGAACAGCACGCGCCCGCACTGTGACGAGGACGACGCGCCGAGCGGTGTGTTGAACGTGAAGTGGAGCGGGAAGGGGGTGCCCTTGGTGTCGGTGATCCACTCTTGCGTCGGCGGGACCACCGCGTCGACGTCCCAGCGCGCCTGAGAGATCTGCAGCGGCAGCGCGTTGACCGCGCCCAGCCACGCGAGGAACGCCGGACCGCGCGGGTTGGTGGCGACGTTGACCGACGCGGGATCGGGGGAGCCGTTTCCGTACTGGTGGTGGTTCCACGTCGCCACCGACTCGTAGGGGCCGTTGCCCGTTCCCTGGGGGACCGCGTACGCTTTGTTAGTGAACCAAGGGTAGCTGTAGTGAGTCGCGAACACGCGCCCGCCGGCCGCCGCGTACGCCTGCAGCGCCGCCTGCTGCGCGGGGACCTTGGCGGCGGGCAGCCCCTGACACGCGAGCAGCGTCATGTCGTAGCCCATGATCGCCGGGGTCGAGCCCGAGAACAGCGCCGCCTGCGACGGCGTGGAGGCGTTGATCCTCGCGCCGCGGCCGTAGGTGGTGTTGCCCGAGACGCCGACGTCGTCGCCCGAGTACAGGTGGATGCGCGCCGGTGAGCCTGGGTTGCCGAACTCGGAGTCGTCGACCCCCATCTTGCGCAGGACGCACTCGAGCGCGTCGACGCTGCCGGTGACGAGGGCCATCTTGGGGATGTCGCCCTCGCCGCGATTGCGCGGCATCCGCAGCGATTTGTCGGTGATCGACGTGTTGCCGCAGGCGTTGGTGATGTCGACGGTGTACTGCATGCGCCAGCGGCCGAGCTGCACGACCAGCGGGATATTGGCGCCGACAGGCACGTTGGTGAGCGTGAAGCTGCCGTCCGGTTGTGTGTAGGCTGTGACGAGCGGATCTCCCGCGGCCGCCGCGCCGCACTGATCGCAGGTGAGCCCGCCCGCGAACGGCGCCAGCGGCGTCTTCGTGTTGGGGACGTAGACCAGCACGTTGTAGAGCGGGTTGTTGCCTGCGGGATCGTAGACCTTGCCAGTGATGGTGGTCTTCTGGTTGCCGGGGCAAGTCACGATCTGTGAGCACACGCCCGTGCAGCCGCACTTGCCCGGGGAGCCGCCGCCCCCGCAGATCTGCGGCGCCGCGCACGAGCCGCACGACAGCGACCCGCCGCAGCCGTCTCCGACGACGCCGCACGACACGCCCTGGCTCTGACAGGTCTCCGGCTTGCAAGTGGGCGCGCCGCACGCGCCGGGGACGCCCCCGCCGCCGCAGGTCGAGCCGCTCGGGCACGAGCCGCAGTCGAGCGGCTTTCCGCAGCCATCTCCCGCGGGGCCACAGCCGATGCCCTGAGAGGCGCAGGTCTTGGGTGTGCAGCTGCCCGAATCGGGCCCGCAGACCGCGGGGGTCGTGACGCCGCAGGCCTCTCCTGGTCCACACTTTCCGCAGTCGAGCAGCTTGTTGCAACCGTCGCTGACGGCGCCGCAGTTCTTCCCGAGCTGGGCGCAGGTCTTCGGGACGCACGACGAGACGCCGGTGCCGCAGACGTTGGGGACGCCATCGGCGCCGCATTTCTCGCCCGCTTGACACTGTCCGCAGTCGATCACGCCGCCGCAGACCGGATCGGTGACGGCGCCGCAGTTCTTTCCGAGCGAGGAGCAGGTGGGTGACACACAACCCCCCGACTTGCCCGCGGCGCCCGCGGCCCCGGCGTCTCCGGCGCTGCCCGCAGCTCCAGCGACGCCCGCCGCGCCCGCCAGACCGGCTGCGCCCGCCGCCCCGGAGGAGCCTGATTTTCCTGCGGATCCAGCCGTCCCCGCGGTGCCGCCGAGGCCCGCGGCGCCCGCCGTCCCCGCCGAGGCGCCGGCCTTGCCCGCCGCGCCGGCCGCGCCGGCCTTGCCCGCCGCGCCGGTCGCGCCGCCCGCCGGGATGGCGTCGTCTTCGACGACGGTCGAGCCTCCTCCGCAGGCGGAGCTGGCGATCCAACACAACGACAAGGCTAGCAACGTGGAAGCGCGCATCCGGCCACTTCACCACGGCGACGCGGCTGCCGCAACGAGGCGGGCGTTCAGCCCGACTCGACCGCGCGCACGAACCCGTCGACCTCGGCGGCGAACTCGTCCGGGCCCTCGAGCTGAGGATAGTGACCGAGGTCGCCGAGCACGCGCAGCGTGGCCCCCGGGACGGTCTTCGCGAGGCGCTCGGCGATCGGCAGGACCGCGACGGGATCGCGCGCGCCCCACACCACGAGCGTCGGCAGGGAGAGGCGCGAGAGCGCCCCGTGCCAGCGCCGCGCGAACCTCTGGCGCTCGTCGACGTACGAGATCAGCTGCGGCATCCGCGAGAGCCCGTCGCCGCGTTCCATCAGCGTCCACATCAGCTCGAGCTCGGCGTCGGGCACCGCGTCGGGGTGCGCGAACAGGCGCCGCATCGAGCGCCGAAACACCGTGAAGCTCGCGAGCCTCGCGAACGCGCCCGCGAGCGGCGAGCGCAGCAGGTGCTGCGCGGGCTGCAGGTGCGCGAGCTCCACGAACACGCTGCCGTTCGTCAGGGTCAGGCTCTCCAGCGAGAACGGCAGCAGCTTGCGCTCGCGACGAGCGAGCAGCTCGGTGGCGACGCTCGTGCCCATGTCGTGGGCGAGCAGGTGCAGGCGCTTCACGCCGAGCCGCGACAGCACCTCGACGACGACGTCCGCCTGCTCGAAGAGCCCATAGCCGTGGTCCGCGGGCTTGTCCGACAGCCCGAATCCCACGAAATCGAGCGTGACCAGCGGACGCCCGCGCGCGAGCCGCCGCCAGACCTTCTCGAAATCGTGGCACGAGGTCGGGAAGCCGTGCAGCAGCACGAGCGGTGGCCGCTCGGTGAGATCGCCCTCGGTGCGGACGAACACGGTGACGTCGGTGCAAGGCAGCCGCGTGCCCGCGCCGTGCCACGCCGTCGGAGGGCGGAACGACATCACTCACCCTCCCCGCTCTTCTTGGCCTTGGCGGCGTCGGCGGCGGCCTTCAAGCGTCCGTTGAGGCGGCTCGCGTACCCCTCCTTGTTGGCCTGCGCGACGCGGCCGATCGCGAGCGCGTCGGCGGGGACGTCCTTGGTGACGGTGGTGCCCGTGGCGACGTACGCGCCGGCGCCGACCGTCACGGGCGCGACGAGCTGCGTGTCACACCCCACGAACGCGCCGGCGCCGATCGTCGTCTTGTGCTTCTGGAAGCCGTCGTAATTGCAGAAGATGGTGCCCGCGCCGACGTTGGCCTTCGCGCCGATCTCGCCGTCGCCGAGGTAGGCGAGGTGGTTCGCCTTCGCGCCGTCGCCGAGCTGGGTGTTCTTCGTCTCGACGAAGTTGCCGACGTGCGCGCCGCGACCGAGGCGCGACCTGGGGCGCAGGTGCGAGAACGGCCCCACGTGCGCGTCCTCGCCGACCTCGCTGTCCGCGAGCACGCTGTACGGCTTCAGCCTCGCGTTCGCGTGGACGACGACGTCGTCGAGCACGCAGCCGACGTCGACGCGCGCGCCGCGACCTATCCTGGTCCGACCGCGCAGCACCGCGTACGGGCCGATCACCGCGTCGGGCTCGATGGTGACCGGCTGATCGATCACCGCGCCCGGACCGATCGAGGCGCCCGCGTCGATGTGCGCGGCGATGATCTCGGCGCGTCGGCTGGCGTCGGCGGCGGCGAGGTGCGCGCGCGTGTTGACGCCCTGAAATCGCGCCTCCCGCGCCTCGACGCCGCGCGCTCGGCCCGCCGCGAGCTCGACCAGATCGGTGAGGTACAGCTCGCCTTGCGCGTTCTTCGTGGTCAGCCTGGGCAGCGTCTCGCGCAAGAACCCCGCGCGAAAGGCGTACACGCCGAGGTTCTTGGTCTGCACGGCCGCCTCCTCCTCGGAGCAGTCTCTGGCCTCGCGGATGGCGGTGGGCCTCCCGAGGTCGAAGAGCACGCGGCCGTAGGACTCCTCTGAAGACTCCGCGAAGTAGAGCGCGAGCTCGGCGCGAGGATCGTCGCGGAGGTGACCGAGCAGGCCACGGAGCGCGTCCCCGTCGAGCAGCGGCGTGTCGCCGCAGAGGACCAGCACCTCGGCGGTCGCGGGCTCGATGGCGCTCATCGCGATCTGCACCGCGTGGCCCGTGCCGCGCTGCGGCTCCTGCACCACCGTTCGGACTCGCTGGTCGAACGCGCTCGCGAGGTAGCCCGTCACGAGCTCGCGACCGTGGCCGACGACGACCAGCACCTCGTCGACCGCCTCGAGCGCGGCCGCGACGACGTGGTGGAGCATCGGCACCCCCGCGACGAGGTGCATCACCTTCGGCAGCGAGCTCTTCATGCGCGTGCCCATGCCTGCGGCGAGCACCACGGCGGTAGCGGTCATGGGGCGAACGCTCGCCAAATCTCGCGCTCGCGGCAAGCACGCGTCGGTCGATTTCGGGGGCCGACCCCCGCGCGGTCTCGCGCCTCAGGGCCGCTGAAAGCGCGTGCAATACACCATCGCCTGCAGGTCCTTGGCCGCCACCATGCAGTCGTACTGCGGCTGGGTCCACTTGGTCATGCACTCGTTCATCATGGTCGGCTTCGCGCCCTTGACGCTCTCTGCGTACTGAGGGTTCGCCTTCGCGACCGCCGCGATTTTCTTGTCGACGACGTAGTTGCATTTGGTCTGGTTCACCGTGGGCTCGTCGGGGCGGCCCTGCGGCAACGGGACCGACACGCTCGGCGGCAGGTTGACCACGAGCGAGCCGACTTGGTAGGTGTTCTGGGGCGGAGGCGGGGGGGCCTTCTGCTTGCAACCGACCCACGCGCCCGCGCTCGCCGCGAGCATCACCGCGCCGAACGCGCTCGCCCGGCGCGTCACTTCGAGGCCTCCTCGGCCTTCGGCGCGGGCGGATCCCACGGCATCTGGCCCTCTGCCTTGTCCTTCATCAGCCAGGTGAAGAAGCGCTCGGCCCACATCGCGCCGCCCTTCTCGCTCGGGTGGATCTTGTCGGGCCCGCGCGCGATGTCGCGCTCATACGAGGACGGATCGTGGACGCGGCACGGCGCGGCCTCGCGCTTCATGATCGCGAGGATCCCCGTCTCCTTGTCGTTCCACCGCGGGGGCAGCGCCCACACGCACGGCACCTGTGAAATGAGTTTTGTGATATTTTTTACGGCGTGCGCGTGCTGCTCGGGGACGGGCATGGCCATCTCGTTGGCGCCGATGGTCACGATGACGAGCTTCGGCTTCAGGGTGGTGATCAGCGAGTCGAGCTTGACCTGGCGGATGAGCGTGGTCGTGTAAGCCGCGGTGAACGCGGTCGATTTGTAGGCGACGCCGAGCTTGTCGAACCTGGGCTTGAGCGCGGGCGCGAACCCGGCGCCGACGAACGAGTCGCCGACGTGCAGCACGAGCGGGCGGGTGTCGCGCGCGGCCAGCGACGCGCGGGGTGACAGCGCCATCGCGAGCGCGGAAGCGGCGACGCAGAGCAGGGCAGGGGCGGCGCGGGACATCCGCCCCACCCTACAGGCAGCGGAAGATCGAGGAAAGCTTCTGACCCGCGCTCGCCGCGCGCGGCGCCACAAACTGGGCCCGCCCGCGCGAAGCGTGCCAAGCGCGGCGCATGAGGACCACGCTCTTCGCCCTGGTCACGCTCTCCCTCGTCACGGTCGGCTGCGGCGGCAAGCCCAAGGGACCGAGCCTCACGGTGATCGCCCCGAGCGCCGACAAGGAGGAGGCGCCGAAGGTCGACGTGAAGCCCAACGGCCCCAAGCTCGCCGCGATCGGGCAGATCGCGTCGATCCGCGAGCGGCCCGACCACGCGGCGAAGCCGCTCGGGTACCTGCGCCTCGGCGAGGCGGTCGCGCGCTCGGAGAAGCCGGTGCCAGGCGACAAGTGCCCCGACGGCTGGTACGGCGTCTACCCGCGCGGGTTCGTGTGCGCCGGAGAAGAGGCGTCGCTCGATCTCGGCCACAAGATCATCCGCGCGCTCGGCGTTCGCCCCGATCTCAGCAAGCCGATGCCGTACACCTACGGCTTCGTCCGCGCCAACGCCTCGCTCTACCACCAGGTCCCCACCGTGAAGGACATGGAGAAGTTCGAGTTCGCGGTGAAGGGGCACCTGAAGTCGTACGAGAAGAACAAGGAGCGCTGGAACCGCGTCGAGCAGGCCGGAGCGAACCACGTGCCGCTCGATCCGCAGGGCCACGCGAAGGTCGCCGCGAAGGACACCGTGCCGCCGCCGCCCCAGCCCGAGCTCGACAACCTCTTCGGCAACCTCGAGGACGGCGAGACGCCGTGGTGGCTGCGCGGGCGACGTCAGATCCCCAACGTGTCGACCTACAAATCGCCCGAGTACGCCGTGTTCGCCGGCAAGGTGTACCGCCACGCGGGCCTCGCGGTCGTCGGCTCGTTCACCGCGGACGAGCGGGCGGGGCATCGAAAGTTCACCGTCCTGCTCGACGGGCGCCTCATCGGCGAGGACAAGATCAAGCCGCACTACGCGTCGCCGTTCCACGGGATCGCGCTCGACGGCTCTGTGCCGTTCCCGTTCGCGATGATCCGCCGCGACGACGCGTACAACTTCCAGCCCGACGAGCAGTCGCGGTGGAAGCGGCTCGAGAAGATGACGTTCCGCGACATCGTGCCGCTCACCGGCAACGTGAAGAAGTTCGCGACGACCAAGTACTACGAGACGAAGGACGGGCGCTGGCTGCGCTACGACCAGATCTCGGTGTTCGAGACGCCGGAGCCGCCCAAGCGCTTCGACTACAAGACGGCCAAGTGGGTCGACGTGTCGATCTGGCAGCAGACGCTCGTCCTCTACGAGGGTGAGCGCCCCGTGTACGCGACGCTCGTCTCGACCGGCGTCGACGGGATGGGCGATCCCGAGACGACCAAGTCGACGATCCGCGGCGAGTTCCGCATCGACTACAAGCACGTGACCGCGACGATGGACGCGGACGATCCCGAGAGCAGGTTCGAGCTGCGCGACGTGCCCTGGGTGCAATATTTCGAGCGCGGGTACGCGCTGCACGCCGCGTACTGGCACGACGACTTCGGCCGACCGCGCAGCCACGGCTGCATCAACCTCGCGCCGATCGACGCGCGCAAGGTCTTCTTCTGGACCGATCCACCGCTGCCCGAGCACTGGCACGCGGTGCGCTCGTCCGAGCCGATGGGCCAGGGCTCGTGGGTGCGCGTCCGCGGGTGAGCGGGCTCGCTGTCGCAATTGTGCCTTCGTGACGCGATTCGTCTAACCTGCGCCGCATGGCGTCGCCGCCCGTCCCTCCACGCTGGCAACCTCTGTTCGACAGGCTCGCGCTGTTGAAGGCCGCTTGGCCGATGCGGGGCTTCAGCTGGGACGGCAAGTTCGAGTGCATCGCGTCGTCGTTCCCCGCCATGCACGAGCCGAAGGCGCGCGCCGCCGCGGCCGAAGGGCTGCCCAACGTGTGGACCTCGTCCACGCTCGGCAAGGCGCCGCCACGGGTCCAGCAGCTGGCCGAGACGACCGGCGGCGTCCGCTCCGGCCAGGCGCTGATGGTCAGCGACGCCCCCGGCGGCTACTTCGCGTATGGGCTGTGGTGGCCGTGGGGTGACGGCGTGTCGATCTCGATGCGCATCGGGCTCGTCGACGTCCACCCGGCCCGCGAGCCCTTCCCGTCGTTCCTGGAGCTGTTCAACGTGATGGTGTGACGTCGGCCGCGTCACCCGGTGACGCCGCAAACCGACACGGTCACCGTGATCGTGACGTCACACCTTGGCGCGGTCGTTCCAGTCGAGCTCCATCCGGAAGCGCGCGCCGGTGCTGTCGATGTGAACGACCGGCTCGGGCGCGACCGGGAAGAGATCGCAGAGCTCGGGCGGGGGCGCCTCGAACCTCGCGGCCTTTCGGTGCTTGCCGCTCTTCTTGTCCGCGGTCGTGGCGGTGAACGGCTCGTCGAGCTGGGAGAGCGGGCGGAGCGGGTGTGCGGCCATGACGAAGTTTTCCGGTGCACCCGCATAGCAATCTGTTTGCCAGTTTCTTCCCGCGGGACGCCGCGACCGGACCGATGGTACGTTCCGTCGCCTCTTCGCCATGCAATCCGCTCCGAAAGTACCGGCAGGCAAGCCCGCTGATCCGCTCCTCGGAAAGGTCATCGCCGGCAGATACAGGCTCGAGTCGCGCCTCGGCGAGGGCGGCATGGGGGTCGTCTACCGCGCGCGCCACGTGCTCATCGACCGCGTCGTCGCGGTCAAGCTGATCCGCCCCGATCTGAAGGGTGAGACGCACCTGCGAGCGTGGATGCTGCGCGAGGCGCGCGCGGCGAACCGCGTCGACCACGCGCACATCGTCGACATCCACGACATCGGCGAGACCGAGGAGGGCGATCTCTACCTCGTGATGGAGTACATCGTCGGGATCCCGCTCTCGAGCGAGCTGGCGCGCGGGCCGATGGCGCTCGCGCGCGCCGTCGACGTGCTCGAGCAGATGTGCGCGGCGCTCGCCCGCGCCCACGATCTCGGCGTCGTGCACCGCGATCTGAAGAGCGACAACATCCAGCTCACCTTGCGCGGCGGGCGCAAGGACTACGTGAAGATCCTTGATTTCGGGCTGGCGGCGCTCGCGCGCGATCCGCGGCTCGCGCCGAAGGGCGCGGTGTTCGGGACGCCGGAGTACATGTCGCCCGAGCAGGCGCGCGGCGAGGACGTCGGGGCGCAGTCGGATCTCTACGCGCTCGGCGTGCTCTTCTACGAGATGCTGACCGGCTCGCTCCCCTTCCGCGCGAGCGAGCGCGAGGCGCTGCTCGAGCTGCAGCGGACCGGCGCCGTCCCCCGCCCGTCGACGCTGAAGGCCGACATCAACCCGGGCGCCGAGGTGATCTGCCTGCGCCTGCTCGAGAAGGACGTGCGCAAGCGCTTCCAGGACGCGCACCACCTGCTCGAGGAGCTGAAGGCGCTGCAGCGCAGCTTGCCGTCGCAGGCCTGGGACGTCGCGGGCTCCGACGCGGTGGCGCCGCCGCCACCTCCTCCCCCGCAGTCCGAGGGCGTGATCGAGTGGGCGAGCCGCGCGTCGCTGTTCGCTCGGATGATCGCGCGCTCCTACCCGAGCGGCAACGCGCCGCCCGAGATCACCGCGGCGATCACGCAGGCGTGGGACCTGGCGTCGCGCGCGAGCAAGCTCGAGGGCGAGGTCGCGAGCCACCAGCGCAAGCTCGAGCAGCTCGAGCGACGGGGTCGCGCGCTGCGCGCCGAGATCGGCCGCAAGGTCGAGGAGCTGGCGCACGAAGAGTCGCGCGTGCTCCGCGAGGTCACGCAGCTGACCGAAGAGGTGACCGCGCTGACCGCCGAGGCGGCCGCGCTCGACCAGCAGGCGAACCTCGCGAGGTCGCAGGCGGACGAGGCCGAGCGTCAG
Organism: Myxococcota bacterium; assembly: GCA_963169165.1. Lineage (GTDB taxonomy): Bacteria > Myxococcota_A > Polyangia > Polyangiales > Polyangiaceae > JADLFU01. The sequence goes on along the minus strand of CAUJFL010000282.1, from coordinate 1,938 downwards.
GGCAGGGCGACTCGACAGACGTTCGAGCGCGCGGGCGCTGCGGCCGCCGTGGCCCAGGCGAAGCGCGAGCAGTCCGCCAAGATGGACGCGCGGGCGAAGAGCAAGGACGCCGTCTCGAAGGACCTCCGCAAGCAGATCGAGCAGCTGCGCGCGCAGCTCGCGCGGTACGCCGAGGCCCTCGAAGAAGATCTCGCGTCGCGCCGCGAGAAGGTGGGCGTCCGCACGCGTGACGGGCTGTCGATGGAGCGCACGTTCGCCGAGGTGTCGACGCTGATGCTCGGCCACCTGCGGACGAAGCAGGAGTGCCGCGATCTCCTCGACGAGCTGCTGCGGTCGCTCGGGCTGCCGCCCAGCTCGCAGGCCGGCCCGGCCTCGCCCAGCCGCCACGCCGACGCGCTGAAATAGTCAGCCCGCGCGAAAGAGCCCGCGCGTGGCGTCGACGAGCGCGCGGACTCGGGCCTCGTCGACCGGGTTCGAGAGCGCGCCGTCGCGCTTGAGCCACGTGCCGACGAACGCGCCGTCGATCAGCGGGCAGAGCGTCGGGGCGTCTGCTGGCGTCAACCCCGAACCTATCAGCAGCGGCGCGTCGCCCGCGGCGTCTCGCGCGTCGCGCAGGCGCGCCTCGTCGACGCGCGCCCCCGTCGCGCGGCCCGAGACGATCACCGCGTCCGCGAGCCCTCGGTGCAGCGTGTCCTCGACGGCGTCGCGCACGGAGAGCGGCGCGAGCGGCGCGGCGTGCTTCACGAGCACGTCGGCGAGGATCGCCACGTGGTCGGCGCCGAGCGACGAGCGGTAGCGCAGGGTGGCCGCGGCCTCGCCCTCGATCAGCCCCTGATCGGTGACGTAGGCGCCGACGTGGACGTTCACGCGGACGAACGCGGCGCCGGTCGCGGCGGCGATCCCGAGCGCCGTCATCGCGTCGTTTCGCAGGCAATTGACGCCGACGGGCAGCCCCAGCGCCGTGAGCTCGGCGACGAGCCGGGCGAGGAACGCGGTCTGGTGCGGCGGAACGCGCGCGCTGGCGTCGCCCTTCGTGAACGGCGCCGAGCCGAAGTTCTCGACGATGATCGCCGAGACGCCGCCGCTCGCGAGCGCGCGCGCGTCGGCGATCGAGCGTCGCCACGCCTCGTCGAAGCCGCCCGGCACGGGCCGCGGATCTCCCGGCAGCCCGGGGACGTGGACCACGCCGATCACGCCGCGCGGAATATCCATCGCTCACGGTTACAGCCGGCCTGCCCTCGCGAAAAGACCCTCGGGGGCGCTTCCATGGCTCGGGCGACCGTGCTACGCGCGCGGCGCCATCATGCCGAAGACCGAGAAGCAGGCCGCGCCCGCGGCCGACAGCAAGTTCGCCCAGTTCCTCACGTCGAAGAAGCTCGACGCGCGCCGCGTCCTCGCCGCCTCCGACGCGATCGAGAAGCTCCGCCCCGAGGATCGCGCCATCCGCCTGCTCGCGAAGCAGCGCAAGAAGGGCGACGCCCCGAAGGACAAGAACGCCGAGAAGGTGCGTCCGCGCAGCGGTCGGCCCGTCACCCCGCGCGCGATGAGCGCCGCGCTCGCGGGCGGCGCCGTCGCCGGCCCGATGAAGACTCGCATCCTTCGCGCGGTCAACCGCCTGCTCGAGCAGAAGAAGCAGGACGCGGTCACCTTCGACGCGCTGTTCTGATCAGCGCCGGGGCCCGTCGGCGAGGCTCGCCGGCGGGCCTCGCTCATTTTGTCGCGAGCATCGCGGCGAACAGCAGCACGAGGTACGGCATCGACACGCCGAAGAAGCTCCGCGCCCAGCGGTCGCCCGCCTCGGGACGCAGCCCGATGACCGCCCACGCGAACAGCACGACGCCGAGGAAACCAGCGATGGGCACGTAGAGCGGCCCGACCATCCCTGTCAGGAACGGCAACAGGGAGACGAACAGCAGCACGGCGGTGGTCGCCGCGATG
>CAUJFL010000281.1 GCA_963169165.1 Myxococcota bacterium | reverse complement strand
CGAGCGGCAGCGCGCGCAGCGACGCGTCGACCTCGATCACGTCGTCTGCCGGAGCCTGGGCGCGCGCCGCGCCGACGACCGAGAGGGACAGCGCGAGGGTAAGGCGCAGCGTTCGTTGGGCTTGCATGTGAAGGCGACCGTGAGAGCAGGTGGAGCCTCGACGCCGTCGGGTGGCGGCGGGAGCGTCGCGCCGGACGAGGACAGCGCGCGCAGTCGCCCCTCGATGCGGGCGTCGAACGCGGCGTTGCCGCTCGGCGAGAGGATGGCGAAGCCCGTGATCGCGCGCGCGGGCGAGAGCGTCACGCGCGCCGTCACGCGGAGCGAAGGGTGCGGCTCGTCGGCCGCGCCGCCGCCGCCTGCCACGCGCGCTTGCAGCCAGCCGGCGAGGACAGCCTTGTACGAGCCGAGCCCGGCGCCGCCGTCTCCACCGCCACCTGGCGCGCCGGGCGCGCCGGACGCCGCGGGCGCGAGCATCGCGCGGCGCACCGCCTCGGCGAGCTCGCTCGCGCTCGAGGCGGGTGTCGCGCTCGTCACCGCGACCGCGCCCGGGAGCGAGGTCGCGGCGGGCGTCGCCTGCGGCGCGCCCGGCAGAGAGGGGAGGGGCGGCGAAGGCGCGGCGGCGTGTCCGCGCGCTCGCGCGCCACGCTCGCCCGAAGCCGGCGCATCACCACCACCCGCGGACGCGTGCCCGGGGGGCTGCGCGAGCTCGACGAAGGTGAGCTCCGACGGTGGAGGCGCCGCGTGCGCCGCGGCCGGCGGGACGCGCCCGAGCGACATCGCGGCGAGCACGAGCGCGACGTGCGCGCCGAGCGAGTACGCGAAGACGCCGAACCTCGTGTAGCCGTCGAGGTCGCGCACGGTCAGCCGCCCGACGCCGCGCGCGCAGGTTGCTTGAGCGAGATGTCGACCTTGCGGTCCTTCGCCCAGCCGGCCTCGTCGGTGCCTGTCGCGTCGACCTCGCCACGCGACGTCACGTCGATGCGTGCGCCGTCGACGCCGAACGAGACGATGGCGCGCTTCACCGACTCGGCGCGGCGGCCGCCGAGCGCGAGGTTGTAGTCGTCCTCGCCGCGCGGATCGGTGTGGCCGGTGAGCAGCACCGATCGGTCGGCGAGCTTTCCAGCGCGCATGCAGTCGGACAGCGTGCGCAGCGCCGTCTGCCACTCGCCGCGCAGCTCGGCCGAGTCGAAGCCGAACTTCGGCGGCTTGATCCCGGGGCACAGGGCGAGGATCTCCGCGCTGATCGTGAGGCCGCCGCCCTCCTGGCCCGACGCCGCGCTGGCGACCGCCTCCTGCTGCTCGGGCGTCGCGGCGAGCATCGGGACCGGGCCCGCGGGCGGTGACGTGGGGCTGGCGACGTGGCGCTGCTCGCGCTTGCACCCGGTGGCGGCGACGGCGGCGAGCGTGGCGGCGAGGAGGAGGGTCGCGGAGGTGCGCATGCGCGCGTACTAGCGCGCGCCCGCGGCGCGGGCCAACAACAGGAGGCGTGACGACGAGGGGCGGGCGCCGCTCGGCCGCTCGGGGTCGTCGAGGCCGCCCTCGCGAGATTTTTTTTTATTCACCCGACGGCCACCGTGGGTCAATTTTCATCGGTCGTGTCCAAATGACACGCGCCCGGCGACCCGCGTGAATGCCCAAATCGCGCCGCGTCATCGGGTGTGTTGCGATGACACGACGCGAGCGGCGAAGCGCACGACACGCGGGAAAAAATGACGTCGAGAAGGGGGCGACACGACCCAACTTTGCGCTACTAGTCACCTCGTCAGGCGGAGAGCACGCGAGCACTCGACCTCCTCCGGCGACCGCAGGTCACCCTGCAAACTCGAACCCAAATGGGGCGCGTCGTGAAACTCAAGTCCTCCCTCTCCCTCGTCTTCTCCCTCGCCGCGCTGTCGCTCGTCGGGGCGACCGGCTGCCACCGCGCCCACGCAGAGGAGCACGTCGCGCGCCCCAAGTACGCCGCCACGACGCCGATGCGCACCGACACCCAGCTCGTCGACGAGTTCGTCGCGCAGATCCACGCGATCCAGCACATCGAGGTCCGCGCGCTGCAGAAGGGCTACCTCCAGGCCACCTACATCGACGAGGGGCAGCACGTGAAGAAGGGCGACAAGCTCTTCCAGTTGCTCCCGATCATCTACCAGGCCGAGGTCGGCAAGGCGACCGCCGAGGCCGCGCTCACCGAGATCGAGTACAGAAACACCAAGATCCTCGCCGACAAGAGCATCGTCTCTCCCAACGAGCTCGCGGTCGCCAAGGCCAAGCTCAACAAGGCGAAGGCGCAGGTCACGCTGGCGGGCGCCGAGCGCTCCCTGACCGAGCTGCGCGCCCCGTTCGACGGGCTCACCGGCCGCTTCCAGGTCAGGCTCGGCAGCCTGGTCTCCGAGGGCGATCTCCTGACCACCCTGGCTGACAACAGCACGATGTGGGTCTACTTCAACGTGAGCGAGGCCGCGTACCTCGAGTACAAGTCCCAGCCCAAAGAGGCCCAGATCACCGACGTGAAGCTGATGATGGCCAACGGACAGATCTTCGACCAGCCCGGGAAGATCGAGACCATCGAGGCCGACTTCAACAACGAGTCTGGCAACGTCGCGTTCCGCGCCGCGTTCCCCAACCCGAACGGTCTGCTGCGCCACGGCGAGACCGGCAAGGTCCTGATGACGATCCCGCTGAAGCACGCGCTGCTGATCCCGCAGAAGGCGACGTTCGAGGTGCTCGACAAGCGCTTCGTGTTCGTCGTCGACGACGCCGGGGTCGTGCACGCCCGGCCGATCACTGTCGCCCACGAGCTGCCCCAGACCTTCGTCGTCGGCAGCGGCCTCGCCGAGACGGACAAGGTCCTCATCGACGGGCTCCGCAAGGTGCGCGACGGCGGCACCGTCGACATCGACCTGCAGCCCGCCGCCGAGGTGATGAAGCACCTCGAGGTGCCGGCCGAATTAGCTTCGCGGGCGCCCTCTAGAGCCCTGCAGTCCCGCTCCGCGCGCGAGGCGTCACGCCTCGTCGCGCTTTGTGTCCAGCCGAGGTCACGAAAGTGAACACCAACCGGTTCCTCAAGCGGCCCGTCCTCGCGATGGTGCTGTCCATCCTGCTCGTCTTCGTCGGTCTGATGGCGATGAAGACCCGCCCGGTCTCCCAGTTCCCCGAGATCGCGCCCCCCCGCGTCATCGTGTCGCTCGCCTTCCCGGGCGCCAGCGCGCACGTGCTCGTCGAGTCCTCGCTCATCACCCTCGAGCGCGCCATCAACGGCGTGCCGGGGA
>CAUJFL010000280.1 GCA_963169165.1 Myxococcota bacterium | reverse complement strand
CGCCAGACCTGCTGCTGCCCAGCCACGGGCTGCCGCTCGCGGGGCGCGACGTCATCGCGCGGGTGCTCTCGACGACGGCGGAGGCGCTCGAGGCGCTCCACGACGGGGCGCTCGCGCGGATGAACGCGGGCGAGCCGCTCGACGCGATCCTGCACGGCGTGAGGCTGCCCCGCGAGCTCGCCGAGCTGCCCTGGCTGAGCCCGATCTACGACGAGCCCGAGTTCATCCTGCGCAACGTGTGGCGACAGTACGGCGGCTGGTGGACCGGCGATCCCGCCGCCTTGCACCCCGCGCCGGAGCGCGCGCTCGCCGAGGAGATCGCGGCGCTCGCGGGCGGCGCGTCGACGCTCGCCGCGCGCGCGCGGGCGCTGCTCGACGCGGGCGACGACGTGTCACTGCGCAAGGCCGTGCAGCTCGCGCGCTGGGCGCGGCTCGCGGCGCCCGACGACCTCGAGGTCGCCGCTGCGCACTCGGAGGTGTTCGCCGCGCGCGTCGCCAGCGCCACCTCGCTGATGGCGAAGGGGATCTACGGCGCCGCCGCGCGTGAGGCCGCCGCGGCGCTCAAGGCGTGACGCTGCAAATCCGCCGACCGCCTGGTCCCGGCACGCAGGCGAAGCCCCCCTCGCACGGATCGCCGTCGCCGCAGCCGCCAAAGCAGTAGTGCCCGTCCAGCACCGCGAGGCAGACGCCCGCCGAGCCGCACTCCGCGTCGGTGACGCACGACGCCGAGCACTGCCCCGCCTTGTGCTGCGCGTTCGACTTCAACGAGATGCACACGAGGCCCGCGCACGTCAGCGCCGCCTCGTTGGTCGCGCCCGCGCACTCTCGCTCGAACGCCCCCGACGCGAGCGAGCCCGTGCAGACGGGCTGTGGATCCTCGGTCGTGCAGCGCGCCTCGACCTCGGCGCACTCGGCGGACGTGCGACAGGGAGCGCCCTTCGGCATCTGCTCGCGCTCGGTGAGCGTGACCCTCCCGTCGTCGCCGGCGCAGGCACACAGCAGGGCCGAGACCAGCACCCACCAGATCGCGCGCATCGTCTCGTCACGATACGCTCACGACGGCGTCTGACAACCGTCATCACCTCACCGGGCGCCCGTGAAAGTGCTGGCAGCCACCCGCGGAGTCGGCTGACATCCGCGCCCACGCACGTGACCAACGCCTACATCGCCGGCACCGGATTCTACGTCCCGCCTCGGGTCGTCACCAACGATGACCTTCGCACCGTCTACGGCCTCGACACCACCCACGAGTGGATCGTCAAGCGCAGCGGCATCGAGGCGCGACGCTACTCCGACGAGGGCACCGCCACCTCCGACCTCGCGCTCGAGGCGTCGAAGCACGCCCTCGAAGACGCGGGGCTGACGCCGCGCGACCTCGATCTCATCGTCTACGCGTCGCTGTCGCCGGACGTCGGCTTTCCGGGCGGAGGTGTGTACCTGCAGCAGAAGCTCGGCCTGTGCGACGGCGCCGACGCCAAGTTCGTCCCCGCGCTCGACGTGCGCAACCAGTGCTCGGGCTTCCTGTACGGGCTCGGCACCGCGACCTCGATGATCGAGGCGGGCGTCTACAAGAACATCCTGCTGGTCGGCGCGGAGCTGCACTCGGCCGCGCTCGACTGGACCACGCGCGGTCGCTCGATCGCCTCCCTGTTCGGCGACGGCGCGGGCGCGGTCGTGCTGCGCGCGACCGACGAGGATCGCGGCGTCCGCGGCTGGTGGCTCGGCGCGGACGGCCGCTTCGCCGACGTGCTGTCGCAGAAGATCTGGGACCTGAAGAAGCGGCCCTTCATGCCGGTGAACGAGCACGGCGTCGGACAGGTCGAGCCGCTGATGATGTACGCGCAGATGGACGGCAAGCTCGTGTTTCGCCACGCGGTCGAGCGGATGATCGGCGCCCTGTTCACGGCGTACTCGGCCAAGGGCCTCACGCACGACGACATCGACTACTTCCTGTTTCACCAGGCGAACCTGCGCATCAACCAGTACGTCGCCGAGCAGCTGGGGATCCCGGAGCACAAGCTCCTCTCCAACATCCAGAGCTACGGCAACACGACCGCCGCGACGATCCCCATCCTGCTCGCCGAGACCGCGCGCTCGGGCAAGCTGAAGCGCGGGATGAAGATCGCGATGGTGGCGTTCGGCTCCGGCTTCACGTGGGGCTCGGCGATCCTCGACTGGTGACGCCCGACACGAATCCGGGCCCACGAGGCGCGACCTCGCGAGCCCGGAGAGGAACAGCTCAGCGCGGGCTCACTTGCCCTTGGACGCCTGCTTGTCCTTCTTCTTCTGCTGCTTCTCCTTGGTCGAGAGCTTGGGCTTGTTGTTGGTCTTCGGCTTCTCCTGTCCCTTGGCCATGATCCCTCCGAAATGAGGCGCGTGAGCGCGGTTGGGAGGCGAAACTTAGCGTGAACGGAACGAGAGGCTCACGGAATTGATGCAGTAGCGCTCGCCGGTGGGCGGCGGGCCGTCGTCGAACACGTGGCCGAGGTGGCCGTCGCAGCGCGCGCAGGTGACCTCGACGCGGCGCATGCCGTGCGACCGATCCTCGTGGCGCGCGACGCGCCCCTCGGCGATGGCGTCGAAGAACGCGGGCCAGCCGCAGTGCGAGTCGAACTTGGTGTCCGAGTCGAACAGCGGCGCTCCGCAGCCCGCGCACGCGTAGGTGCCCGGCGCGCGGTGATCATCGAACTCGCCGCTGAACGGGCGCTCGGTGCCCTTCTGACGCAGCACTTGATACTGGGCGGGCGTGAGCTCGGCGCGCCACTGCTCGTCGGTTTTGTTGATTTTATCGTCGCTCATCAGACGGGAGGATATCGCGACCCGCCGCGCACGGCGCGGGCTCGACGTCGGACCTCGCCGCCTCGACGAGCGACGCCAGCTGATCCTTCAGCGCGGCCACCTCGGCGGAGAGCGCGGGGGGCAGCGCGTCGAGCCACCCTGCGCGCGCGTCTCGAGCGGTCGAGGAGAGCGTCTGCTCGGGCAGCGCGAGCGTGAGCAGCGCGACGAGACCGAGCGTCACGCGGGCGAGCGCTGGCATCGCGGCGGAGGCGGCCGCGTGAGCCGGGGAGGACTCGAGCGCGGCGAGGAGCTCTTCGAGCGCGGCGCGTGTGCTCGCGTCGAGCCCCTCGAGCGCGCTCGGGAGCTCGGCCATCAGCTCCTCGGCGCTGGCGCCGACGCTCTCCGCGAGCACCGTGAACAGCTCGGTGATCGACCCGCTCGGTCGAGACGACAGCGCCCGCGCGGCGCCGACGATCTCGTCGCGCGCCCGCTCGAGCGACGGCGCGCCCGCCGCGCCGAGCCGCGAGAGCAGCGTGGCGCCGGGCGACGTGCGACGGCGCAGCACCACCCACCCGCGCGCGTGCCCGGTCACGGGATCGATCGATCGCATCGCGTCGAAGAGCGCCGTCACCGGCGTCCAGTGCGGCGGGTACTTGAAGCGCGCGACGTCGAGCACGAGCGCGAGGTCTCGCCCCGCGTGCAGCCCCGCGACGGGCGAGAAATGGCCGTCGCCCGTCTGGCCCAGCGCGCGCCGCGAGTACGACGCCGCGACGACGATGCCCTCGGCGGCGGCGCTCGCCTCCTCGAGATCACGGCGCAGCTCGTCGACGGTCGCGGAGTCGGCGCGGCGCACCGTCGCGGTCGCGCCGTTGCAGCGCGCCAGGCACGCGAACTGGCCGAGCGTCACGCCGCGCGCGCGGACGGCGTCGAGCGGCAGGCAGCAATCGAGCAGCTCTTCGCTGTACCACCGCCAGGGCCCCTTCCACACACGACCAGGATCGATGCCGAGCGAGTTGAGCGCGACCACCAGCGTCCCGAGGCCGCAGAACGACGGGTCCGACTGCGTCTGGAACTGCTCGGACAGCGTGAACCACCCCTCGAGCTGGCCTGCCTCGAGCGCCTCGCGAAACAGCGCTCGCCCCTCCGGGCTCGCGAACGGAACGAGCCCGATGGGCAGCGGGCGGCGATAGAATTGTGGATCAGCCATGCGTCACGGTTCGACTAGCACACACAACCGTCTCGACCGCGTGTCACGGCTCTGCGATAGGTTCGACCGAGGGAGACGGTGCTCACCGCGGGACAGACGATCGCCTCGAAATACCGCGTCCTCGGCCCGCTCGGGCAGGGCGGGATGGGCGAGGTCGTGCTCGCGGAGCACCTGGTCACCGGGCGGCGCGTCGCGGTGAAGGTGATCCTCGGCGCGGCCGACGAGGCCTCGACCGCCCGCTTCGACAGGGAGACGCGCGCGATGGCGTCGATCGACTCGCCCCACATCGTCGGGGTGCTCGACGCTGGCGTCGACGAGGCGACCGGGCGCCGTTTCCTCGCGATGGAGTACCTTCGAGGGCGTGACCTCGCGACGGCGCTGGCGAGGCTGGGGCCGATGTCCTCGAGCCTCGTCGCGCGGATCGGTCGGCAGGCGTGCGCGGGGCTCGAGCGGGCGCACGCGGCGGGCGTGGTGCACCGAGACGTCAAGGCCGCGAACCTCTTCCTCGCGGAGCAAGCGGGAGACCTGCTCGTCAAGCTGCTCGATTTCGGCGTCGCCAAGGCGGCGATCGACGCCGCGGCCAGCCACGCGCTCACGCGGACGGGGCACCTCGTCGGCTCGCCGCTGTACATGTCGCCCGAGCAAGCCGCGGGAGACGTCGCGCTCGATGGGCGCTCGGACCTCTTCTCGCTCGGGATCGTGCTGTTCGAGCTGGTCACGGGCGCGGCGCCCCACGCGGGGATCAGCTCGTTCGCCAAGCTGCTGATGGCGGTGTCCCACACCCCCGCGCCGCCGCTCACCGACGTCGCGCCGGGCGTCGATCCGCGCCTCGCTGCGGTCATCGCGCGCGCGCTCGAGCTCGATCGCGAGCGCCGGTGGCCCAGCGCGCTCGAGATGGGCGCCGCGCTCGCGGAGATCGCGGACGGACGGCTCCACGCGCACGAGCTTGGCGTCACGCTCGAGGACGCCACGCCTCCACGGGTCACGGTGCCACCCATCAGCGGCTTCGCGACGACCGAGGTCGCGACCGCGTCGACCACGGCGGCGAGCGTGCGTCGGCCCTCCGCGCCGCCGACCGCGGCGCGCCCGCCTCGCTGGCCGCTGATCGCGGGGGTACTGGCCGTGGGTGGCGCCACCGCGTGGTCGCTGCTGCACGTGGGTCGCGGCGATGATGCCTCCCTTCGAGGCGCGGCGTCGGCGTCGACGGTCGTCGCGGCGAGCGCCACGAGCGCCCCCTCACCGACGCACTTCGCGCCCTCGGCGGCGACGGCGGACATGTCCGCGAGCTCCGCGCCGTCGACGACGGCCCGAGCCGCTCCGCCCTCGACGCGCAGGGTCGCCCCGCGGGCGTCGGCCGCGCCTGTCCCGACCGCGAGCGCGGCGCCCGCTGTCACCTCGACCGCCACGAGGACGCGCGTCGACGCGACGTCGGGCTTCGATTGACCGCGCGCTCGACGTGCGCGCGGATCGTCCTCGCCGTGTGCGCGCTCGCGGCGAGCGCCCGCGCCGTCGATCCGCCCGAGACCGCCCGGGACGAGGCGAGGGCGCGCTTCGAGCGCGGCGTATCGCTGCTCCGTGACGACGCGCTCGAGGCGGCGCTCGCCGAGTTTCTCGCGTCCCGTCGGCTCGCGCCGTCTCGTGGCAACACGCGTAACGCCGCGGTGGTGCTGCGCAGGCTGCACCGCTTCGACGAGGCGCGGGCGATGTTCGAGGCGCTCTTGCGCGAGTTTCCCGATCAGAGCGCGGACGATCGCGCCGCGATCCGGCGCGAGCTCGACGAGCTCGAGGGGGCGATCGGCGCGCTCGAGATCGCGCTCGACGAACCAGGAGCGACCGTCCTCGTCGACGGCAAGGAGCGCGGCCGACTGCCGATGCCCGCGCCCCTGGAGGTGTCCGCCGGCGAGCACGTGGTTCGCGTGCTGCGCGACGGGCGCGCCCCTTTCGAGGCGCGCGTGATGGTCGCCGGGAGACAGCGCGCGCGCGTGACGGGCAACATGGTGGCGATCGCGGCGATCGGCCGGCTGCGCGTCGAGGAGTCGACCGGCGCGGGGCTCGAGGTCTGGCTGGACGGCGCGCTCGTCGGGCGCACGCCGTGGGAGGGCGCGACCGCGGCGGGTCCGCACGTCGTGTGGCTCCGGGGCCCCGCGCAGACGGGCACCGCTCCGCTCGACGCGAGCGTCCGCGCCGACGCGGTGACCGCGCTCCGCGTCCCCGCGCGCGCGCTGTCGGCGTCGCTGCGCGTCGAGGCGGACGCGCCGGCGACCGTGCTCGTCGACGGCGTCGAGCTCGGACCCGCGCCGCGAGAGGTGAGGCTGCCGCGCGGCGACGTGCGGCTCGAGGTCCGCTTCTCCGGGCGTCCCGCGTGGACGTCGATGGTCGCGCTCGAGGACGGGGACGCGCGGGTCGTGAGGGCGTCCGCCCGCGTCGAGGCGTCGGCGACCGCGTGGGAGGTGTCGGTCGACGCGGGCGGCGGTCTGGGCAAGACGATGGGCGGAGAGCTCGCCGCGTCCTGCGCGTCCCCGTGCGAGCGCGGCCTCGTCGTCGCCGCGCTCGTGCGCGTCGGAGTCGGCGCGCGCGTGACGCCATCGTTCGCGGTCGGCGTCGAGGCCGGGTGGCTGGGCGCCGGGCAAGCCCTGACGAACCGCGCCGATGTCCTGCTGCCCAACGGTCGCCCACCCGCTCACGGGGCCGTCACCGACGATCTGAGGCTCCGGGCGGCGCCGCTGGGGGCGTGGCTCTCGGTGCGGCGCGGCGAGCGCGTCGCGCTTCACGCGCGCCTCGGGCTCGGCGTCGCGCCGCTGTCGGTGCGCGACGCGCGCCGCGGACAGTACTCGCTCGACCAGACGGTCGCGTCGGCCAGCTCGACCCAGACCGGGTCCGGGTGGTCGCTCTACGCCGCCCCCGAGGTGCGCGTGACCGTCGCGCTCGGAAAGCGCGCGTCGCTCGGCGCGGGGGTCGCGCTGTGGGCGCTGTCGGCGCTGAAGCCGGCGACGCGAGAGGCCACGCGCGACGAGGTGCTGCTGCCGACCGGAGATCTCGCGGGACACCCGCGCGCCACGTTGACCGGCACGTCGGTGTTGGTCACGCCCGTGGTCGGCGTGACCTACGCGCCTTGAGCGCACCGGCGACGGCGACGAACAGCGCGAGGCCCGCCACCGCGCGAGGCGAGCCATCCCCGACCAGCCCACACGCGCACGACGACTCGGCGGGGGGTGCGGCGGGCGCCTCCGCCCTCACGCAGGCACCGCTCGACGTGCAGGCGTTGCCAGCCGCGCAGTCGTCAGCGGTCTGGCACGACGTCGTGCACGCGCCGGCGCTGCAGCGAAACGGCGCGCAGCTCCGCGTCTCTCCGTCCGCGCCGACGAGCGTCACCGCGCCGCTGCATTTCGCCCCGCCTCCCGGGACACAGGCCGCGGACACACACCGCGAGCCCGTCGCGCAGTCCTCGTCGCCAGCACACGAGACCGCGCACGCCGCCGCGCCACCGCACAGATACGGCGCACAGGAAGGAGTGCCGCTCGAACTCTTCGGCAGCGTCGTGCAGACCCCGTCGGCGCTCGCTCCCGCCGTTTTAGAACAAACATCACATCGCTCGGCGCAGCCCGTGTCACAGCACACGCCGTCCGCGCAGTGCCCTGACGCACAGTCGCCGTCGGCGCCGCAAGTCGCGCCTCCCCGCTTGCGGCACGAGCCCGCGGGGTCGCAGGTGGACTCACCGGTGCAGGTGTCGAGATCGTCTCGAGCCTTGACCGGAGAGCAGAGGCCGATCGCGCCGGGCACGTCGCACGCCTCGCACGCGCCGCACTGCGGCTGCCCGCAGCACACGCCGTCGACGCACGAGGCGCCGACGCAGTCGGCCGCGCTCGCGCAGGTGGTGCCGGCGCCGCGGAACACCCATGTCTCGCCGAACGTCGCGCCCGCGTTCGCGATCGACAGGCCGCCGAACATCACCACCTCGGAGCGCTTCGAGTCGTACGCGGCGACGGCCTGCACGCGCGGCTGCGGGGACGTCGACGTCGATCGCGCGGACCATTTCTGCCCGTCGAACTCCTGCGTGTCACCGAGATCCACCGGAGCGGCGCCGCTCGAGCCCAGGCCGCCGAAGACGACGAGCACGCCGCGCGACTGATCGAACGCCGACGCCGCGAAGGCACGCCCCTCCGGGACCGCGCCGTTGAACGCCTTCCACGCGGTGCCGCTCCACTCCCAGGTGTCGCTGAACGCCTTGGGATCCGCGCTCGGGAGCTTCCCGCCGAAGAGCACAGAGACGCCTCGCTTCGTGTCGTAGGCGAGCGTGGCGCCGTAGCGCGCCTTCGGGCGCACCGTGGTCGGCGCGCTCATCCACACGTCGGCGCCGTCGGCGAGCGCCCACGTCTGATCGTCCGACGTGGGCACCGACGAGCCGCCGAACAGCGTCAGCGCCTTCGTCACCTGCTGATACACGAGCGACGGCGCGATGCGGCCGGTCGGTCCTGGCAACGACTCGCCGCGCCACGTGAGGCCGTCCCAGACCCACGCGTTGGTCCCTCCCGAGGTGGCGACGTCATCCTCGCCGATGAGCACGATCCCCCTGCTCGGCGCGTAGGCCATCGACGCGAACGCGCGCTTCGGACCCCGATCCGCGGCGTTCGACGGCGTGACGTCGGTCCACGTCGAGCCGTCCCACTCCCAGGTCTCGTTCGAGACGCCCGCCTTCGTCGTGCCGCCGTGGAGCACGATCTTGCCGCGCGAAGGATCGAACGCCATCGCGCCGCCGCTCCTCGCGGAGGGCGAGGTCGCCGGCGCGCGCTGCGTCCACGTGACGGTGTCGGCGCGCGACGTGATGGAGCAGGTGACGAGCGCGAGGGTGAGGAGGGCGACGTGGGGGCGGCTCATTCGATCACCATCCTGTCACCCGCGCCCCGCCCGAAGGTCTCGGGCGCGTACATCTCCTCGGCCTTCGGCGGCGGCACGACGAACGCGCCCGGCGTCGTCGCGCGCGCGACGTACGTGTAGTCGTACACGCCATCCCACAGCAGCGACGTGAACGCCTCGACGCGCTCGTCGCGCAGGTTCTGGTGCTCGTACCAGGTGCGCGACCACCACCACGGCCCGCCCGCGCGCTGCGACTCGGCCTGCTCGTCGGTCGGGATCGCGCCGGTGACGGCCAGCGCGGGGTTCATCGGCTCGAGCCCCGCGGGCAAGGGATCGACCAGCGCGACGTGGTAGCGACGCGACGGCGCGACCATCGAGACGCGCACGCGCACCTTGGCGCCGGCCTTCACCCGCCAGGTGCCGTCGGGATCGCGCTTCACGTCGTCTGGAGACTCGGCGCCCTCGTAGCTTCGCGTGACCGTGAACCCGTGCTCCGCCGACGGCGGGCGCAGGTCAGCGGGCGCGTACCGCATGCCGACGCGGTAATACATGCGCCCCTCGCCGTCCTTCGCGAGCGTGAGCGGGGCCGAGCCCAGCTCGGCGAGGGTCTTCATCGACACGTCGATCTGGTGTCGCTCCGTCGTGCGCCCTCGGAACGCGTGGTCGCCCGCGTAGAAGTCGCCGAGCCACGCGCGCGCCACGAAGTCGGGCGTCGCCTTCTCGTACGTCGAGAAGTATCGGTCGAGCGCGAGCAGCACGAACGCGTTCTCCTGGGTGTTGTACCAGCGGCCCGCCTTCCGGTGCGCGAGCAGCCCGGCGACGACCTTCGGGATGAGATCGTTGTCGCGCTGGTCCTCGATGAGCGCGTCGAGGATGACGCCGTCGGCGCGGCGATCGGAGCTGAGCAAGAACTGGGCGCCGTCCTCGTACGACGTGACGAAGTGCGCGGCGCCCGCCGTCTCGCTGACGCGGTTCGCGAGGTGCCGCCGGATGGCGTCGAGCTCGGACGAAGACCCCGCGTCGCCCGTCATCGCCGACAGCAGCCACCCGAGCGCCTCGAGGCCGACGCGCTCGACGCCGCCCGCCTCGGTGATGAGCTTGCGCGCGCGCGCGGGGTCACCGTCGCCGAGGCGCTTGCGAACGAAGAGCGCGTAGGCGATGAGCGCGCGACGCGTCTCGGGGTGGTAGTTGGGCGGGATGTGTCGCTCGATCTGCCGCAGGTACGACAGGCCGCGCGACAGCGTGTCCTCGGGGACGGGGAAGCCCTTCTGCTTCGCGCGGGCGAGCGCGTGCATCACGTGGATCGACAGGTAGGGCCACGCCTCGCGGTCGCCGCCCCAGAACGAGAACCCGCCCGACCAGTGCTGTCGCCCGCGCAGCTTCGCGAGGTCGCGCTTCACGCCGTCGAGCAGCTCGGGCGGCTTCGGCAGCGAGGGCGAGCCGAACGCGGTGAGCACGTCGCGGAGCGCCGCGATGGACATCACGCGCGACGCGAGCTGCTCGTTGCAGTCGAACGGGTAGCGCGCGAGGTAGAGCACGGCGTCCGTCAGCGCGGCGACCTGCGTCGAAGAGGTGGTGAGCTCGAGCCCGCCGAACTCGTGCACGACCCCCGCGGGGAGCGTCACCTGCTGGATCGCGGCGCCTTCGTCGAGCTGACCATACGTCGCGAACGCCTCGGTCGTGGCGGGCGTCCACACCGGCAGCTCGACCGTCGCGGCATCCGAGTAGCGGCCCGACGCGACGCCGATCTGGAAGCGCGCCGTGCCGGGGCGCGCGGCGGCCGACGGCAGGCGGACCTCGACGCGATCGTTCGCGGGGACCTCGACGCGACGCCCGGCGCCCGCGGTGAACGACGCGTTCGACGCGCGACCGACCAGATCGACCGTCATCGCCGCTGACGACTGGTTCTGCACGACGATCGGCAGCTCGAAGGTGTCACCGAAGTTGAGGAAGCGCGGCGCGCTCGGCCGCACCATCAACGGCAACCGCGCGGTCAACGAGGACTCGCCCGCCCCGAAGCTCTGCTCGCCGTGCGCCGCGACCGCCATCACGCGGTACCGCGTCAGGTTGTCGGGCAGCTTGACCGTGAGGCTCGCGCGTCCGGCGGCGTCGGTGGTCATCGCGGGCGCGAAGGCCGCGAGCGGATCGAAGTTCTTCCGCGTCGCGATGGGGCTCGACCCGCTGGCCGCGTCTGCCTCCGCCTCCTTCGGCGAGCTGCTCTCCTGCGCGGACATCCCGGGCTTCGTCTCAGCCCTGGACGCCGCGGGCGCGGGCGCCGCGAACGAGCCGAGGCGCCCGACACCGCCGACGCCGTACGCGCTCGAGTCCTTCTTTCCGTTCTTCGCGGGCGCCCGCTTCACCTTGGCGCGCAGGCGCAATCGGCTCTCGTCGAGCTGCGCGAGCACGACGTCGTCGCGGCTCTGGTTGGTCGCGGCGCCCGCGCCGCGCGGGCCGTAGAACGCCGCGATGGGATCTGGCAGACGCACGGCTCCGAGCGCGAGCACGGCCTCGTCCACGACCACGACCGCCACGGTCGCGCCTGCCACGGGCGCCCCTCCGTGATCCTTCAGCTCGACGTCGACCGCGGTGGACCCGCCGGGCTCGATGGCGGCCTCGCGCGGGGTCGCCGTGACCGCGAGCGTGCGGGTCCTGGGTGGCACCGAGAGCGTCGCCGTCCCTGTCGCATAGGCCGGCCGCGGCGGGAGCTTGGCGTCAGGCTCACCCGACGGACCCTCTCGCGGCACTGCGCCCGCGAGCTCGATCCGCGCGAGCACGGACGGGAAGGTCCCCTCGCCGATGGGCACCTTGATCACCTCGGTCTGCGAGCGCATCGAGAAGCGCGCGACGTGAGTGAGCCCCTGCCGCTGCAGCGACACGAGCCCCTCGGCCGGCGCGAACGGCGCGACGATCAGGAGCTCGGCGGTGTCACCCGGCGCGTACTCGCCGCGATCGGGGACGACCCGCGCCGCGGCCCGCGGCAGGTCGCGATCCTGAGGCATGCCGTCGCCGAGCACCCAGGCGAACAGCTCGGTCTGGCTCTTTCGCCCGTGTCGGTCGGTGACCGTGGCGAGCACCCGGTACCGGCCCGCCTCCTTGGTCGCGAGGTGGCACGCGACGGGCGTCGTCGCGGCGACGACGTCGCACGAGACGACGTCCTTCTCGAGCTCCTTCATCTCGCCGTCGAGCTGATCCCAGTCGAGGCGCGCCGCGCGCACTTGCACCTGCTTTCCAGCGTCGATCTTGCCGGATTGATCGGTGACGATCACGCCCATCGAGAGCGGGTCGCCGGCCTTCACGAAGCCCTTCTCGGGGCGCAGCCCGACGTACACGTCGGCGGGATGGACCAGCACGCTCGCCTGTGCGCCCCACGCCTGTCGGTTGACGTCGGTGACCGTCGCCTGCGCGCTGATCGACAGCGGGAAGGCCTCGGGGAGCGCGTCGTAGTCGAGGCGCACCCGGTGCTCGCCCTGCCCCGTCGTCGTCCCGTTGAGCGTCTCGGTGCTCGAGCGGTCGGCGTGGCGCGTGCGAAACGAGAACCAGCGGCGCTCGGGGCTCTCGCCGAAGTGGTATCCTTCGCGGTTCGGCGGACGAAAGCTGGCGACGGTGCTGGTGAAGCGCCACGCGACCGGCGCCTCCGGCAGACCGCCGCCTGCATAGTACTTGGCGGCGACCGCGATGACGGCGCTGCGGCCGACCTCGTGCGGCCCTCCCTCGACGCGCGCGGTGACCTCGAACTCGGGGCGTCGGAACTCTTCGATCGAGAACACGTGCTGGTGCTCGGTGGAGCCCGCGCCCGCGCTGTCGCCGCCGAGCCTGAGCTTGACCCGCGCGCGACCCAGGTTCGGGGTCTTCGGCAGCGAGAACGCGAGATCGAAGCCTCCCTGCTCGTCGATGTCCGCGCGCCCGCCCTTCGACAGCTCGACCCCGCGCGAGTCGACGACGCTCCACGTCACCTGCCGCGCCCCCCCCGGCAAGGCGCGCACGTCGCCGCCGAGCGCTCCCGCGCGCACGCGCAGGAGGCCCTTCACGTGTACCTGCTCCCCTGGCCGATAGGTCTTCCGGTCGTCGTAGACGAACCACGCGACCGAGTCGTGGATCACGCCCACCGACGAGCCGTCGAACAGCGCCGCGACGTCGTCGCCTCGCCGCGCGACCAGCCTCGTCGTGCCGCGACCGCCGAGCGTCGCGACGCCGTCCGCGCCCGAGCTGGCTCGCTCGACCCCGCCGTCCAGCGCCTTGACCTCGACGCCAGCGGCCGGCGCGCCGGTCGCGAGCTCGGTGACCCACGCGACGGTGCGGTTGCCGTCGGCGACGGCGGTGAGCCCGAGGTTGGTGACCTGCACCCACGCGCGCCACGACTCTCGAGGGTGGTCAGGCCGCGGAGGGCGCGTGGGCTCCACGACCGCGACGACGTGTCCAAGGCCCGATTTCAGCGCTGAGGCGAGGTCGACCTCGGTCTCGACGAGCTCGTCAGGCGCCTGACGAACCTGCACGACGCGCGACCAGAGGAGCGTGCCGGGCGGCGCGCCGCGCTTGCCCTCGTAGTCCCAGTCGCGTCGCCACTTCTGGTACGCCTCCCAGTCGCCGGGCGTGACCGCGTAGAGGCGCGCGCGGACGCTGGGCTCGTTGACGGTGAAGATCGTGAGCGCGCCCTTCACGGCGGGATCGAGCACCATCATCGGGCGCTGCTCGGCGAACAACACGGGCTCGGCCGAGCCGATCGCCTGCTCGAAGACGCGCTCTCTCTCGGAGACCTG